>JBLFYM010000070.1:0-32453 GCA_047608975.1 Limisphaerales bacterium | reverse complement strand
CACCCCAGGCCCTCACGCTCTTCAACGCTGAAGAAGTCCAAGACCGCGCGCTCGCCTTCGCTGCCCGATGCATCGAAGAAAGCAAGCAGGCCAACGTTGTCCTTCATCGTGTCTTCCAACTCGCCCTCAGCCGCTCCCCCACCGCATCCGAATTGAAAACCTGCCGTGAACACTGGGAGCGGGCGGTGAAAGAAGAAACCGGCAAGCAATACACCCAGAAGAAATACGCCAGCCAAACGACGCGAACCGTGATGGCGGAAAAGACCGGCGAACTCTACGACTTCATCGAGCACATGCCCGCCTACGAGTCATATGTGCCAGATTTGCAATCCGCCGACACCGACGCCCGCACCCGCGGCCTCGCCCAGGTCTGCCTCGTGATCTTCAACCTGAATGAGTTCGCCTACTTGGATTGAACCGACGAACCCGATCACCCCTCGTAACAGGACCGTTTTTGCCATGAACTCTTCCCACTCGATCGCCACTCCAACCCGCCGCGACTTTCTCTACGGCATGGGAGCCGGACTTGGATCCGTCGCCTTCAGTTCCATGCTCCAAGCGGCTGGGACGACCACCAAGCCGCACCACACTGCAAAAGCGAAGCGCTGCATTTTCCTGTTCATGGAAGGCGGGCCGTCGCACATCGACACTTTCGATCCCAAACCTGAGCTAACGAAACGCCATCTCCAGGAATTTACCCGCAAGGGCGAGATGGAAAGCGCGATGTCTTCCGGCAAGCGCTACTTCGTCAAAAGCCCCTTCGGATTTCTCAAGGCCGGCCAGAACGGCACCGACATCTCCACCGAATTCAAACACCTGAAGAACCACGTTGACGACATGTGTTTCTTTCGTGGCGCGCAGGTCGAATCCGTCAATCACCCGACCGCCTGTTACCAGGTCAACACCGGCAACCGTTTCGGAGGCGATCCCGGCATCGGCGGATGGGTCACCTACGGACTCGGATCCGCCAATCAAAACCTCCCCGGCTTCGTGGTGCTGCCTCGCACCAGCTACCCACAGGGCGGCGCCGCCAATTGGTCCAACGGATTCCTGCCCGCCCAGTTCCAAGGCACACCCCTTCGTCCCGAAGGCAGTCCGATCCTCAACCTGAATCCACCCGCAGGCGTCAGCCGTGAGCGTCAGCGCGCCAACCTCGATCTCCTCGGCACCCTTAATCAAAGACATCTCGACCAACGCGCCGGCCGCAGTGAACTCGATGCCCGTATGCAGTCCTACGAACTCGCCTACCGCATGCAGACCGAGATTCCCGACGTTATCGATCTCAAGGGCGAGAACCCAAAAACCTTGGCAGCCTACGGCATCGGCAAAAGCCGCACCGACGCCTTCGGCCGTAAATGCCTGCTCGCCCGCCGGCTCGTCGAAAAAGGCGTCCGCTTCGTCCAGGCCTACGCCGGCAACTGGGATAGCCACGACTACATCGCCCGCGCCCACGGCAACCTCATCGAATCCGTCGACCAACCCATCGCCGCCCTGATCAAAGACCTCAAGGACCGTGGCATGCTCGACGACACCCTGATCGTTTTCTGCGGTGAATTCGGCCGCACACCAGACAACGGCATGCGCGGCGGCAAGAGCTACGGCCGCGATCATAACGCCAAAGCCATGGCCATGTGGTTCGCCGGCGGCGGCACCAAAGCCGGCCAAACCATCGGCGCCACCGACGAGATCGGCGCCGAAGCCGTGGAAAATGTCCACCACATCCGCGACGTCCACGTCACCCTCCTCCACCTCCTGGGATTGGATGACAACAAACTCACCTACTACCACGCCGGCCGCTTCAAACAACTCAGCCAATTTGGCGGCAAAGTGATTGATGAATTGATTGCGTAAGGAATCCTCGGAAACGTCCGGACGAGCTCTTGCCTGTAGGACGGCCATTCCTGGCCGTCGAGCGCGATGTCTGACACAGCTCACCCAGCTTCTGAAACGCTTCCATCACCCGCGCTACAGCTTCGTTTCCGTTGTTCATGCTCTATCCCCTGTCAACCGGCGTGAACAGTCCGTGCTCGTGAAGCCGGGTCAGCCGATCGAGGGTGTGTGCGCAGGATCGATCCCACCTCTTCGGGAGTGGAATCGGGAAATTGGCAGATTCGACTGGCAGTCGAATTCGTGGGCCATTTGGGCCGCGATTACCAATTGAAGCTACTTTGAGTCTTTTTTCTTCTTCCGCTGCTTGGATGGGTTACCCGCCGATTTGTGTTTGGCTTCGGTGTGGACGGTCAATTCGGCGAGGTCGAGATTGCCTTCTTCATTGATGTCGGCTCCTCGTTGGTAATGCTTCGGTGTGTGGCGATGCCGCACTGCCGCTGAATGCCAGTAGCGCGAGCAGAATGGTCACATGGTGTTTCATTTGAGCGCGGGCAGAAAACCACAAAAGGTAACGATGAATCCCAACACGATTGGCTGATCGGAGTTCTCCAAAATCTGTGTACTTCTTGCGATCTTTGCGGTTAATCGAGATCTGACTGATTTGGTGTTTGAAAACGTAGTCCCCTTTCTTTAACAAGTCTCAATGATCCAACGTCTCGCTATCTGCTTTTTGACGCTCCTCATATCGGCGTCCGTAACAATGGCCGCGCCGCTCGCCGGCAGCCGCCCAAACATCATCCTGGTAATGACCGACGATCAGGGTTACGGCGATCTCGGCTGCCACGGCCATCCGTTTCTCAAGACTCCAAACCTGGACAAACTGTACGCGCAGTCGACGCGGTTTACCGACTTCCACGTCAGCCCGACCTGCGCCCCGACGCGGGCGGCTTTGTTGTCTGGTCGTGCCCCCTTCAAGAACGGTGTGACGCACACCATCTTGGAACGCGAGCGCATGACGCTCAAGGCCACGACCATCGCCCAGGTCCTGAAGCAGGCTGGTTACACCTCCGGGATATTCGGCAAGTGGCATCTCGGCGACGCCGATGCGTATCAGCCAGATGCCCGCGGCTTCGACGAGACGTTCATCCATGGAGCCGGCGGCATCGGACAGAATTATCCAGGCACTCAGGGCGCGGTGCCCGGCACCAGCTATTTTGATCCGTTCATCAAGCACAACGGGCGCATTGTAAAGACGAAGGGCTACTGCACCGATGTCTTCTTCACCCAGGCAATGGGCTGGATCAAAAGCCACCGCGACAGCAAGCAACCCTTCTTCGCCTATATCCCGTCAAACGCCCCCCACGGTCCCTTCATCGTCGCGGATGAATACAAGAAGCCGTTTGAGGACAAGGTGAAGGACAAGTCCGTTGCGGCCTTCCTCGGCATGATCGTCAACATCGACGAAAACATGGGCCGACTCATGGCCAAGCTCGACGAATGGGGCATGGCTGACAACACGCTGCTGATCTTCATGACCGACAACGGTTCCGCTCGGGGCTCAAGGGTCTTCAATGCCGGCATGAAGGGGGCCAAGGGTTCGGTCAACCAGGGCGGTTCGCGAGTGCCGTTATTCATGCGACTGCCGGGCAGGATCAAAGCCGGCGGCGACGTCGAGCAGCTGACCCGGCACATCGACCTGTTTCCGACCCTGGCAGCAATCGCCGGAGCTGATCTGCCGGCGAAGGTCGAACTGGACGGACGCAGCATGCTTCCCTTGATCGAGAATTCCGGAGCCGCCTGGAAGGATCGTTACACGTTTTTTCACCAGGGCCGCTGGGCCAAGGCAGGAGCACCCGGCCGTTGGAGCAAGGGGAATACCGACCCCGACAAGGCGAAGGATCTGCGCTTCGCTGTGCGCAACGAACGTTGGCGGCTGGTCGGGCAGAAGAGCCTCTACGACATCGATGCGGATCCCGGCGAACAGAAGAACGTGATCGCCGAACATCCGCAGGTTGCCAAGAAGATGCTGAAGGCATACGACGCCTGGTGGCAGGACGTGCGACCGCTGATGGTGAATGAAGATGCCCCACTAGACACCGGCAAACCCTTCATCGAACTGTATAACAAGCAGCAAGCCGCCGGCGGAATCCCGAATTGGAAGGCACCGAAGCTTTAGGCGGACCTCCCGAAGGCAGGCCTCAGACGATGCTCTTGTGATTGCGCATCCGAGGTGGCTTGACGGTCCTCGAATCCGGGGCTTCCACCCCGATGTCCAATGACGAACGAGTGACAGAATCCGAATGCCCCAGAGTAGGTCATGGGGTCACTGGTTAGCCAAGGAGGTCCTTCACCACATGCCCATGGACGTTCGTCAGCCGACGTTCCAATCCGTTGTGGTAGTAGCTCAATCGTTCGTGATCGAGCCCCATCAGGTGGAGGATGGTGGCGTTGAAATCGTAGACCGACGTTTTGTTTTCGACCGCCTTGAAGCCGAACTCGTCGCTGGCACCGTAGCTGAACCCCTTCTTCACACCGGCTCCGGCGAGGAAGCAGGTGAAGGCGCCAGGATTGTGATCACGTCCCGTGCCGTTGCCTTGCAGGAACGGCATGCGGCCAAACTCGGTGCACCAGACAACGAGAGTGTCTTCGAGGTGCCCCCGACGTTTCAGGTCGCGGATGAGGGCCGCCGTCGGTTGATCCATGATCTCGGCCTGCATGGCGTGAGTCTTCGCAATTTTGGAATGCGAATCCCAGTTGGTGATGCCGTTGCCACCGGCGGGATCGCTGCCGTTGAAGAGTTGCACCACCCGGACGCCCTTCTCGATCAGGCGACGGGCGAGGATGCAGTTCTTGGCGTACTCGCGTTTGAGCTCGCTGCCCTCCTTGGTGCCGTACTCGGCATGGATGGATTCCGGTTCATTGGTGACGTCCATCAATTCCGGCACCGAGGTCTGCATCCGACCGGCCAATTCATAGCTGGCGATGCGGGCGGCCAGATTGGCGTCGTTCGGGTAGCGCTCCAGATGCTTGCCATTGAGGCGCGCGAGCAGGTCGTTGGTGGCACGATCATCCGCTGCCGAGTAACTGCTCGGACGGGCGAGATTTGCCGGGGGATTCTTGGAGTTGAAATCCGTACCCTGGAATGCGGCCGGAAGAAAACCGCTGCCAAAGTTATTCTTTCCGGAACGGGCCAAACCACGTGGATCGTTGACGGCAACAAAGGCCGGCAGATCCGAGTTCTCGGAACCCAGCGCATACGTTGCCCAGGCACCAAAGGATGGGAAGCCCTCCATCGTGAAGCCGGTATGCAGGAAGTTCTCACCTTGCGGATGGGCACTGGTTTGGGTGTGTAGGGAATGGATGAAGCAAAAGTCATCGACCAACCCGCCGAGGTGCGGAAGCAGATCAGAAGTCATCTTGCCGCTCTGGCCGCGTGGTTTGAAATCCCAGAACGGTTTGGCGCAATTGCCCGGAGGTCCTTCAAACGTGAGGGCCGGGGCAAAGGGCGCCGGTTTGCCATGCAGCTTGGCGAGCTCCGGTTTGTAGTCGAACGTGTCGACATGGCTGACGGCTCCGGGACAAAAGATCACGAGCACCTTCTTGGCCGGCACATCGAAATGCGGTGACCGCGGGGCATACGGGTTGTTCGGATCTATGTTGGGCCGGATCGGGGACTTACCGGTGAAATTCGTGGGATCTTCTGATGCGAGCAGGTTGGTCAGGCCGAGGGCACCCATCGCGAATCCTGTGTTCCGCATAAAGTTCCGGCGGTCCATCAGGCCGCGACCGTGGGGGGAGATTTTTTCAGGGTTGCTCATGAAAAGATTTTTTATGACGAAGAGCCAGCAGGGGGAATTCGTTCTGCGCGGTTCAATCTTCCGGCCCAACGGAGGTGACTTGCTCGCCAGCGGGCACCGGTTTCTTTGTGGAAATGTAATCAGTCATTCCAACATCCCATCCAACTGCCTGTTCAACCTCTTCACCAACGCCGCCTTCTTATCCGCAATGTTCACGGTTTCCGTGGGGTCATTCCTGTGATCAAAGAGCTCCGTGAAGACCGGCGCAGACTTCTTGTTGCGGTGATCCCGCCACGAGACGAGGCGGTAACGATCCGTGCGCATGGAGTATCCCATGAGATGATTCTCGAAGAGATCGCGGTCCCAGGTCTTGCCCTGCTGCTTGACGATGCGGGCTTCGACGTCCTTGATGAGCGGGCCGAAAAAGGTCTCGCGCATACCGGGTGAAAGCGGATTGGCGGCCCATTCACGCAGGGCGGGATTGGGAAACTGGCTGAGGGCGGCGCGCTTCCACTTGCGGTTCGGGTTGTCGAGCAGTGGGACGAAGCTTTTGCCCGCGAGATGTCCGGGCAGCGGAATGCCGGCGAGTTCGCAAAGGGTGGGATACATGTCGACGAGTTCGACGAGTGCATCTGTCTTCTGGCCGCGCGCCTTCATGTCCGGCGTCCAGATGAGAAGCGGAACGCGGGTGGCGATTTCGTAGTTTGTGGCTTTGCCCCAGACGCCCATTTCACCGAGATGCCAGCCGTGGTCACCCCAAACGATGATGATGGTGTCATCGCGAAGGCCGGCGTCGTCGAGCGCCGTGATCATCTTGCCGATCTGTGCGTCCACGTAACTGACGCAGGCGTAATAGGCGTGTAGCAGAGTGCGGGACAGATCTTCGCCGATCGGGCCATATTTCGGGATGCCATGGCGAACGCGCAGCTCGAACGAAGCATGAATGCCAGTGGTGGCACCGTTCTTTGGCGCCTCGGTCTGGGTAGCCAGCTTGATGTCTTTGGGATCGTACATGTCCCAGTATTTCCTGGGGGCAATGAAGTTGAGATGCGGTTTGTAGAAGCCCAGGCCGAGGAAGAGTGGTTTGTCCGGCTTCCACGCGACATGCGCCTTCAAGGTCGCGATGGCCAGTTCGGTGTTGAACCCGTCGCTGTAGACATGGTCTTCGACATCACCCGCCTCGTAGGCCGGACCTTGGACCAAACCATAGGAAGCTTCCGGGCCGTATTTGGCCCGCATCTTCTCCTTGTTCGCGAGGAGGATCTTCTGGTTCTCCGGCTGCGCGTAGCCCCCTGGTGTCGGCGTGCGCCTGATCTTCATCTTGTTCCAAGCGGGTCCGCGGCTCCAGGATTTCTCCATGTCGTTCATCTTGCCGTGGTAGATCTTGCCGCAGTGAATGGCGTCATAGCCGTTGGCAATGAAGTGCTGCGGCAACGTGACAATATCCGGGTTCAATTCTCTGAAGTATGCGGTATTCTCAACCACGCCAATCGTATCCGGCCGCGCACCGGTCATGAGGCTGGCGCGCGAAGGGCTGCAGATCGCCTGTTGGCAATAGGCGCGATTGAACAGCATTCCCTCCGCGGCGAGCTGATCGAGATTCGGGCTTTTGGCGATCGGTGATCCGTAGCAGCCCAACTCGGGGCGGAGATCATCAATGGCGATGAAGATGATGTTGGGCTTGGTCGCCGCGTTGGATTGCACGAGGAGTTGGGCAATGACGAAACACCCAATTACCCAATGACGAAAGAATGACGAAACCCGAAGACCCTGATTTCCAGCGACGACGGCAATCCGGGTGGCCGTTTCGGATTTCGAAGTTCTGGCTTCCGTCCGTCTCCGCGCCCGCGCTTCGCGGAGACGCGTGGGTATTTTGGGATTTGGGCATGTCGTCATTCTGCTGATTAGTTACTGCCGGCTGAGGAAAATCCTAACGTTTTGAGATCAGCCGTAAAGATTCTCCAGCGGGGCCCACGAATTCTGTCTGAGATTTACAATTTCCGCGCTGGCGGAAGAGGGGAGCATCGGGACGGGACTCGGTATGGCCTATGTCCATATCCCCGTGGATTTCGAAGCGCCAAGTCCGCAACACTTCCGGTTTTTCGGTGGCGTGATGAAGGCTTTTGACGAGCGGCCGGAGTTGGTTCATTGCGTGCCACGCGCCGAGGCGGGAGTCGATCTGCACGCGCTCTGGCAACCGGCTGAGGTGTGGAGTCGTTTCATTCAGGAGCGACTCAGCGATGGGCGGGTTGATCCTGAATGAGAGTTCACCACTTCATCGTCAATCTCCCAAAGAATACGCAGATACAGGTCTGCCCAAAAGATTGACTTGGCTCGTCGCCCGAAGCTCAGGGCAGAAAGGCAAATTCGTTGGCGTTGATCAATCCGCGACACACAACGTGAAGCCCACGTTCCTTCGCGATGTCCACGGCGGCGACGAATTCGTCACGATCAGGTTGTCGGGTGAGCAACAATGCAAAGGCGCGGCGTATGGCTCCTTCGACATTTCCTTCACCGGCTTCCTTTGCGACGCGTTCGGCGATGAATTGGGCCTGCTCGACGACGAAGTCACTGTTCATCAGATTGAGCGCCTGAAGCGGGGTGGTGGATACCGGCCGCTTGGCGCGGACCTGACCGCAGTCGGGGAAATCAAAGGCGGTGAAGATCTTGTCATCCACGCGGCGCATGCGTTCCTGGTAGAGCATACGACGCCAGGTGTGTTCCCCGTGATTGTCGACGACCTGCCACTGGGCGTAGGTCTTTTTCTCGTTGTGAATGCGATAGCTGCGACCGCCGATGGTGGTATCGAGTTTGCCGGAAGCCTGGAGGATGCCATCGCGTAGGACCTCGGCAGAAACACGTTGCGGTGAGTAACGCCAGAGCATCAGGGCGTTGGCATCCGCTTTCAGCGAGGCTTCACTTGGCAGACTGGAACGACGGAAGGCATCAGACATCACGAGCAACTGGATCATTCCTTTCATTGACCACGGGGCGACTTCCTGTTGGGTAGGTGTCACGAATTCAGCAGCAAGCCATTCCAGCAATTTGGGATGGGTCGGCAAGGCACCGGCTTTGCCGAAGTCGCTGGTGGTCGGAACGAGGCCGCTGCCGAAGACATGGTGCCAGATGCGGTTGACCATCACGCGGGAGGTCAAGGGATTGTCGGCACTGCTGATCCATTTGGCGAATTCGAGGCGGCGTTTTGAACCCGGTGCTTTGCCGGTGAGTTTCAGGTCGCCATCGAGGATTGCCGGGGCGGCGGGATTGACCTCGTCGCGGGGATTCTCAGGGCTGCCTCGGTGAAAGACCTTGGTCACCTCCGGACGAACAAAGCGACCGACGAAACTGGGCCGGGGCCCCTCTTCGGCCAAGGTGGAGATCAGTTTCTGAATCTCGGCGAGCGCGGGTTTGCGCTCCGGGTGGGTCTGATCGAGTTTCTTGTTTACGAACCAGGTGCCAACCCAGGGCTGCCAGGTGCCGTCGCTCTTGAGGATGTGAACGTCGTATTCGTACCGCGGCAGAAACGGCTTCTTGGTGAGATAATCCGTGTCGTAGAAATACTCGCGATTGCTGCTGAGGCGCAGGCGGGAAATTTTCTGAGCTTCCTCAAAGTCGTACTGCACATAGGGTTGCTCGGCGGCGTTCTTGCCGCCCTTGGCCCGCCACGCCATCGTGCCGTATTCGCCGTCGTGAACCCGCCCCATCGGGTTGCGTCCGTCCACGCCTTTCAGCGGCAAACCTGAAAGCTTCGTGCCGCGTCGCTTGAGCGCGAGATTCTCGCCGTAGTTCTCCGGGCCAAAGACCTCGAGTTCATCCAGTCCCACATTGCCCATCTTGAACCTGATACGGATCGCCTTGGTGGTCACCGGCTTGAAATGCAGTTCTCGAAACGCGCCCCAGTTTTCTTCCCAACCACCGATCGCCTTGAGCGTGCGACGATTCTTGGCAATGCCCTTCCACAACTGTTCACCCCGCTGACGTCGCGGATGATCCGGTTTGAACTCGGGAATTCGGCCGCCAAATTCGACATCCTGAAACACCCCGGTCATCGAGTAGTAGTCCGTGATGGTGATCGGATCAAACTTGTGATTGTGGCAACGCGCACAACCCACCGTGACGCCCATGATCGAGGCACCGACTGTCTGCATGATCTCATCCAGGCGATCCGCGCGCGCCTGTCGGATAGCGGAAGGTTCCCGACCGACCGTGGCCGCCGGTACGTGTGGGCCGGCCACGAGAAATCCCGTCGCGTCGCCGCTACCCAACGAATCACCGGCGATCTGTTCACGAACGAATTGATCGTAGGGAAGATCTTCGTTGAATGCCCGAACGACATAGTCGCGATAGAGCCAGGCGTTCTTGCGATAGAGGTTTGCTTCTGAACCGTTCGATTCGGCCCAGCGAATCACATCCAACCAGTGTTGGGCCCAGCGTTCTCCAAAATGTTTGGACGCGAGCAATTCTTCAACCAGGGCTGAGTAAGCCTGGGCGGCATCCTGGGCGAAGTTTTCCGCGAAAGTTTTCACCCGCGCCGGTTTCGGGGGCAACCCGGTCAACACAACGGAGACACGCCGGATCAACGAGCGGGCATCGGCGGGTCCATTGGCCGTGATGCCAGCCTCCTTCAGTTTGGCGGCAAGAAAACCATCCACCGGATTCTTCGCTCCGGCCGGCACTGCGGGAGTCTTCACGGGTTGAAAGGACCAATGATCGGTTGTCAACTTCGCCACCTGGTCCATCTGCCCGGGCCAAATCGCGCCGGCGCCGATCCATTTCTCGATCAACGCAATGTCAGCCTTGGACAGGGGATCGCCTTTCGGCGGCATGATCTCGTCCGGATCGGTGCCCTTGATCAGGTCCAGCAGGTGGCTCTTCTTCGGATCGCCCGGAACAATGCTGGCCACGCCACTGTCCCCGCCGAGCAGCAGACTAGAACGTTGGTCGACCCGCAGTTCGGACTTCTGCTTGTCCGGCCCATGGCAACCCATGCAATTCTCTTCGAGAATGGGCCTGATCTCCCGCTCGTAATCCACGGCCGACACAACCTGGATCATCAAGGTCCAGACGGCGAACATGCCGAGGACACGCTTTGAGCTGTTGCAATGCATCATCATATTACTTCCGGTCGCCCGCTATCCTAACGCCCCCACCAAAAAACTTCCAAGCGTCCGTTGACGACCTCTTGCCAGAAGACTTGTACTATGAGTACCGCTGGCTAAAATGGAATTCTCAGAACGACCGATGCGAATGACAACTCCCGCGACCTGCACATGTCCACCTATCGCGGCGATGCCTCGGGGTGTACTTGCAAGTGGGGTGCAGGCGGGCCATGTGGAGGGACGAGCTTGCGAGTCCGAAGGCGTGTCTTTGCGTTGAAGATGAGAGTAACTATGGTTTCGTTTATCGCCACGTAGCAATCGCAGCCAAAAGCCGCCAGGCCGGCACCTTTGACTGGCACACCGCCACGGACTCGCAAGCTCATCCCTCCAGACGATATACCACCCAATTGGAATCGCGCCTGATACCTCGACCACCGCCAGTGATTCATTGACTCGGAGTTCCAACGCGCCCATCAATTGTGGCAGATGACAAACGTCGTTCTAAATTACGCAGCAAAAGCGGTGTTCGTGATGTGCCAGTCATGGCATCGCGCATCCGTTATCAAGCGCGCATTTGGCGGCGGGAGGATCATCGGGTAGCTCACCAGACATACGATTTTCCAAACCCATCGCTGAAGGACGGCGCTGGGTTTTTTGTTTTCCCGAAGCCGCTGCGAAGGAAGGCATTTATGAAAAACACAACCGCAATCAAAACTATACCGGCCCGGGTCATGCCCGTGATTCCCCGCGTAGACGTTCCTGCGGCGAACGTCGTCATCCTGGAAACCCTATACCGCGACATGGGGCTCGAACCGGGCCCGGCCATCGCCGCTGCATGGCGGGACTACGCCATGTTTCACCGACCACCCGGCCACGGCCAATGCGAGGTGAAGACATGAGCTCGGCTGAATCGCCGTCGAGCGGCCGGCTCCTGTCTGCCTACGCGGCCATCTATCTGATCTGGGGTTCCACCTATCTGGTGATCCGCTTTGCGATCGAAACGATCCCACCGTTTCTGATGTCGGGCTCCCGCTATTTCGTCGCGGGGGCGTTGCTCATTGCCTGGACCTGGGCAAAGGGGTGTCCGATTCCCACTTTCAAGCAATGGCGCGATGGAAGCATCGCGGGAACGCTGATGCTGTTTATGGGAACCAGCGCAATCACCTGGGCCGAGCAATGGGTTCCCTCCAGCATCGCGGCACTGCTGGCCGCCATGGTCCCGGTCTGGCTGATCGTTTTCTCCTGGGTCCAGACCCGTCCGACCTGGCGCGTGTTCACAGGATTGATCGTCGGCTTTACCGGCGTGGGGTTGCTGGTCGCCAACGGTCGCGGCTATGCGAATGAACCTTTGGATGTGGTGGGCGTGGCGGTCACCGTCGGTGCCACCCTGTGTTGGGCACTGGGTTCATTGTTCAGCCGCCGGGCGAACAAAACTGATTCGGCGATGATGACGGTGGGCATCCAGATGTCCTGCGCGGGATTCCTCATCTTCGTCTTCGCGCTGATCCGCGGCGAAGGAACAGAATTTCAACTTTCCCAGGTCAGCGCCAGCTCATGGCTTGCCTGGACGTATCTGACGATCTTCGGATCACTCATTGCTTTCACCTCCTATGTCTGGCTGTTGCAGGCGTCCACACCCGCACGGGTTTCCACCTATGCGTTTGTCAATCCGCTGATTGCGGTAGTGCTCGGCTGTACGTTGGGTGCGGAACCGTTTTCGCTGAAACTCCTCGCATCCACCGCGTTGATTGTGGTCGCGGTATATCTCATCATCTCGCATCAGGCCGTTCCCCGCAAAACCATCGGGACTCAACCGGTCGAGGAAACCGAATGAAACAATGGCCCTGCCCCTGACCTCCAACCAGCTGCGCGGATTGCGTTGGCGCATTGAGTTGCGGCGCACGCTGAAACTGGCCCTGCCGATCATCTTCGGCATGGTCGGGCAGATGCTGTTAGGGATCGCGGACACCGCGATGGTCGGCCACGTGGGCGTTCTGCCACTCGCCGCCTGCGCCCTGGTGAACACGGTCGCCCATGTTCCGTTGATCACCGGCATCGGCATGTTGGGATCCATTTCGGTTCTGACCGCCCAGGCCTACGGGGCCAACCGGGCGGACGATGCGGCGGAATGGCTGCGGCACGGTCTGTTGCTGGCGGTGGCCACCGGGTTGCTTACGGCGCTGAGTCTGACCTGGCTCGCCGATCATCTGCATCACTTTGGACAACCGGCGGAGGTGGTGACGGCATCGCGCACGTATCTGCTGTTGTTTGGCTGGTCGCTGCTGCCGGTGCTGATTTCGCACGGCATCAAAGGATTCAGCGAAGCCCTGAACAACCCCTGGCCACCGATGCTGATCCTGATCGGTGGGGTGTTACTGAACGTGTTCCTGAACTGGGTGCTCATCTTCGGCAATCTGGGCGCTCCGGCAATGGGTCTGGAAGGTGCCGGAATCGCAACCTTGGTTGCCCGTTCGTGGATGGCGGTGGCTTCAATCGTCTACGTGCTCCGATCGAAACGGCTGGCGCGCTTCCGGCCCCGACGTTGGCTGGTCGGATGGGCGTGGTCCCGCGTGGTCTCGCTCGGCCGACTGGGCATCCCGGTCGGCCTGCAACACCTGTTTGAAATCGGCGGATTTGTCGCGGGCGCGTTGATGGTCGGCTGGATCAGTGCCGAGGCGATTGCGGCGCATCAGATCGCGATGACTTGTGCCTCCACGACCTTCATCGCGGCACTCAGTGTGGGACTGGCGGTTTCGATTCGGGCCGGCCACGCCTGGGGGGCCGGACTGCGGGGCCGCGTCTGGCGAATCACCAGCGGTGGTCTGCTGATTGCGCTCTCGCTGATGGCTGTCTGTGCGATCGGATTTGTATTCGGTGGGGCGACGATGGCCGGATGGTTCGTGCACTCACAGGAGGTGATTGACCTGACTGCGAGATTGCTGGTGGTCGCTGCAGTTTTCCAATTGGCGGACGGCACGCAGGTCGTTTTGATCAACGCCTTGCGCGGGATGAGCGACGTCCGTCTTCCTACCTTGATCGCCGCGATCTCGTATTGGGCGGTCGCGTTGCCGGTGGGTTACCTCACGGCGTTCCGTTACGAACTGGGTGCCGTTGGAATCTGGATTGGGCTGGCAGCTGGACTGGGACTGGCGGCGGGTCTGCTCAGTTGGCGCTTTTACGCGCGTACCGTTCAACCTTCGTAGCTACCTCCCTGTTTTTCAAATAGCCTGCTCAAATCCGCAGAGCGATTGGCCGTAGAAAATGGTCCCGATCAGATGCCAGCCACTGCCGAGGCTGTGAGAATCACAGTGAGGGTCGCGGAGGCGATGATGATCGTCACGAGCAGTCGGTCGATGTATGTGAAACTCAGTTTCATGGTCCGTCCGTTTCAATGGAGGTAAAGGGAGGCTGATCGTCTCCCTCACTTTGTTATCGGCAGTTCCATGAGGCTGGTTTACCTAAAAATCCGGCCGGCCCATTTGCAGTCCTATCTTGACGAATTCGCCTTCCGGCAAGGCGCGGCACGGCACGGCACGGCACGGCACGGCACGGCACGGCACGGCAAGGCGCGGGTTACGGGGACGGCTCAGTTGAGCAGCACTTTGGCAATCAGGGCGAGGAGCTGATCCTGCTTGAACGGTTTGACGATCCAACCACTGGCACCGGCAGCGCGGCCTTCAGCCTTCTTGCCCGGTTCGGACTCGGTGGTGAGAAGTATGATCGGAACAGAGTTGTATTCCGGCAGCGTGCGCACCTGCCGGGTAAATTCGATGCCGTCCATGTTCGGCATGTTGATATCGCTGAGAATCAGGTCGACCCGCTCCTTCCTGACAATATCAAGCGCCTGCAAGCCGTCGCCCGCTTCCAATACGCGATGGCCTGACGACTGGAGGGTAAAGGATACCCTCTTCCGGATGATGGAGGCGTCGTCTACGGTCATGATCGTCTTGCTCATTTGAATTTGCGGGCGGTGTCGGTCGGCATGCGACAGTTGCCTTATCGGCAGTCCGACCAAGGACTTAACGGGCTCAGACAATTTTGTGCGGCGACCGGACCGAACCCGCCAATTTCAGACACTTCCCGGGAAAATATCTACCTTCCGGCGCGGAACCCAATCCCGGGCAGTTGAAAAAACTTTTAGAATTCGGCCGTCTCCTGAATTCTCCCGCAATGATCAGACACTTCAAGATGACCGTGCTTTGCCTGCTCCTGAGCGCACTCTCATTGCCGGCGGCGAAGCAACCGAACATTTTGTTCATTTTCACCGACGACCACGCAACCCAGTCAATCAGCGCGTATGGATCCAAGATCAACCAGACCCCCCACCTCGATCGTTTGGCCAAGGAGGGAGTCTTGTTTCGGAGGTGCCTGGTCTCGAACTCGATCTGCGCTCCGTCCCGCGCCGTGGTGTTGACCGGCAAGTATTCCCACGTGAACGGTCAGCGAACGAACAAGGATACCTTTGACGGTTCACAACCGACGGCGCCCAAGCTGATGCAGCGGGCGGGGTATCAGACGGCGATCGTGGGCAAGTGGCATCTGAAGTCCACGCCCACCGGCTTTGATCACTACGAGGTGCTCAAGGGACAAGGGGATTACTACAACCCGATGCTGCTCACCAATGGCAAGTCGGTGAAACACACCGGCTACACCACGGACATCGTGGTGGATCGCACCATCGATTGGTTGGAAAAGCGGGACGGCTCGAAACCGTTCTTCCTCATGTCCCAGCACAAGGCGCCGCACGGGCGTTGGGAACCGGCGTTGCGTCATCTGTCGCTCTTCGAGGACGAAACCATTCCCGAGCCGGACACGCTGTTCGACGATTACGAGGGACGCGGTTCCGCAGCTGCCAGGCACAAGATGGGGATCGCCGATCACATCGGTGACCATCGCCTGATGTTGAAGTATTCGAGCAAGTTTACACCGGAGCAACTGGAAGTCTTCGACGGATACTTTCGCCCGAAGAACGAGGCGTTTCTGAAAGCCAATCTCACCGGCCGGGAACGAACGAAGTGGCACTATCAGCGTTACATCAAAAACTACCTTCGCTGCGTGAAGGCCGTGGATGAAAACGTGGGACGACTCCTCGACTATCTCGACAGATCCGGATTGGCTGAGAACACCGTCGTGATCTACAGCTCGGATCAAGGCTTCTATCTCGGCGAACACGGGTGGTTCGACAAGCGCTGGATCTACGAGGAAAGCCTGCGCACCCCTTTGATCATTCGCTGGCCCGGAGTGACGAAAGGGACAGACAATCACGACATCGTTTCGAATCTCGACTTTGCCGAAACCTTTCTCGACATCGCCGGTGCCCGCATACCGGAAGACATGCACGGGCGCTCATTGGTGCCGGTCATTCGCGGGGAAACGCCAAAGGATTGGCGCAAATCGTTCTACTACGAATACTTCGAGTCCGGTGGACATGGGGTTTCCAATCACTACGGCGTGATTGATCGCCGCTACAAACTGATCCATTTCAAGGACAAGAGCCTGGACGAGTGGGAGCTCTACGATCGCAAGGACGATCCGCAGGAACTGACCAGTGTCTTCGGCCGGACGGACTACCAACGCGTGCAGTCAAAGCTGGATCGGGAGTTGCAGCGGCTACGGGCGAAGTTCGAGGTGGAGTGAGTTCGGGGCGGGCTCGACTTGCCGACTCCGGCTTTCTACGCTGCGACGTGTTTCGGCCCTGTATCGACCTGCATGAAGGCAGTGTGAAGCAAATCGTTGGCGGTTCCTTACGGGACGACGGTCAAGGTTTGCAGACCAACTTTGTTGCCGAACACCCACCGGCGTGGTTCGCCGAACGGTATCGCGAGGACGGGTTGAGCGGCGGTCACGTCATCAAGCTCGGTCCCGGAAACGAAGCGGCGGCAACGGAAGCTCTCGCCGCGTATCCGGGCGGCTTGCAGATCGGCGGGGGTATCAATCTCGAGAACGCGGAACCCTGGCTTGAGCTCGGTGCCTCACATGTGATCGTCACTTCCTGGGTGTTTCGCGAGGGGCGCATCGATTTCGATCGCGTCGATCAATTGGTGCAGCGCATCGGTCGCGAACGCCTGGTACTCGACCTGAGTTGCCGCAAGCGTGATGGCCGATACTGGGTGGTCACGGATCGCTGGCAGAAGTTCACCGACTTTGAAGTGAACGCGGCGGATCTCGAACAGCTCGCCGGTTCGTGTGCTGAATTCCTGATCCACGCGGCGGACGTCGAGGGTCTGTGTCGCGGAATCGATCTGGAATTGGTGGAAAAGCTCGCGGATTGGTCGCCTATCGAATGCACCTATGCCGGCGGCGCCCGCTCACTGGTAGACCTCCAACAGGTGAGTGAAACGGGTCGGGGACGGATCCATCTCACGATCGGATCCGCGCTGGATATCTTTGGCGGCAACGGCGTCACCTACGAGGAAGTGGTCGCGTTCAATCGCGAGGAGGGGCGCAGTTAGCGTTTCCTGATGTCGCACCGCGCCTTCAAAATCCGGGTCTTTGTGCTGGAAGGGCTGAACGCGCTCACGCTCGCGTTCTACTTTCTCTTTCTCTTCTTCTACATGCAGAAAGAGCATGGCTTCGGCAACATGGAGAATCTGTTGCTCGGCGGCTACGGCGGATTCGTCTACATGGTGGCCTCGTTTTCGTTTGGCCGCTGGGGACGGCGGATCGGATTCTTACGCTGTCTGCGGGCAGCCTTCACCGTGGTTTCGATCACACTCGCGGTCGGTTCGCAGGTGACCGGCACCACGGGACAGTTGGTGGTGTTCACCGTGGCCGCGTTCGCCATGGGCTTTATCTGGGCCCCGCTTCAAGCGCTGTGTTGCGCGGGTGAATCACCGGATCGGGTGCAGCGGATTGTCGGGATCTACAACACGATTTGGGCATCCCTCGTGGCGCTCGGATACTTCGTCGGCGGTGCCCTGTACGAGGCCTGGCCACAAGGGATCTTTCTCGTGCCGGCGGTGATCGCAGCGGTTCAACTACTTTTGGCGAGCCCGCTGCAAATCGATTCGATCGAAACTTCTGAAGCCAACCCGGGTGCGTCGGACGAGAAAGAGCGAGCGGTGCCCGGGATCGTTGCCCGGGCCTTTCTGAAGATGTGTTGGATCGCCAATCCTTTTGCTTTCGTGGCCGCGAATGTCTGCACGCCGACGATCCCCACCCTGGCCGAGCGGTTTGGACTCACCCCGACGATGGCCGGGGTCTTCTGTTCCGTCTGGCTGTTTTCGCGGGCGGCCGGTTTCGTCCTGTTCTGGCAATGGACCGGTTGGCATTACCGGTTGCGATGGCTCGTACTCGCATTCTTTGGGATGATCGGGGGGTTTGCCGGAATCCTGATGTCCCCGACGCTCCCGCTGGTTTTTGTGGCGCAGCTGGTCTTCGGTTTGGCGCTCGGTCTGATCTACTACTCGTCGCTCTACTACTCCATGCACGTGGACACGGATTCACAGGGCGAACATGGCGGGATCCACGAGGCCGTGATCGGTGCCGGAAATTTTATCGGTCCGCTGATCGGAGCCGGGGCGATTCTGGCATTTCCGCAGGTGGAACATGCCGGCACCCTCACGGTCAGTGTCGCCTTGGCACTCGGGTTCGTCTGGATCTGTCGGATCTGGACAAAACGGAACCGAACCGCAATTGAGTAGTTTTCTCGGACCGTTTTGGCGCACCACCAGCGGCTCAGCCTAACGCGGACTCGAGGACTTCCAGATACGCGGCGGAGGTGTTCACCCAGCTGAACCGGCCGGCGTGTTGGGTGATGCGTTCGCGGCTGAGGTTGGTCGAAAGAACGCGGGTCATTGCCTCGGCCAGGCCTTGCTGATCGCCCGGCTCGACCAGTTCTCCAAGGAAGGGCTGATCGAGTATCTCGGGGATTCCGCCGACCCGGGTGGCCACGATTGGGAGTCCGCAACCCATCGCTTCGAACGCGACATTGGGGACTCCCTCGTTCTCACTGGGAATGCACAGGAGATCAGCGGCGCGCATGTAACTGGCGACTTCGGCGGAATTCTTTCGCCCCATCAGGTGAGTGATTCCGCGGGTGCCCTGCGCGTTGGCCTGGTTGCTGACGGCTTCCTCCTGCGGGCCGGTTCCGATCATAATCAGATGTGGTCGCGAGTTCATCGCCTTGGTGAGCAGGCCGTGAGTGCGCACGAGCAATAGCGGGTTCTTGACGGGCAAAAAGTTTCCAACGTAGAGAATGATCTTTCCCTCTTCCGGCAGGCCCAGGGCGCGACGCGCAACGAGTTGATCCCCGGCTTTGAACAGTCCCGTGTTCACACCGTTGTAGATGGGGCAAACTTTCGTGGCCGGTACGCCCGCCGCGACGAGTCGGTCGCGCAGATCTTTGGAGCGGGTGATGGTTCCAGAAATCTTACTCAGCGTATCGACGATGAGTTTGCGGCGAAACCGCATGTTCAGATATTGATGCACGTCCGACCCTTGCGAGATGCCCACCATCGGCACCTGCAAGCGGGGTAGCAGCCGGGCGATCCCGCAGACATCCGGATAAATCCATGAGCAGAGAATCACATCATAAGGAAAATCGTGTTTGATCCGGCACAAGGTCGCCTCCGTCCGGGCGGCGAGCAGCCGATGATTGACGCGGCTGCCGACCTTCGGAATGTAGGTCACCGTCCGATAGGTGGGCTTGAGGGATTCGTCTTCCGGGCGGGGCTTGAGGCGATCAAATTTTTTACCGAGAAACGCGACGGTCGGTCGCAGACCCAAGACACGGACTTCTACCCGTTGGGCGAGATGCTTCAGCAGCGTGGCGTTGATCTGCCCACGGACGGGATCCGAGGCATCCGGAAAGAGATTCGATACGAACAGGACTTTCACGCGGCGTTGCCCGGAAGTTTGTACCGGTAGTCCCGGTAGAGTCCCGCGTTTCCCCGATGCCCATCCTCGGCCGCATGAACGATGTTCACCATTTCCCGGGCGCTGACGTAGTGAAGCCGCCAGCCTTGTTCGGGAGTGTAATGGGTCGTGAGGTGTTCGTGGAACCGGCGATAGGTATCTCCCAGAAAGATATCGTTGTTCGGCGGCGGCGCCCCGTGGGTGTGCAGTTTGATGAACACCCATTCCGGCCGGCCGGTGACATGGATGTGCAGGTGCTTCCAGAGATCCATGCGCTGGGCGGTCGGGGGATTGATCCGGGTGAGGTCCGCGTTTTCAAGGCGTGGAAAAATTCCGTTCTTCCGCCACTTCCAATTCAGTCCAAGCGGCCCCTGCACCATCAACAGATCGCCGAAACGGGGATCAACGTCGTCTGCGGCCAAGGGATCGGTGGTCAATACGCGGGCTTCGACACCCTGGTCGTGAGACTTGGGCCGGCGCTGATCGGACGCGTAGTAGATCCGGTTGATTGTCCGGGTCTGCGTGGCGTCCGGGGCGGAGGGCATCGTGAAGTCGGCATAGCAGCCAAGCTCGCGGAGCAGCGTGATTTCGTTGTTCACACCGCAGTGGGAGCCCAAGGGATGCGAATTGTCCAAGGCCCAGTCGCCATGAACAAATCCGAAGCGGGGATCGCCTTTGCCGTCGAGTGGCAGGAAGCCGTGTTCCTGCAACTGGTCCATCCCCTTCTTGATCTTGTCGCTGAATTTCCGGGGCGTGTCGTTCTCGTGATGCAGATGGACCTCTACCTCTGCGCCAGAGCGGGCCACGAGTTCCTCGACCTCCTGCAGCAGATCTTTGTCGTATTGTTCGACCGGATAAAAGCAGGTGTGGCGCGGGGCCACGCCGTCATGATCGTGGAAGGGTTTGATGTTCTTGGGGAACTCGGTTTTCCACCGGCCCATGCGATTCATCGCCTCGGTTTTGTCCGCGTGATGCATGGGTTCAAAGTGATCACATACCGCGATCATGACGTCCTTGATACCCGTCGGCAGCGGCAGCGGCTTCTGGCGCAGGTAGGTGGGCAACCAATACTTGGCGGTGGTGAGAACGGACATGGTCAGGAGGTCGGTTTGTGCATTCGCCAGACGAAATGCGGAAAGCTGTGACTGGATCCCACGCGGGGAATCTCGTGCGGCTTCACGGCCGCGTTGATGATGCCGGTCTTGGTGTTCGTCGCCGCGCGATAGTTCTGCTCTACAAAACGCGTCACCAGCGGATTGAAATCACCGTTTGGATAGCAGAAGTATTCAACCTTGCGGAGCAATCGCTTCTCGATGAGCGGACCGCACTCAGCCACCTCGTGGATCAATTCTTGGGAATTACAGTTGGCCAGGATCGGATGATTGGTACTATGTCCGCCAATGGTGATGAGTTTGGGATCAAGGATCTTGAGTTCGTCCCAGCTCATCAGATCGTTGGCAATCTCCTGGCTGCGGTTTGGTTTCCACGCGGGAGTGGCCTCGCGGATGACCTGCTCCACATGCATGCGCGAACGGATCGGCAATTTCTTCAGCCAATCGACGATCTGAAGGTGGTTTGAACCGGGGCGGCCCAGGCTGTCCGCGAGTTCGGAAAGACCGCCGGGATGCATCCAGCGCAGGCGCGCGCGGGCTTCCACGTTCCACAGCCAGGCACCGCGTTCCACCAGGCCGGGGCAGATGAAGAACGCCGCGGGCGCGTTATACTTCTTCAGAATCGGGTAGGCGTATTTCAGGTTGTTCCGCAGGCCGTCATCGAATGTCAGGGCAACCTGCTTCTTGAGGTCGGGATGCTGTCTGGCAAGATTGTCGGTGATGACCGCGAGCGACACCACGTCGTAGTATTTCTTGCAGAACGCCACGGTCTGCTCAAAGACCTTGGTGGTGCATTCGGGTGTGCCAACGGCGTGGAAGGTGATGATTCGTGCGCCCGGCACGTTGCGCATCCGTTGAACGGATGTTCCCGATTTCAAGGCGGCCCAGTGGAGTAAAGGGGCGATTTTCCGTTTGAGCCACATGTTCCGGCAGGTCGTTGGTGCGGGGAGTGAAGCTTTTCGCTGGGCGGGCGTCAAGCGGCTTAGGGAGTGTTGAATTCGCTCATACAACGGTCTTGGAGCGGAGTTTATGCGGACTGCTACGAGAGCAGATTGCTTCATTGGTTCAGCCTCACATTCCTTTGCCTACTCTTTTTGATTCGAGCCGCGGGCGCGTTTCGTAGCAGCGAACGTGAGTTTGCTCATACTTCTGTTACGAAGCGGGGTTTGAGCCGACTCACGTCGGCTGCTACGGGGTGTGATTTTGTTCAATCTTGGGTGTTGAGCCTTCGCGCGGGCTCTACCAGTATCCCGATCGTATTCCCGTTCAAACTGTCCCATCTGCCAATGAAACGATCTGCTGATCTCTTTTTCGCTTTGTCCCTGATTCTGCTCTCGACCGGAACTGCGTTTGCCGCCGAATGGCGAACCGTCGATGTGCCCGGGAAGGTGGAGTTTACCGGCCATGCGTGGTTCCGCACCTGGGTGAAACCACACGCCAGTTACTTCTCCAAACACGAGCGCGATCTCTGGGGCGAATCGACGCTGATTGGAATCAAGGGAGTGCCCGGCGCGCATGAGGTGTTTGTCAACAGCGTGAAGCTCGGGACTGCCGGGGGATTTCCACCGGAATACAAGGACGGCCGCGATGGCAATTTCCGACACAAGATCCCGCCCGGCACCTTGGTGAAGGATCAGTGGAACGAGATCGCTTTCCGAATGTACAACCCTGCGGGTCCGGGCGGATTCGTCGCCGAGGCACCCTTCATGATGAACTATTTCTGGGAGGTTGAATTCACGGGGAAATGGGAATTCCGAAGCGGTGACGATCCGGCCTTTGCGGGCAAGGCACTGAAGGATCGGCCGAAGACGAGCTCGTTTGACAAGTTCCACGAATCCAGTCGCATCCTCGGAGCAACAGCCAATTTCATTACGGGCGAAAAACTGTCACCGGCGGAATCCTTCGCGAAGATGCGGCCGCACAAGGATTTCGAAGTGGATCTTATGGTGGCCGAACCTTTGGTCGCGCAACCCACCTACTTCAGCTTCGACGAACGCGGACGCCTGTGGGTCGCGCAATACCGCCAGTACCCCTATCCCGCCGGTATCAAAATGCTGAGCCGCGACAAATACTATCGCTCGCATTATGACCGCATTCCGCCCGCACCACCGAATCACGATCGTGGCCGGGACATCATCTCGATCCACGAAGACACCGACGGCGATGGCGCCTACGACAAACACAAGGTCTTCCAAGACGGCCTGAATATGGCGAACTCCGCGATTCGAGGTCGCGATGGTGTGTGGGTGATGAACACGCCCTACCTGCTCTTCTACCCGGACCGAGATTTCGATGACGTGCCCGACGGCGATCCGGTCGTGCATCTTACCGGGTTCGGACTGGAGGATTCGCATTCCGTGGCAAACGGATTGGTCTGGGGTGCAGACGGCTGGTTGTATGGTGCCCAAGGCAGCACCACGACCTGTCGAATCCGTCGCCCGGGGATTGATTCGCCAAAATCCAAGGGTGTCTATTTCCAAGGCTGCATGGTCTGGCGCTACCATCCGGAATCGCGCCGCTTCGAACTGTTCTCCGAAGGCGGCGGCAACAACTTCGGTCTGGAGATCGACGACAATGGCCGACTCTACACCGGGCACAACGGCGGCACGACGCGCGGCTTTCACTACGTGCAGGGCGGCTACTACCTCATGCAGGGCAAAACACCGAACAAGTACGGGCCACCTCGCAATCCGTTTTCCTTTGGCGAATTGCCGAAGATGGGTACCGAACAACCCGTACCCCGCTTCACGCACTTCGCCGCCCTGGGTGAAGGCACGGCCATTCCCAAGAAGTATGCCCACAGTTTTTTCAGTGTGGATCCGCTGCACAATTTCGTGATCGCAAGCCGCCGGCTGGACGCCGGATCGACCTTCACCACCACCGACCTGGCGAAGGTGCTGGAGTGCGATGACTTCGCGTTCCGACCCGTCTACATCGGGAACGCGCCGGACGGTTCTATGTTCATTGCCGATTTTTACGAGCATTACATCGCCCACGGTCAGCACTACCAAAGCCAGATTGATCCGACGACCGGCCGCATCTTCCGCTTGCGTGGAAAAGGGATGAAGCTGGAGGCGGATCTCAATCTCGCCGACAAGTCCAGTAGTGAACTGATCGAACTCCTCGGGCACGCAAACAAATGGCATCGCCACACTGCGGTTCGCCTGTTGGGTGAGCGCAAGGATCGCAGCGTTCGCGGTCCACTCCGGAAGCTGATCGGCACCGGCCGTGGATTCGCCGCCCGGTGCGCGCTTTGGGCCTACTACCAGGCATTCGAACTAGACCAAGGCACCGGCATCGCCGCCCTGAAAAGCAGCGATGCCGCCGTGCGTTATTGGACCGTTCGATTCCTGACGGATGACATCGGCTTCGCCAACAAACGAACCACCGTCGGACTGATCGACAGCCTGGGTGACGCACCCGGATCCAAGCGACTTGCCAAAGGCCTACACACTGCATTGCTGGAACAGGCCCGTTACGAAAGCAGTGCCGAAGTGCGGTCCCAGATGGCTGCCTCTGCCCGCCGACTGCCCACTGACCAGGCGTTGCCGCTGGTGAAAGCCGTTCTCGCTCACGAAGAAGATCTGGCCGATGCCTATGTTCCGCTGATGTGCTGGTGGGTCTTCGATGCCAAGGCGGACACCGATCGTTCGTCCCTGATGGCGCTCTTCGATGATCGAGAGTTCTGGGATTTCCCGATGGTTCGCGAACACATCCTGCCGCGCATCATGCAGCGACTTGCCTCGCAAAGCCGCAACCGCGATCTGCTCGACTGCGCGCGCCTGTTAGGATTGGCACCGTCCAAGGAACACACCGCGCAATTGCTCAAAGGCTTTGAGGAAGGTTTTAAGGGACGTCCCATGGACGGACTCCCCGAAGTGCTGACCAAGGCTTTGCTAAACTCCGGTATGAGTTCGTTGATCCTCAATCTGCGTCTCGGTAATCCCGCTGCGATCAAGACCGCAGTCTCCCTTGTGGGTACCTCCAAAACAAAACTTCAGGAGCGCCTCGCGGTCATCCGCACACTGGGTGAACTCAAAGTCCCGTCCGCCCGCACGACCTTGCTCATCGCAGCGCTCGATGACACGAACCAGACCATTCAAAAAGCTGCGCTCGCGGCACTGTCGTTCTATGCGGAAGCCGACATCGGCCAACGCGTGATCGGACGATTGGCCAAACTGGACCGCGCTGTCCAACCCGCTGCCTTCGATCTACTGCTCAGCCGCCAACAATGGACCGGCGGCCTGCTCGGTGCAGTGAAACGTGGTGAGATCGACCGATCGATCGTGTCCGGAGAGGTGATCCAACGATTGAAACAAAGTGGGGACGAAAACACGCAGCTTCAGGCGGAAGAGATTTTTACCGCAACGCCCGAACCCACCAGCGACTTCAACCATCAGATCGCCTCCGTCGAAAAGATTCTGAAAGGCGGACCCGGAAATCCTTACGCCGGCGAAGCCGCGTTCATGACGCGTTGCGCGGCCTGCCACAAACTCTTCCACAAGGGAGGAAGCATCGGACCTGATCTGACGCCGTATCAGCGAGGGGACCTGAACACGATGCTGATCAGCGTGGTGAATCCCAATGCGGAGATCCGGGAAGGCTTCGAATACGTCTCGCTTGAGACAACGGACGGCCGTTCCCTCAGCGGATTCCTGACCGATCAGGACAACCAGATCGTGGCGTTGCGAGGAATGGCCGGAGAAGACATCCGGGTTTCCCGCGCAGATGTAAAATCACTCAAGCCGATGGGTCGCAGTCTGATGCCTGAGGGCCTGCTCCAACAATTGACCGATCAGGAGATGCGCGATTTCTTCGCCTACCTCCGCATCTCGCAGCCGATTTCGAGATAGAATGGCCAACGCGCCGGGCGCCAATTGGATTATACGAGGCCACGGACTCGCAAGCTCGCTCCTCCAAAACATCTGTTCAGCCCTTGGCGATTTGACTGATCAACGTATCCAGTCGTTTGGGTGAGACCTTGACTGCGGTTTTGAGTTCCTGCGCGAAGAGGGAGACTTTGTATTCTTCGATCATCCATTTCAACTCATCGACGAGCGTCCGGGCTTCGGAGCTGAGTGATTTTTCGGAACCAAATTTGTGGAGATGATTCAGATAAGGAGTGAGTTGCGCAATTCGTTCTTCGTCTTTGGCCGGATTCAGGCGGGCGCGTTCGGCGCGGATTTCCAATGCCTTGAAGTAGCGGGGAATATGGGGGAGTCGGGCGGAATCAATGCGTTCGGGGAATCGGGCGGGCAGGAGCGCGGTCAGTTCGAAGGCAAACGGTTGATCGCTGGGTTCAGGAGTGGCGAGCGAACCCAGTTGGCTGAGATCGGTGAGGGGCTTCTTGGCGGCGCGCTTTGATGGTCCGACCACGCCGAGACTTTTGACGGCGCGTTGACGGGCTTCGAGCACCTGTTTGATCTGATCACCGATACGATGGGCCAACCCTGGAATCCGGGTTCGAGATTGCTCCACCACATCCCGAAAACCGGCGTCTGTCAGCCGTTTCAACGGGTCGGTTGGAATGATGATGCGCAGCGCGTGGACGAAGGCGCTTTCCTGCAGTTCTGCGATCTGCCCCAGGGGCGCGTAGAGATCTCGCAACGCATTCAGACTGCGCAGATCCTTCTCCAACCATGCCAGATCCTTGTGAAGTGCCAGTTGGATGAGTCGCCCAATCCCGGCGGGGGTGGATCGCTTTGCCGCTTCAGGAGTGGAAAAGAGCCGAAAATTGGCGCACCCGTCTACCAGTTCAAATCCAGGCCATCCGTAGAGCGGCAGATCCGGATCGTCGCGGACGGTCACGCGTTCCGGTGGATCGCCCACCGTCCAGTCGCGCAGGTCGAATCGGTCCCAGTGCGTCGCCGCCAGTCGCCATTCCTTGGGTGCCTGATTTTCGTCCGCCGGCCCGAAGTTTTTCTGCCCGAGATGTTCCCGTAGCGCATTCAGATCGCGGCCGGTCTTGAGTGATTGTTTCTTCCGACCGATGACTTCGATGCGCGGTCGCAGATGAGCCGGCACATCGTCGGCGGACCAGGAACCGACGGGAATCAGGATGCCAAAACGGTGTCGGACAAATTCAGCCAGCGAGTTCGTGAGCGAATCTCCTTCCGGAGTGAACTCGTCCACGATAATCGCCACCGTGTTTGGCAACGGCATCAATTCTCGGCGCAGCGACTTGGGAAGTGAACGCAACAGTTCCAGGGTGAACTTTTCACGTAGACCAGGGACGGCCCAGTCCATCGACGCGGCGTCCGCGCTTTGGGCAACGGTGAACGGCAGCAGCACAGTGACGCCATCGTGCTCTTCGCCCGGTGCATAGGCGTAGTTCACCTCCACCGGCTGGCCGGAAACAGTCAGGCGTTCCGGAAACGCATTCTCGTCGAAGCCGGTGGTTTCGTCACCAACCAGGTCCTGTTCCGTGACCTCCAGTCGACTGGTATCCGGTTGCTGCTTGAGCAAGGCGTTCAGTTCGTGCAGCGACGAGATGTTTTCCAGCCGTTGTTCATAGAAATTCTGCAGGGCGATGTCCGGCGCGGTGACATCGTGCCGGCGAACGCGGGTTAGCCAGTGTTCCACCTTGCGGCAAACCGACTGGTTGTACGTCACAAAGGGATATTTCGCGGCCACGGCTTCTTCCAGCGATTCCTCACCCTCAGCCGAAAACAGATTCTCCTCCACCAACGCATCACGGATGAAAATCTTAGTCGCTTCGAGCGGGTTGATCTTCCCAAAAGGCACCTTGCGCCGCAGGACTTCCATGCCGAAGAGCGTGGTTACTTCCTGAACCAACACGCGGCCCGAGGTGACGCTCCAGTGGGGTTCGCGATGGGTGGTCTGGCAACAATGCGGGGCCAGTTGGACAATCCAGTCAGGATTGATTCCGGCGAGGGTTCGCGCGAACAGCTGGGAAGTCTCGACGATTTCGCCGGCGACAATCCAACGTGGTTGATTGGTGGGGGCCGCCTGCGGCTTCTTCCCGCCTTTGCCCTTGCCCTTTGATTTGGCGTCTTTCTCACGGCGTTCGTTCAGAACCGATCCGGGAAAAACTTTCATGCGACGATCACCGGCACCACGGTAAACATTGCGTTCCTCGCGGCGGGCCACGTGAGCAATCAGTCCGGCCAGGATGGAGCGATGGATCGCGTCCTCATTCGCATTGCTCTCGTTCAGGCGGGCATCACCAAGATCCTTCAACGCCCCGAGGAGCTGTGAATGCAGGTCCTGCCATTCCCGCATCCGGGAATAGGATAAGAAGTTTTTGCGGCAGAATTTTCGCCGGTGATTCTGGGTGCGCTGCGCTTCGTATTCGTCGTGCACGGCATTCCAGATCCGCAGGAGGGTCAGGAAATCCGAGCACGGAGATTCGAAACGTTTGTGGGCGGCCTCGGCGGCGTCCTTCTTTTCAAGCGGCCGATCGCGCGGATCCTGGATGCTGAGTCCTGCCGCAATGATCAGCAATTCGTGGGTGGCATGTTCCTCCTGCGCCTGGAGCAACATGCGGCCGAGCGTGGGATCGATCGGGAGACGCGCGAGTTTCTGGCCTCGGTCCGTCAGTTCACGGTCCTTGTCCAACGCGCCCAACTCACGCAGCAGATTGTATCCGGCAGTGATCGCGGCTGGGGATGGCGGCTCCACAAAGGGGAAGGTTTCAATATCACCCAGACGAAAGGCCTTCATCCGCAGAATGACTTCAGCGAGATTCGAGCGCTGAATTTCCGGCTGCGTGAAGAGCGGGCGCTTGGTGAATTCCTCCTCCGAATAGAGGCGAATACAGATGCCATCCTCAAGTCGTCCGGCGCGGCCCTTGCGCTGATTGGCGCTGCTCTGGGAGACGGCTTCCACGGGCAGACGTCGCGTGCGGGTGCGAGGGCTGTAGCGACTGATTCGCGCCAGGCCCGCGTCGATCACGTAGCGGATTCCGGGAATGGTGAGGGAGGTTTCAGCGATGTTGGTGGCGATGACGATCTTGCGCCGGGCAGAGGTGCTGAACACCCGCTGTTGCTCCGTGGAACTCAGCCGGCCAAACAGGGGCACCACTTCGGCATCGCCACCGAACATGCTTTCAATCCGTTCGCTGGTTTCACGGATGTCCCGTTCGCCGGGCATGAAAATCAGAATGTCACCCGTGTCGGTGGTGTAGAGAATCTGTTCGGTGGCCTGGGCGGCACCGTCGACGTAGCTGACCTCGCCGCGTTCCTCCTGCCGGGAATCCAAGGGCTGGTATTCGACCGCCACGGGAAACATGCGCCCGGAGACTTCGATCACCGGGGCATTGTTGAAGTGTTCCGAAAAGCGTTCGGTATCGATCGTTGCCGAAGTGATGATCACCTTCAAATCATCGCGACGCTCGACCAACCCTTTGAGATGGCCGAGGAGGAAATCGATGTTGAGGCTCCGTTCGTGGGCCTCATCGATGATGATGGCATCGTATTCTGCGAGCGTTGGATCGCCCTGCATTTCCGCCAGCAGCATGCCGTCCGTCATCATCTTGATGTACGACTCCGGACTGGAACGGTCGTCGAAGCGGATCTTGCAACCCACCTCGCGCCCCCAGCTGACGGAGAGTTCCTCGGCAATTCGGCGTGATACAGACAGTGCCGCTACGCGCCGCGGTTGGGTGCAGGCGATCTTGCCGGCCACACCCAGTCCCGCATCCAGACACATCTTGGGGATCTGGGTCGTCTTCCCCGAACCCGTTTCGCCGGCGATCACCACGACGGAATGTTCGCGAATCGCGGCGATGATTTCGTCCTTTCTTCCGGTGATCGGCAGATCCGGCGGATATTTGACGGTCGGAACATCCTCCGCTCTTCGCTGACGGAACGCGACCGATTCGTGGGCGCGCTCCAACAATCGCCGCAATTGTTCGGGCCGGTTTTTCGCCGACTCAGGATTCCGGATCAGGCGCGCCAATTGGTAACCGATCCGCACCCAGTCTGCGGTCAGACATTGGGGCAGCAGCTCCTTCAGTTCAGTAATGGCACCGTCATCATTCACGGGATCGGGGACGTTAGCGGAAGGGGGGAGCTGAATCCAGCAGTAGCGGTGTGGTTGGCTGAATACTTTTTACGAGCACACCGGGGGGCGTTCGAAATGCTGCGCTTGACCAAAAATCCATCTCCCCCCGTAATCCCGGCATGTTCAGATTTGCACTCGCATTACTGTTGCTGTTTTCGCTTTCAACCGAAGCCGCGCAGAAGAAAAAGAAGGGTGGCAAAAAGTTTGTCATCAACACCTTCACCAAGTCGAAGCTGACCGACAAGTTCTGGGCTGAAGGTGCCCATTACGGTGACTTCAACAAGGACGGCAAAATGGATGTGGTCATCGGTCCGTTCTGGTATGCCGGGCCCAGCTTCAAGCAAGCCACCGAGTATTACGCCGCCACGAACACGTTCAAGGTGAAGGGTGAGGATGGCATCGAACGCACCATCAAAGGATTCACCGGCGAACTGAGTGGCAGGAATGGCTACTCCAACAACTTTCTGACCTACACCTATGATTTTAATGGCGACGGCTGGATGGACATCCTGGTCTTCGGCTGGCCAGGTAAAGAAACGGTCTGGTACGAGAACCCCAAGAATGTCCACGAGGTGGATGGCAAGGGACATTGGCAGGCACATGTTGTCTGGGATGAGACGGACAACGAATCGCCGCAACTGGGCGACATGACGGGCGACGGCAAACCGGAATTGATCGCGCACAGCCGGGGCTTCCTCGGCTACGTTGAACTCGACTGGAAGAACCCGACGAAGATGGGCAAGTTCCGCGCGATCTCACACTTCGATAAGAAGCGCTTCTTCAAGTATACCCATGGCTACGGCTATGGCGATTTGAACGCGGACGGTCTCGTGGATATTTTGGAACGGGACGGCTGGTGGCAGCAACCGGCGGATTGGGATGGCAAATCGAAATGGAAACTCCACAAGGTTCCGTTTGCTCCGGAAGGTGCCCGCGGCGGCGCGCAGATGTATGTGCACGACATGAACAACGACGGTCTCAATGACGTTGTTACCAGCCATGACGGTCACGGCTACGGTTTGAGCGTCTACCTGCAGTATCGCGACGGCCGAATTCTGCATTTCCTGGAAGAACCTGTCTTGGGCGAAAAGGCTTCAGACAATCCTTATGGCGTTGCGTTCTCTCAACTGCACGCGATCGCCCTCGCAGACATGAATCAGGACGGACTGATGGATATTGTGACCGGCAAACGATTCTGGGCACATGGCCCGGATAAGGATGCCGAACCCAACGCACCAGCAGTGCTTTATTGGTTCAAAACCGTGAAGGTGAAACGCGAAGTCAGCTTCGTCCCCATGCAGATTGACAACAACTCCGGCGTGGGAACACAGGTCACGGTCGGCGATCTGAACGGTGACAAGTTTCCCGACGTGGTGGTGGGCAACAAGAAAGGCGCGTTCGTATTTATCAACAAGGCCAAGCGCGTGGGATGGACCGAATACGAGAAGGCTACGCCCAAAGCGGCCTGGTAAGAACGGCGAGAGTTTCCCGCCCTCGTTCCCCAAGCTCTGTCGGGAAACGAGGGCGAAAGCAACCTTACTCAGATCAGCTTCTTGAACTTCGGGTGTTCGCCCAGTTTCTTCACCAGCAGCTTGATTTTGTCTGACTGGCTCTTGTGGGCCAGCAGCACGGCGTCGTCGGTCTGAACAAGGATGGTGTCTTTCACTCCCACCACCGCAATCGGAGTGCGGTTCTTGGTGCGACCGTCGAAGATGATGTTGCGCGCGGCATCGACGTGAACGAATTCGGCGAGGGCCGCGTTGCCTTCCCGATCGGTCTTCACATGGCGAGCGAGCGCATTCCAGGCACCCAGATCGTCCCACCTGAATGAACCATCGGCGACGACCACGTTCTGCGCCTTCTCCATCAGCGCGAAGTCGATCGAGATCTTTTTGATCTCGGGATACTCCTTCTTGAGCACGCGATCCAACTTGCCCTTGGCAGCCGCTTCAAACCACCGGTGGCAGGCTGCTGCCATCTCCGGCTGATGTTTCTGCAGTGCCTCGGCGACGGCGACGAAGGACCAGATGAACATGCCGGCGTTCCAGCGGTATTGACCGCTGTTCACATATTCCAACGCGGTATCGTAGTTGGGCTTTTCTTTGAACTGATCCGCCACATAAAACTTCGTGCGATATTTCTTCCCGCCTTTGGGCTTCGGCAACAGCTTGCCAAACTTGATGTAACCGTAACCCGTCGCCGGTTCGTCCGGCTTGATACCAATCGTGACGAGGGCCTGACCACGACTGGCCAGATCAAAGCTGTCCTCCAGCACTTTCTGGAATTTGGCTGCATCGGGAATCACGTGATCGGCCGGCAAAACGGCCATGGTCGCGGTGGTGGATCGCGCCCCCACGATTGCAGCTCCGAGCGTGACCGCGGCGCAGGTATCACGGCCGACGGGTTCGGCGACGACGTTTTCCTTGGGCAACTTCGGCAACTGCCGGCAAACCTCGGGGGCCTGAACCTTGTTGGTGATGATGATGATGTTCTTGAGTGGAACCAGTGGCAGACAACGCTCGACCGCTTCCTGGAGAAATGATTTGTCACCCAGAATACGAATCAACTGCTTGGGGGTGGATTCACGGCTCACCGGCCAGAACCGCTCACCCTTTCCCCCGGCCATGATGATCACAAACCGATCTTCCTTCGATCCGGGAACGACGGCTTTCGCGGCAGGTTTCGACACGCTCTTCTTCACCGCTGTTTTCTTGGCTGCCGTCTGCTTGGTGGGA
>JBLFYM010000069.1:0-32649 GCA_047608975.1 Limisphaerales bacterium | reverse complement strand
TCCTCGCGAATGGAACCTTGGTGACGACGCTGGCCCGGGCGGCGAACGGAAGTGAATTGGCCGAATTGGCGGTCAGTGCGAATTCGCCCGATGAACTGGTTGAAGCGATGTTTGTAAGAGTGCTTTCGCGACAACCCACGGCAACAGAGAAGCAGCAGTTCACAAAGGCACTACGCGCGGGATTCTCCAACCGGGTGGTCCCTGCGACAAAGCTTGTCCAGATCGAGGAACCCGAACTGCTACCGCTGATCACCTGGTTCAACCACCAGCGGCACCAGGCCACCAAGGTTCAGAACGAACTCGAACGTCGCGTGCTCAAGGGACCTCCGGCCGATCCACGGCTGCGTTCCGAATGGCGGGAAAGATTTGAAGACATGGTATGGAGTTTGATCAATCATCGGGAGTTCGTATGGATTCCATGAATCAGAATCGTCGACAGTTCATCGGCAGCGCCGCCGCCATGGGGATCGGCGGGATCGCCCTGCCCTCGTTTCCCGCGCTCGGTGAGACGCCCGAAACCGTGCTCCAGGGCAAGGCCGAGCATGTCATATCCATCTGGCTGGGGGGCGGCATGGGGCAGATCGATACCTTTGATCCCAAACGGAAAGGCGATCCCAAGACCCGCAAGCCCGGTTGTTACTACGATTCGATCGAGACTTCAGTGCCGGGGGTGAAGCTGTCCGAACATTTGTCCCGACTCGCCCCGTTGATGGAACATGTGACGGCGGTCCGGACCGTTCATCACAGCGTCATCGACGAACACGCGGCCGCCACGAACCGGATGCATACCGGCCGGCCGATCAGCGGAACGGTGACCTATCCCTCCATCGGGTCGATCATCTCCCACGAACGGGGAGCCGCAGAAGAGAACGCGCCGCCATATGTACTGATCGGGTATCCGAACGTCACCCGTGGTCCGGGCTTTCTCGGTCCCAAGGCCGGGTATCTTTACACCACCAACACCAGTCAGGGACCGGCCGGATTGTCGCGGCCGGATGGCATCACGCCCGCGCGCCAATCGCGCCGCGAACGTTTCCTCTCCGTCCTGCGGGAGAGTGCGCAACCGACGGCTGAATCGCGTCTGTTGAACTACGAAGCTGCGATCGAGCAAAGCCTCCGACTCAGCGGCCCTGAGTTCAACCGCGCTTTCAAGGTTGGAGCAGAACCGGCGGCTCTACGCAACCAATACGGTGGTGAATTCGGTCAGCGCTGTCTGCTCAGTCGCCGGTTGGTCGAACGTGGCGTTCGGTTCATCGAGGTCTCGCACAATCTGAATTTTCTCAATGGTGCCGGCTGGGATGTTCATCACGAAGGAATCCTGGATCAGCATGAACTCATCCGGGAATTGGACACCGCCGTCTCCGCGCTGATCATCGATCTGAAGCAGAAGCGACTGTTGGACAAAACCCTCATCATGATCACCAGCGAGTTCGGTCGCCCGCCGGAGTTCGATGTCCGTGGCGGCCGCGCCCATCAGGGCCGGACCTTCAGCTGCGTATTGGCCGGCGGAGGCCTGTCCCACCAAGGCGCCTACGGAGTAACAGATGAGTTGGCCAAGCACCCGGTTTCCGATCGCGTCAGCGTCCCCGATTTCTTCGCCACCATCTGTGCCGCCGTCGGCGTCAACTACCGCAAGAACCTCTACGACGGCGATCGCCCGGTCCCGATCACCGATCGCGGGAATCCGATCGCGGCGCTGTTGAGTTGATCTGTGGAGACGGCCTGAGAATTGCGGGTCGTGGATTTGCAGAACAGCAGGGTCAGGCCCCTTAGATCACGGCTCAGCTTTCAACGCTTGCCCCGGTGGGGCATTCGATCAGTGTGGCTTCGGGCTGTTCGTCGGCCTGGATTCCAGATCGCCATTGCCATCGGGGGATGCCAACCGCATTCTGCTCGCGCTGGTGGAAGATCTCCGCCGAGCAAATACAAACGACAATTACCCATGGCATTAAAACTTCGACAAGGTCAGGTCTGGAAGACCGCAGATGAATTCGTTCGGATCGTTCATCTCGAGCGACTTCAGGTAAAATACAAGACCATGCGCGATCTCAAATCCGATGCGGGTGAACATCGTACCGGTACCAAGAAGGATTTCTGCCGCCTCATCAAGAATGCCACGTTGCTTTCTGCGAAAGGTCCGAGTTCCGTTGCAGTTGTTACCGAAAAGCCAACTGAAGAAGCTCCGGCTGAGGAGACCTCGGTGGAGGAAACGTCAGACACCCCGGCTACAGAATAGCGTCATTGGCACTATCGATTTCCCCACGATGAAACTCATTCCGACTCTGCTTTCAGTTTTGCTGATCCATATCGCTGCTCCGGCATTCGCTGCGGAGAAGTCAGGCAAATCGGATAAAGCCGCAGGCACAGCCAAGAAATCCGCCAAGCCCAAGAAGAAACCCGCGCCGTTCAAATGGATCAACAAACCCCAGGGCGAACTGCCGAAGGGCGTCTCCCACGGCACCTACCAGAGCCGCGCGATGGAGGTCGAGATTGGCTACTGCATTTATCTGCCGCCCAGTTACAAATCTGGCAAGGCGAAGGGGCAACGTTTTCCGGTGGTCTATTATCTGCACGGTGGTCGGCCCGGGAGTGAATTGAAGAGCGTCAAGCTGGCGGGCCAGATTCGCGAGTTTCAGGTCTCCGGTGAGGTGGGAGAAGCCATCTATGTATTTGTGAATGGCGGTTTACTCAGCCACTACAACATGCCCAAATTCGGATCTTGGGGTGAATGGACCTTCGTCCATGAACTCATTCCCCACATCGACAAGAACTACCGCACGATCGCGAAACGCTCCGGTCGTGGGATTGAAGGTTTCTCCCAAGGTGGGCGCGGTACCGCGCGGATCATGTTCAAGTATCCGGAGCTGTTCGTCTCCGCCGCGCCCGGTGGTGGCGGTCATGCGACTGAGAAACGAATCTCGGAGACGGGAGGTTGGGAAAACGAGAACCTGAAATTTATCAAGGGCGCGAACACGTGGGATCGGGCCCGCGACTACGCGAAGCATCAGAGCCCAAAGCTCAACATTCTCGCCTATGTCGGCAACAAGGGTTTCAACTACGAGAACAATCTGGAGTGGGCCGCGTTCCTGAAATCACTCGGTATCGAGCATCGCCTGCTCGTCATTCCAGACGCGCCACACAGTGTCAGGATCATCTACGATTCGCAGGGTGCGGAAATCATGCAGTTTCACCTGCGGAATTTCGGGCGCGCCAAGGGGAAGTAAGCCATATCGAACCGGCCGAATTACCCGCGAATTACCCGGATAGCGCGGATCTCTTTGAGTATTGCTACACCGCTTGATCACCATCCGATTAATCCGTGCAATTCGCAGTCAAGCGAACCACGGAGATGCTCAGCCGAGAATCTTTCGGAGCTCTTCGCAGACGTGGAGAAAGCACTGCGCCGGCGGATCATTCGGCGCACTGACAACGACGGGTTCACCGGTATCGCCCGCTTCGCGGATCTCGGTGAAGATTGGAATCTCGCCGAGAAAAGCGGTCTTCTGTCGCTCGGCTTCAGCCTTGCCGCCGCCGTGTCCGAAAATCTCCACGCGGTCGCCGGTTGGCGTCGTGTAGTAACTCATGTTCTCAACGATACCGAGGATCGGCACGTTGACCTTCTCGAACATCCCAATGCCCTTGCGGACCACGCCGAGTGACGCTTCCTGGGGGGTGGTGATGATGACGCCACCGTCGAGGGGCACGGTCTGGCAAAGCGAGAGTTGGGCGTCGCCGGTTCCCGGGGGCAGATCCACCAGGAGGTAATCGAGTTCCCCCCACTCCACCTGGGAAATGAACTGCTGGATGGTCTTCATGATCATCGGGCCGCGCCAGATGACCGGCTGGTCGCCGTCGAGCAGGAAACCCATGCTCATCAGCTTGATGCCATGCGCATTGGGCGGAATGAGTTTTTCCTGATCGCTCACCTGCGGGCGTTCTTTGATCCCCATCATAAGCGGGATGCTGGGCCCGTAGATATCGCAATCGAGCAGGCCGACGCGGGCCCCGAGAGATTGCAGGCCACAGGCCAGATTGACGGAACAGGTGGATTTCCCAACGCCGCCCTTGCCGCTGGCGATCGCGACGATGCGCTTGATGCCGCTGATTTTCGGCGGTGCGCTGGCCGCTCCGGGGGTGGCACCCGCCTTCTCGGGGGGGGGCTGCTTAATCTGGATGCTGACGAGATTGACACCGTCCATCTGCTTGAGGGCGGCCTCGCAGTCAGCCTTGACCTTCGCGCTGATGGCCCGATCGCCGGTGGTCAGTTCCAGTTCAAGGCTCACGGCACCGCTGTTCGCCGCCACCTTTTTCACCAGTCCAAAGGAGACAATGTCCCGGGAGTATCCGGGATAATTCACGCCCTTCAGCGTTTCCAAAATCGTTTCTTCGCTCAACATTTCAATATCGGCCGTGGCCGGTAAGGCTACGGAGCGCGGATAGATAACGCATGTCTCGTGATTTGACCAGTCGCTGTATCAGATGGTTGAGCGATTGAAGGTCCGGAGCGAAGCCACGAGATTCCCCAACGGCAGCTTTGGACGGGATATGAGGGACCCCGGCCAGTAGAGTGTCGGCGCGGATGAAGAAATCAAAGTCCAGTGAACAACATCGGGGCACCTTGGCCACGCCGAAGAACCGATTTGTTTCCACGACGACCACGGTGGATGAGGAGTGGGATGATTCGGAGGAACCGCTACCCCAAACGGAGTTCCTGGCGGACGATTCGCAGACGATCATCGCCTACAACGACAGCCCGGATCTGGGTTTTAATGCGAGTGTGAATCCGTATCGGGGTTGCGAACATGGCTGCGTCTATTGCTACGCGCGGCCGACGCATGAGTACCTGGGATTTTCGTCGGGGCTGGATTTCGAAACGAAAATCATGGTGAAGCACCACGCGGCGGAGCTGTTGCGCAAGGAATTGTCGGCGCAGAAATGGAAACCACAGACGATCGCCATGAGCGGGGTCACGGATTGCTACCAGCCGATCGAGCGGAAACTGAAGGTGACGCGTGGCTGTCTCGCGGTTTTGGCAGAATGCCGTAATCCGGTGGGGATCCTGACCAAGAACTCACTCGTCACCCGTGACATCGATTTGCTGACAGAACTGGCGCGATTCGACGCGGCCGCAGTGTTTATATCGCTGACGAGTCTCGACACGAAGTTGCGCGCGAGTCTGGAACCGCGGACCTCCCCGCCGAAGGCCCGGTTACGGACGATTGAAAAGCTCGCCGCCGCGGGGATTCCGGTGGGCGTCATGATCGCGCCGGTGATTCCCGCGGTGAATGATCATGAGATTCCAGCCCTGGTCGCCGCGGCTGCGGATGCAGGGGCAAGTTACGCGGCGTATGTCGCGGTTCGATTGCCGCACGCGAACAAAGAACTGTTCGAACAGTGGCTGGAGGAGCATATGCCGGATCGAAAAGACAAGGTACTGGGGCAGGTTCGGTCACTGCGGGAAGGAAAGCTGAATGATTCCGCGTTTGGGCAGCGCATGCGCGGCGTCGGGAATCTTGCGAAACAGATCGAGCAGTTGTTCAACGTGTCCTGCCGCAAATCCGGGATTGGGGGCGAGCGATTGAAGCTTTCAGTCGCGGCGTTTCGCCGTCCGTCTGGCCGCCAGATGGAACTGTTCTGAGACGCGGGCGCGGGTTCTGTCCGGAGGTAAACTCCGGAATTACGAGGGTTCGTCGATTACCGAAAATAATTCATCGAATGTAGGCGCAAAATCGTTGACGCCCCCAAAGTCGTCCCCTACTTTCTGCCTCCCCTTCGCGGGGGCGTAGCTCAATCGGTTAGAGCGCTGCCCTGTCACGGCAGAGGTTGCGGGTTCGATTCCCGTCGCTCCCGCCATTACTTTTTAAGGAATACTGAAATTCCACGATTTGTAGTGTCGGTTTAGTGACACCGGGTGCCCTAATGGGTGCCAAAAAGAAGTTTCCGATGTCCGTCAAGGCAGGATCGACGGCCATCAAAATCTACAAGAGTCCGCTCACCAACAAGGCCTGGAAGAAATACGATTCCTACCTTGTCTGTTACCATCGCGGAGGTGATCGGATCCGGTCTCGGCAGAAGACCCTGACGGCGGCCAAGGATGAGGCCCATCGGATCGCGACCAAGATCAAAAACGAGGATCTTGAGGCCCTAAAACTGACTGGTGCGGATCGGTTGGCCTACGTTCAGGCTTCCAAGATTGCCCAGGACTCCGGGCTGAGTCTGGATCTCATGGCCAAGCAGTATGCGTCGGCCAAGGTGAAGCTCGGTGACGTCGAATTGATGAAGGCAATTCGGTTCTACACCCAGCATGGTGCCAAGGTTGATGATGTTGGTCGTGGTCTCAGAGGGCGAACTTACGCTCTCCGAGTCTTGGCGTTGATGTGATTTTCGTTTGGGGTTGAGGGTTGGTGCCCGTGTCATTTCTGTCATATCCATGTGACACGAGGCATTGGTGGTCGGCCCGGTTTTGATCGACCAGACGGGTGTGTTTGCAGGAGCGGGTTCCATCGCTGGTCACTCTGCGGGTCCAGCCGGGACAACCGCAGGAGGTGGAACCGTCGGTGTATTGCAGTGTCTCGTATTCCTTGGCAGGGTTGGAGTCGGAGCCGAACGTCCAGACCTTGGCGATGGGAGTTTTCATAGGTTGTCGTGTTCCCATTGCAGGCAGACAGCGCGGGAGGGATCGGCATACGGATCAGCTGATTGCTGGTTCGCACAAACAGATCTTCTTCCCGCACCGGGAGAGTGATCCATTCCTCCCCGGTGACCGGACGAACGTATTCCTCGCCCTCGATATCAAGGCCGGTCGCAGCGTTGGTGGCCATCTGCCAGAACGCGTCCTGGGGACTGCGCACATTGATGGCCTGCCCGTTGCGGTTCAGCACCAGAACGATTGACTTGTTCAGTATCTGTTTCATGACGTGTTTATGAGGTTGAAGGGTCCACCCCTTACGGGTCTGCGGTGTTTGTTCTTTGTGGTTAGAATTGACGCGCGTGGATCCAGGTAGCGGAATTCGTGACGAATTTCATCGGGTGCGTTTCACTCAAGTGCTCAATTGCCGCGGCAAAACTCATACAAATCCCTCTGCACAAACGATCACGAATGCGCCCGCGCCGATTTCCGTCAGTTGACAGCATCTGCTCGCATGCCCGAAGCTCGCGACCGCTTTTCACTCAATGAAGAAACTCTTAATTCTTACAGCGTTTGTCGTCGCCACCGTCACTGCGGCAAAGGCGGAATCGCCCAAGCTCGTCGTCTCCATCATCGTTGATCAGCTCCGCTACGATTACCTCGAGCGCTTTCAGCACCAGTTTACGAACAACGGCTTCCGGCTCTTCTACGACCAGGGCGCGGTCATGTCTTTTGGCCGCTACAACTACTTCCCCACCTCGACGGCCCCCGGTCACGCAACGGTACTGAGCGGGGCCCCACCTTCGCAGCACGGGATTATTGGCAATGAGTGGTTCGACCGGCGCACGCGAAAATCCGTGTACTGCGCCGAGGACAAATCAGTCGAAGGTGTCGGGATCACCGGAGCCAGTGGCCAGCGCTCGCCCAAGAACTTCATCGGTTCCAATCTGGCCGACCAGATGCGGCTGCACTTCGGCTCCCGCGTCATCGGCATCTCCATGAAAGATCGCGGCGCGATTCTGCCGGCCGGACAGGACCCGATCGGTGCCTATTGGTTTGATTCGGGCAAGGGACACTTCGTGACCAGCACTTACTATCACGAAGAGATGCCGTCCTGGGTGGCCGCCTTCAACAAAGAAGACCGGGCCGGCTCTTTCCTTGGCACCACGTGGAGCCGCTTGCTTCCCGCCAGCGAATACGACTTCAAGGACGACGCCGAGGGCGAACGTCCATTGGCCGGCGAAAAGAAGCCAGTGTTTCCTCATCGCATTGGCAAGAAAACCGACAAGAAACGTTCTGCCGTCATGCCCACGCCCTTCGCCAACCAGATTCTGATGGAATTCGCGATCGCCGCCATCGAAGCCAACGGGCTGGGAACCGGATCGCAGCCGGATCTCCTGTGCGTTTCGTTCTCCCCGAACGACTACGTGGGGCACAGCTTCGGTCCGAACTCCCACGAAGTGCAGGACACAACTATCCGCCTCGACCGACAATTGAACGACTTTTTCAACTACCTCGACAAAAAGATCGGTCTGCAAAACGTGCTGATTCAGCTCACGGCCGATCACGGCGTCGCCCCGAACCCGGAATTTGCCCAAAGCCAAGGCATTGCGGGCGGACGCTACAAAGCCGCCGATCATCTGCTCGATCTCATGGGCAAACTGAGTGAACGATTTGGCGCGGCAAAATATTTTCTCTATCCCAAGTTCAGTTCCGGGCAACTCATCTACGATCACGACACCCTGCGTAAACTCAATGTCCCAGTGACGGAGATCGACCGATTCATCCGCGAATGGGCGTTTGACACCGGTATCTACCAGGCCGCCTACAGTCGGGATCAACTGCTGGACGGCCGCGCGCCCGGACAAATCGGCCGCGCTGTCTTCAATGGATTCAACGGAGAACGCGGCGCGGACATGATCCTCATCGCCAAGCCATTTGTGATTCCCTCCTATGGCAAAGGCGGAACGACACACGGATCGCCGTTCAATTACGATACCCATGTCCCCATGCTCTTCTTCGGAACCGGCGTCAAGCCGGGCCGCTACGACGACGAAGTTTACATCACGGATATCGCGCCAACATTGGCCGCGATTCTTCGGATCGAAGCCCCCTCCGGCTGCATCGGTCGTCCGATCACTCAAGCGATCAAGTAGAAATCATTCCGGGCAGGATTCGCACCTGCATAAATCGGTTTAGAAGACGGATGCCTGATCTGTTCGGCCACCGGCCAAAACAAAGTGCTGTTCTCCGGGGTGAGCCGGATTCAAACGTGTATCTGATCTGAATACCATCCAGTTAGCCGCGCGTCTGAGCGGGAAGTGAGCGACTCACGTCCGCAGCTACGAATCAAAGTGGCGGAGCGCTGTGGACTTACACCACATGCCCGAAGGCACGATCGGCTTAGCAGGCCGTCCCGACACGCTGGTCCGGTTCAACTTCCAAATGTAAAAACTGTAAAATGGCACCCGTGGAAGGACTCCCACCCTCATCTCCCGACGTTCGAATCGTCGCGCTCTGGTAATTGAGCTACACGGGCTTTTGAAATGGCTGCTGAGACTGGATTTGCACCCCCGTCCTCCTGGTTCTATGCCAGGCGCCTCTGTTAATTGGGCCAACGCGGCGTTCTTAAGGAGTAAGGCTGAGTTTTAAATATGTCGGGGCCGGAACAAAAGTGAACACCGTCGGTTCAAAAGTGGATTCCTCGTATCTGGCCCGGTTTCCCTTTGGCCCCGACGGGCTCCGCCTTTTTGCCGCCCTTCATGTGCCTTGCTCGCGACGCGGTTGGGTGGATCATCCGCCCTTGAAAAGAAACAGCTCTGCCTCCGCCTCCCACCTCAGTTTGTCCGCCGAACTCTCGAAGATTTCAATGCCTGCTTGTTGGATGCTTCCAGCGCCGCGAGCCAACTCGGAGTCGGCCGCACCCGCCTTCATCAGTTGCGGACAGTCTGGCTGAAAGATCCCAACGGTTTCAGCCCGAAGACCAGCGGCGGCGATCAGCGCCGAACTTGGCCGGCTCACGTCCATGCTTTTCTGGAGGACTTCCTGCCGCTGCTCAACCCGCCCAATTTCCAACTCGTCAGCGACGAACTCCTACGCCTGTGTGCCTTCCAACGCGCCCGATCCTCTGTGGCGGCGTACTGCCGTGCCCACTTTTCTCATCTGGTCGCTGCCCCACCCCGCAAGCCACGCGGCTATCGCCGGTTCCGGCGCGCCCGGATCGGCGAATTCTGGGTTCTCGATCATCCCCCTACAGACGTTTGGCCACCGGTTCTAGGGGCTTTCACTCTCTGAACTTCTGTTCACTTTTGTACCCTTGCCGACAGGCTGAGTTTTTAATATTGCGCCTTACGAATTGCCCTTTCATGCTGCTATTTAAGTCACGGCCACAAGTTCTCTCCGTTCAAAATTGCCAACGAGCCCGCCTGCTCGTATTTTCACCCCACTTCAATGAATTTTTCGGATCAACAGTCCGGCGGCAAATGGATCGTGATGTTGCTCGGCGGGGTCATCCTCGGCGGGGCGGTGTTTCTCCGCCTGCCGGACAACAAACCGTTGCCTCCGGCACCGGCGCCTCAGACTGCCGATATCGCGAAGGCGCCTCGGACCGCGAGTTTCACGCGCTCGACACCCACTGCCATACTAACCGAAGGTGTTCCGGTCGCAGTCGAACCGCGGTCCATCTCCAGCAAGATCGAAACCAACCGTTGGACCAACGAATTTGTTTTCTGGTGGGACAAACCTTCCGAAGCCGCGTAGACACCGGGAAGAGCAGCAACATTCGCAAGGCGGATTATGTCGGCCCGGAAAGCTGCCGTGAGTGCCACGAAGCGAATTATCACGATTGGTCCCGACACGGTCATCGATACATGACCGGCAAGACCACTCCCGACCGTGTGTTCGGCGATTTCTCAGGCAAGACCATCAAATACCAGGGCGGCGAAGGACACTTCTACAAGAAGGACGGAAAATTCAGGATGCGCCTGAGTCGCAACGGGAAGGTCTGGGAATACGTGTTGACCCGCACCATCGGCTGGCGCCACATGCAGGACTACGCCGGACATCTGGAAAGCGGTCCGGATCATCCCGAGAGCGCCCGCCGGAATACTGAGCACGTCATGCCGTTCGGATACGACATCGGGAGCAAGGCGTGGATGCCGACAGTTCACGTGTTTCCCGACTACGACATCCCCGACTCATTCGAGCCTCACCGGATCGCGCTATACGACGGTGGCTGTTCCGACTGCCACAACACCTATCCGACCGGCGACCGGATGATCCGCAACGTGGGTTGGGCACGGTGGACCGGCTACGTGCCGCGACAAACGTCGTTGCATCTCGCCGCATATCTCAGCGACGCACATCCGAACCTGATGGTTCCCAACCAGAAATACGCGGACTACCCGCTGGAGGAAATTGACAAGATCGGCAAGAAGGTTAGCGGATTCAAACTCGCCGAAACCAGCATCGCTTCCGGCATTACCTGTGAAGCGTGCCACTTCGGATGCCGTGAACACGTCGAGAACAGTTCCAAGGAGAAGTCCGATTCCCTGCCCTCCTTCTTTCCCATCAGTCCGCACCTGAGCACCATCGCCAAATCCGTCGAAGACCTGAAGAGCCGTAACAACGAGAATATCAACTTCATTTGCGCACGCTGTCATACGGGAGCCCGGCAACCCTATGCCAACGGTCTGCATGCCTGGAACTCGACCGAATACACCGAGGCCATCGCGGGCCACTGCTACGATCCAATCAAGGCGCTCGGTTCCAGCAAGAACTCAATGGCCTGCACCCACTGCCACAATCCGCACAAAACCGTGAACCTCAAGTGGCAGGACACCCCCCAGCGGGACGACCAGCGCTGCCTGGAATGTCATGAAAAGTTCAAGGCCGAGGAAAAGCTGATTGCGCACACCCATCACGCCGCAAACAGCGATGGCAGCCGTTGCATGGCTTGTCACATGCCGCACACCAACGAGGGCCTTGGTCGCATGGTCCGCACCCATCGTATCTTCAATCCCAACGAACCCGAACTCATTGAAGCCAACCAGGTCAACGCCTGCAACCTGTGCCACCTCGACAAACCCATCGACTGGACCCTTACGCACCTGACCACGTGGTATGGCGAGAACAAGATCAATCCGGCCAGGATCGCGGCCAATTATCCCAATCGCGAACGGGCCGTCGTGCTGGACTGGCTGCGTAGTGATCATCAACCCACACGTATTTCAACAGCCGGAGCCATCGCCCGGCGTAGAGCATACGAATTCGCACCGCAGTTGATCGATCGACTTGTTCGCGAGGACTACATGCCGAATCGGCGGATGATGCAGAAAGCCGTCGAGGAACTTCTCGAAGTCAACCTTCGCAAAAAAGGATTTGAACATCACCTCACCGCCCTTCGCCGATCACTCATCATGAACCGACTGAAGAAGGATCTGCTCAAGAAAGCGGAAGACCTTGCCAAAGTCCGCGGCAAACTTACGGCCCGCTGAACGGACGGAACATCACCTATGGCGGTCTTTCCTGGCAGGCGGGACGGTCAGTTTTCAGTTGATTCCTCTCGTGGATGTTTGAATTGGGGTGGCCAACCGGATTCGCACCGGCACCGGCGCGATCACAACGCGCAATGCTGCTATTGCAACATGACCACCATGGGCAAAGGATGAAAGTTGAAGGCGAGATCCGGGATTCCAGCCTTACTCCTTCATCCTTAGAAATGGTATCTGTGCCCGGACTCGCACTGGGTAGGCCGTGGGTGAAAACTACGCCGCTCGTCTCCTTTGCATTCACGGACGCGCACTGCGTGCGAGCCATTGCCGCTGCGCGGCGGACTCACATCGTAAAGTGGAAAGCCAACTGATCGTTTGGTTCGCATATTGGCACGGGGTTGAGCGGGGTGCGCCGACCACGAGGCGATTCGCCAACCCCCGCAGGGACTGGCGAAGCTGATGTCCACAGAACAAATTACAGAAAGACTTTACCACGGCTCCCGAAGGTTCAGGAGGCGATCAGAAGGGTATAATTCTTCTTCCCCTTACGGAGCAAAAGATACTTCCCGAACAGCAGTGAATCAGCCTTCACCAATGTTTCCGGATCAGACTGACGTTCGTTATTGAGGTAAATACCGCCGCCCTTCAGGTCACGACGGGCTTCCCCTTTTGATTTGCACAAACCGGCTTCGATCAGCAGATCGATCAGCAGCGCACCTTCATCCAGAGTGGAGCGATCAAATCCGGTCGATGGAATTTCTGCTGCAACGTCAGCAAAGCCGGTTTCGGAAATACCACCGATCTCTCCACCAAAGAGAATCTGACTGGCCTGAACCGCGTCAGCAGTCGCGGCTTCACCGTGAATCATGTCGGTCACCGCTTTGGCCAGCGCCTTGTGGGCATCCCGCTTGCCGGCGTTCTCCGCATGGGATTGCTCTAGCGCACCGACTTCTTCTTGGGGCAGGAAGGTGAAATATTTGAGGTAACGAACCACATCTCGATCATCGGCACGGATCCAGAACTGGTAGAACCGATAGACCGACGTGCGCTTCTGATCGAGCCAGATGGCGCCTTTCTCGGTTTTGCCAAACTTGGTGCCATCCGCATTCGTGATGAGGGGGAGCGTGAGTCCGAACACATGGCGTCCGAGCTTCTTGCGGCACAGGTCCATACCAGCGGTGATGTTGCCCCATTGATCACTGCCACCGATCTGGAGTTCGCATTCCGACTCCTTGCACAGGTGATAGAAATCGAATGCTTGCAGCAGCATGTAGCTGAACTCCGTGTAGCTGATCCCCTGCTCGCGATCTTCCATGCGCGCTTTCACGCTTTCTTTCGCGACCATCATGTTCACCGAGAAGTGCTTGCCGATGTCCCGGAGAAAATCGATGAACGACATCTTCATTGTCCAGTCGGCATTATCCATGAGGCGGGCAGGATTGTCGGCATTCTCAAAGTCCAACAACTTCGCCAGCTGAACTTTTACACTCCCGATGTTGCTCGCGATATCTCCGGCGGAAAGCAGGGTTCTTTCGGCAGCCTTACCACTCGGATCGCCGATGGAACCGGTCGCCCCGCCTGCCACAGCAATTGGCTTATGACCGGCGTTCTGGAACCGACGCAAGCCGAGGAGCGGAACGAGGTTTCCGACATGAAGTGAATCTGCGGTCGGATCAAAACCACAATAAAGCGTCACGGGTCCTTCCGAGATCCGTTTCAACAACTGTTCGGCATCAGTGCAGTCAGCAACCAGACCACGCCATTGCAATTCTTCGTAAATATCCATGCAGCTGCGGAAAATAGTCATCGGGATGCAGCAAGCCAATGAGTTTGTTGGAACATCGCAAAAAAGGGCGGCCAATGGCCGCCCTTAAGAATTCCAGATTGGTGAAACGGCTCAGTTCTTCCAAGCAGCCTTCTCCATCTTGGTCATGTGCTTGCGCATTTTCTGCAGCGCTGCCGCTTCAATCTGGCGGATGCGTTCACGGGTCACACCAAAGAGCTGCCCGATTTCCTCCAGCGTCATCGGGTCCTGCCCACCGAATCCGAAACGGTGCCGAAGAATCTTCGCCTCCCGTTCCCGCAATCCATCCATGAGTTCGCCGACGACCTGGGTATTGTTGTCGGATTCCAAATCATCCCAGGGGTTCGCGGCAGATTCGTCGGCGATCCGATCCTTGAGCGAGCGGTCTTCACCTTCTTCGACCGGACTATCAAGCGAGACTTGGCTCAATGAAGCCTGACGCAGGACGCGCATCTGATGGGCGCTCAGCTCGAGCTCCTGTGCCAATTCCTCATCCGTTGGCGCCCGCCCTTCACTGTCCTGATATTTCATCTCCACCTTCCGCATCTTGGCGATGCGATCGACCATGTGAACGGGAATACGAACGGTTCGCGTGTGATTGCTGAGGCTCAAGCGCATGGCGTGCTTGATCCAGAACGCACTGTAAGTAGAAAACTTCGCGCCCTTTTCCGGATCAAATTTTTCCACCGCGCGCATCAGGCCGATGTTTCCTTCGTTGATCAGGTCGAGCAGCGGCTGACCCATTCCTTCAAATTCTCGCGCAATTCGGACAACCAAGCGCAGGTTGGCGCGGATCATTCGCTGCCGGGCGGCTTCGTCTTTCATTTTTACCCGCTGCGAGAGTTCGACCTCTTCTTTGGCAGAAAGAAGCGTTTCTTGCCCAATATCGCGGAAATACGCGGACAAAGTGGAGGGAAGCTCGGTGGGACGAGACTCGGGAATGGGTTCGATTCGAGTCGAGTCCAGGTCTATCGGACTCTGACTTGGGGGAGCGTTGCGCGGATGCGAGGCGGCCTCGCGGGCTTCAGTGTTTGTCGTCAGTTCGTTGTTCTTCACGTTCAACCTTTCAATCAATCTGAAACTAACATAAGTCATTACTTTCGAAAGTAAACACTTATTTTAAGTGGCAGAGTTACTTTCTTTGCATCATCCTATTAACCAATGAAGCCCACGGCCCCAATCAAGCAGGATCTGGCAGCGGATTGCACCGCTCGCGGCATCTTGACTGTACTCAAGGAAAAGGGGCCGACCGACGCGAGTTCGCTCGCTGAATTACTGGGTATTTCCGCACCCGGAATCAGACAGCATCTCTATGATCTGCAGGAAAAGGGTCTCGTTTCCTTCACCGAGGAGGCACGCCCCATGGGTCGCCCCGCGAAGATCTGGAACCTGACGATCAAGGCCAACGACTGTTTTCCGGACAATCACGCGGCAGTGACATTGAATCTCCTGAAGAGTGCGCGGGAAGTCTTTGGCACTGAAGGCGTGTGCAAGATCCTCGCGCAATACGCCAAGGATCAGGTGGGAATCTATCATAATCGGATGGCGAGCTGCCCCAGCTTGCTCAGTCGATTGGAAGTGTTGGTCAACCATCGTTGCAACGAAGGATACATGGCCGAACTCGGCCAAGACGACGAGGGCAACATCCTGTTCATCGAAAATCATTGCCCGATTTCATGCGCGGCAAAATCCTGCGATGAAATCTGTGACGGCGAACTTCGGATGTTCCGGGAGATCCTGGGCAAAGAGGTGGGGATCGAACGGATCGAACATCAGGTCCGCGGTGATCGCCGCTGCGTCTATCGCATCTCCGACAACTGACCAGTCATGAGTTCCGACGATTCTGAGTCGAACGGATTCTCGAATCTAATCCCCCTGCTTGCCTGCATCGGCATCGCCGTGGCGATGGGCTTCTTCTTCATGGGAAGGATAGCCCCCCCGGAAACCTTACTGCCGACGCCAACGGCTACCGGCCAATACACTCCTCCGATCGAACCGCCGGTAGCGATCGTGCCCACGCAGGATCCCTTGCCACCACGAGTCATTCAGGTTCAGGGCCTGACCAACTTCTGGGATTCGGATCGCACGGTCGCGATGTGGTGGGACGAAATGGTTCCCGAGATAAAGAATGCCGCCATCCCCACCGGAGATGAAAGCAACATCCGACGAGTGGACTACGCCGGAGCAAAGATCTGCCAGGAATGCCACCCTGGCAAACACGAGGACTGGTGGAAGCATGCCCACCGCCGCATGAACGCCCTGGCTGACAAAGAAAACGTGGTGGGCGATTTCTCCGGCAACGCGTCCATCCGCTATCTCGGTTCAGTCGGAAAGTTCTACGAACAAGAGGACGGCTTTCGGATGGATATCGATTACGAAGGCACGAATCGGGTGTACGAGATCAACCGCACCATCGGCTCGCGCTTCTTTCAGTATTACATCGGTCGAATCATCCGATCCAACGGCTCGGTTACGAAACAGCAACGCGATGTGGATCACGTCTTGCCGTTCGGGTATTGGATCGGGAAGCAGGAATGGGTCCCCACCGTCCACGTTCTGTCAGACGATCGTAGCGGCGAAATCTCCGCGAATCCCTTTAAGACGGACACCGTGGTTCCCTACGATCATTCGTGCTCCGTCTGTCACACCACCCTCAGTGCCGGCGATTGGATCACCCGCAAGAACGGCGGGATTCGGCTCACCGAATACACGCCGCACAGCGTCCATTTCGACTTGGGCAAATACATCATTGAAAACCATCCGGAGCTCTCCGGAGGCCACACCCATCCCGCGGAATTCAGCGACGCGGAAGTCCAGAACGTCAATACCGCCGTCACGCATCTTCCGGCCGTCGAGAACGCAGTGAACCTGGGCATCTCCTGTGAGGCCTGCCACAACGGCAGCGCGCAGCACGCCGCCCAAAGCACGAAGACCGAAAGCAAACTGCTCCCCTCCTTCTTCCCCGTCAGCCCATTGATCGCTTCATCCGATCGCGACCCAAAACAGCTACGCGGCAGGAATCCTGAGAACTTTCACATGGTATGTGGCAAGTGCCATTCAGGACGACGTCCTGAGTTCGCCAACGGAACCCACACCTGGAACTCGACCGAGTTCGCCGATGCCGTTCGTGGTTCCTGCTACAGTCCGGTAAAAGCGGAGTCCCTCGGTATGGATCCCTTGACCTGCATCCACTGCCACGATCCGCACGAATCGATCGGTCAATCCTGGAAACCAACGCCCCAACAGGACGATCAGAAATGCCTGGATTGCCATGGCCAGTTCCGCGAATCCGATGCCCTCACTGCGCACACCCACCATCTGATCGCAAGCGAGGGCAGCCGTTGCCTGAACTGCCACATGCCCAAGCTCAACGAAGGCTTGGAAGACGTCGTGCGAACCCATCGCATCTTCAATCCGACCGATCCGGACATGATCGAGAAGAATCAGCCCAACGCCTGCAACCTTTGCCATGCGGACAAGCCGATCAGTTGGACCACCGACAAGCTCCGCGAATGGTATGGTTCCCAGCACAGCTTTTCCGCCGAACAGATCACCGCCAACTACCAAGCCGATCAACCCGTCGGCATCGGCTGGCTCCAAAGCAAACACGCCCCCACCCGACTCGCCGCCGCCTCCGCCATCGGACAGGGACCTCACGCAAAGCAAATGATGGGAGAACTGCTGCGCCTCCTGATTGAAGACGACTCGCTCATCAACCGGCAGTTCATCCAGAAGGTGATCGAAGAGCGATTCGGAACCGACCTCCGAAAAGACAATTACCGCTTCTACAACGGACAGGACGAACGCCGCGCCGCCATCGATCAAATCGCCCCGCGCTTCAGATAGTTCGTGGGGCAAGATCGTGACCGCACCGTTCGAATACGACGGAGAATAATGTGGCGGCAAGCGTGAGCGAGTGGATCTTGGAAGCTCGACAAAGCGGGCAAAGGCAACTACCGATGAATACGTCGTCATTTTATGACCCGTCCGAGCATGCCGTTGAGTAAGGAATCCTGTGCTACCGAGCATTCAAACCCGGAACCTACGAACCTTGGGTCTTGGTTTGACGATTGGTTTGTGCTCGTCCAGCACTCCATCGTCATCTTCCTTTCGGGGCTAGTTCTCGACGGCGGACGATTGTTTCAGACCGTGATTTACGCCACGGCGGCATATTGGGTGGGTGCTTTGATCATCATGTTTCGAAGAGGCCCTGACTACACTCGGGCAGACTGGATCCTCCTCCGATGGGGCTACATACCGCTATGCATAATCTCTGGGTATCTGACTCATTGGATATGGCACCTGAGGGGGCACTGACGATCTTTGATCGAAGAGTCTACCGAATGAAAGCATAGCTTCGATTAGAAGACATCAAAGCCATGCCTTGGTGAACAAGCCCGACGGACTCTACGGTCAATTCTCCTTTCGCCTCAACGCCACTCGTCGATGATCGAGGCGATCAGTGCGGTCCAGCCGGTTTGATGCGAGGCACCTAGACCTTTGCCGGTGTCGCCGTGGAAGTATTCGTAGAACTGGAGGTAATCCTTCCAATGTGGATCGTTCTGAAACTTCTCCTCGTCGCCAAATACCGGGCGCCGACCGTTCTCATCGCGCTTGAAGATATCGAGCAGACCTTCGGCAAAGTTCTCTGACATGGTCTGGAGATTGATGTGTTCGCGGGTTCCATCCTCCTGCCGGGTGCTGAGAATCCCGCCGTATCCTTTTCGTAGTTTGCGGATGGATTCGATCAGCATGAACGAAACGGGAAACCAGATCGGTCCCCGCCAATTGCTGTTGCCGCCCTTGAGCAGCGAGACGGATTCGCCGGGTTCGTAGCCGACGCATTGTTTGTCCAAATAGAACGGATGCTCTTTGTGATACTTGGACAGGCTGCGCAATCCGAAATCGGAACGAAACTCTGACTTGTCGTTCACGGTTTTCAGCAGACGCGCCAATTGTCCCGGATCGAGAATGGTGAGCACATGAACCTTCTCTCCGTATTGCTCGACCGTCGTGATCGTCTTTTCGACCAGTTCCTTCCGATGCTTGAAGAACCAATCCAGATCCGCGCGAAAACTCTTGAACGGCTTGATCCAACTTTCTTCGAGACGTTCCACTGCGAAGAGCGGGATCAGCCCGACCAATGAGCGCACCTTGAACTGCTCGAAGCGACCGTCCGGATGTTTCAGCAGATCGTAGAAGAACCCCTCCTTCTCATCCCAAAGCTGAAACCCTTTGCGCCCCATGTGCTTCATGGCCGCACCGATGTAGACGTAGTGCTCAAAGAACTTCGTTGCCAGCCCCTCGTAGGACGAATTTTCGCGCGCCAGTTCCAGCGCCATCCGCATCATGTTCAGGCAATACATGCCCATCCAACCGGTCGCATCCGCCTGGTAAAGCTGCATGTCGTCCGGCAGTTTTTCGCTGCGATCCAACACGGTGATGTTGTCGAGACCGAGGAAGCCGCCTTCGAAAACATTGTTCCCATCCGGGTCCACCTTGTTGACCCACCAGGTGAAGTTGATGAGCAGTTTGTGAAAGCAACGCTCCAGGAAAGCCCGATCGCCTTCGCCCCGCTGCACCCGATCCATGTTGTAAACCCGCCAGACTGCCCAGGCGTGCACCGGTGGATTCATGTCCGAGAATTCCCACTCGTAGGCCGGAATCTGTCCGTTCGGATGTTGGAACTGTTCCTGCAACAACATCTCCAACTGCCGTTTCGCAAACGGTGGATCGATCAGCGCAAACGGCACCATGTGAAACGCCAGATCCCAGGCCGCAAACCACGGGTACTCCCACTTGTCCGGCATGGACATGATCCGCATCGAGTTGAGGTGACGCCAGTGCTCGTTGCGCACGGACTTGCGTTCGGGCGGTGGCGGCGCGTCCGGGTCATCCCCGTTGAGCCACTCGTTGACGTCGAAAATGTAGACCTGCTTGGACCAGAGCAATCCGGCCAGCGCCTGGCGCTGGATCTGTTTCTCATCCTCGCTCGCCTTGCGCGGATGAATCGCCTGAAAGTATTCGTCGGCCTCACCCTGCCGTTCGGCGATCACCTGTTCGAAATCAACAAACGGACGCGTGTGCACCACATCCGAGAGGCGGAAACGAACCGTGACACATTCCCCCGACGGAATCGGTCCCTTCACATAATGGATGCCGGCCTTCGATCCGATCTGATCCGGATTCACGCTGTCCTCGCCATCGACGATCGAGCGATGGAACGCATCCTTCACAAAATCCGATTTGTTCCGTGCCCCGTCGAAAAGCTCTTCCGCATTCGTCTCGTTGTCCGTGAAAAGCAGACGTCCCCCCGTCTCCGCATAGAAGTATCGAGGCCCGAGCCGGTAGTCGAAAGTGAGTCGCTTGATCGGTGGGCTCTGCGTGTCGTCGGCGATCAGACAAAGGTGCGTACGGCGATTCGGCCCCGGGGCAATCTCGGGTGGGGTGAGATCATCCTTGTACCAGCTCCACCGATTCCGGAACCAGAGTTGAGGAATGATGTGCAAGGTCGCCGGATCCGGCCCGCGATTGAACGCCTTGATCTTGATGCACAGGTCCTGTGGGCCGGCTTTGGCATACTCCACAAAAATATCCCAGTAGCGGTCCTCATCAAAGACACCGGTATGAATCAGCTCATACTCCCCATCACTGCTCGTGCGCTTGCGGCCTTCGTCCACCAGCTGTTGGTAGGGGAACTCCGACTGCGGGTACTTGTAGTGCCACTTCATGTACGAATGCGTCGGCGTGGAATCGAGGTAGTAGTAATACTCCTTCACATCCTCGCCATGATTCGATTCGGTGGGAATGACACCAAACAGCCGTTCCTTCAGAATCGGATCGCGCCCGTTCCAGAATGCCGGCGAAAAGCACAGCGACTGATAGCGGTCACAAATGCCAGCCAACCCGTCCTCGCCCCAGCGATAGGCGCGCGAACGCGCGTGATCATGAGGAAAGTAGCTCCAGGCATCACCGTCCGCGCTGTAATCCTCCCGCACCGTTCCCCAAGCCCGCTCAGATACATAAGGCCCCCATTGATTCCAAGGTGGAACAATCTCCTCGTGAGGTTCGTAAAGGCGCTGGTATTCGCTGGTCGATTTGATGTCCGGCATGCCGGGCAGAGGTTGACCGTTCATCAAAAAAACGAAAGTCAATTGGCCGTGAAAGGCTGGTTAGCGATGAGAACGTCCTACGCTGGCACCCGCGCCCAACGCCAACCCCCGAAATCGCCGGTCACCAATCTCAAACAAAAGGGTTTCCCTCCTCCACGGCCCTTGCGATAAATTGGACTCCATGTTCCGCCGCGCCCGACAACTTGCCGCTCTGATCCTTTTTGTCGTCTGTCCGATCGGAACTCTGACCGCAGACGCTGGTGAGAAGCACTGGGCGTTCAGCCGTTCCGGCCACCCCACCCTGCCCGTGGTTCAGTCTGGATTCCACGGGAACGCGATCGATCGATTCGTGCTCGCCCGTTTGGAAAAGGCAGGAATTGTCCCTTCACCGCGAGCCAACCGCCACACCTTGATTCGGCGATTGTCGCTCGATGTGTTGGGACTGCTGCCATCCACGTCGGAAGTCGCGCAGTTCGTAAGCGACCAGACACCGCAAGCCTACGAGCGGCTCGTGGATCGACTGCTGGCGTCTCCTCATTTTGGCGAACGCTGGGGCCGACATTGGCTCGATCTCGCGCGCTACGCGGACAGCGACGGATATCTCGGCGACACGCTCCGGCCCTATGCCTGGGTCTATCGCGACTGGGTGATCAACGCGATCAATGCCGACATGCCCTTCGATCAGTTCACGGTCGAGCAACTGGCCGGAGATCTTCTTCCCAAACCGACCCAGAGCCAGAAGATCGCCGTCGGGTTTCACCGCAACACCCTGAAGAACACCGAAGCCGGCGCGGATCGGGAACTGAACCGCACCAAAGAAATCATCGATCGAGTAAGCACCACCGGCACAGTGTGGATGGGACTGACCGTGGGTTGCGCGGAATGTCACAACCACAAGCACGATCCGATATCACAGGAGGAGTTCTATCAGCTCTATGCCTTTTTCAATAACACGGACGAGGTAAACATTTCCGCGCCGCAGGCAGCGGAATTGAAGGCATTCGAAACCGACGAATCCTCCTGGAAAAACACTTATGACCGACTAAACAAAGCCGTCTCTGGCTACGAAGCCGATCAATTGCTGACGGGATTGAAGAAATGGAAAGCAACCATTCAACCCGCAGACACAGCTTGGACAGTGGCGCATCCCAGCAGCGCAACCTCAGGGGGTGGCAACACGATGGCGATCCAGAAGGACGGTTCCATCATCGCCGGTGGCAAGAGTGGCGCGACCGCGACCTACACGCTCAACGTTTCCAATTCACCGCCCCGAACCGTCAATGGCATCCGGCTTGAAGTCATTGGTGGTTATGGATCCGGGATGGAAAAGGGTGGCGCGGTCGGACGCGGAAAAAATGGACAATTCATCCTAAGCAGTCTGGCCTTCGCCATTGTGCCCCCGGGCTCCGCAGGAATCGGCCAACCGCTGAAATCGGTGGAAGTCACCCGCGGCCATGGCGCCAAGGACGCACTCAACACGAGGTCCACCGAAGGCTGGTCCGTGACCAACGACACCCGGCAATACTACAGCGCGGTGTTCCGAACCAGCAAACCCGTGCCGGTCCCTGCGGGTTCCCGCCTGGTATTTGCCATGCGTCAGAAACACGGGAGTCTCAATACGATGCGACACTTTCGCATCTCCACCACGGAGGCAACCAACGCTCCGCCCTCCGACGTTCCCGACGCAGTCGCCAAGGCAGTCCACACTTCACCAAAGAACCGCACGAAGAAGGACACTGAAACACTCGCGGTACACTATCGACAGTTGAATCCCGAATGGGTCCGCCGCCGGAAACCGCTTGAGTATCACCTGACGAAACGACCCAGCAAACCGGCCACCAAGGCTCGCTCGCTGACCGAGCGTCAGAAGGATCGCCGCGACTCTTTCATCCACATTCGCGGAGACTATGCGCGTCCGGGCAAAGCCGTTCAGACCGCTGTGCCCGCCGCGATGCACGAGTTCACCGCCCGTAAAAAGGAAGCCGATCGGCTCGACCTGGCGAAATGGTTGATCAGGGAGGAGAACCCGCTCACCGCGCGGGTGGTCGCCAATCGGATCTGGCAGCGACTGTTTGGCATTGGTCTGGTTGATTCATCCGATGATTTCGGAACCAAAGGTGGCCGCCCTTCACACCCCTTGCTACTCGACTGGCTGGCAGCCGAATTGGAGGAGACAAACTGGAGCCGTAAATCATTGATCCGAAAAATCGTATTGGCCGCCACCTACCAACAATCCTCCGCCGTCCGAACCGAACTCGCAAATCATCCCGATGGCAATCGGCTGATGTGGCGACAAAACAGTTTTCGGCTCAGCGCGGAAACCGTGCGCGACGTGCACCTGGTCGCCAGTGGTCTGTTCGCGTCCAAGGTGGGCGGCCCCGGTATTCACCCACCGCTCCCCGCGTTTGTCACCGAGGTCGGACGCAGCGTGAAATGGCCGGTCAGCAAAGGGGGCGATCGGTATCGACGCGGTCTGTACATCTTCTTCAAGCGAACTGTCCCTTATCCGATGCTCGTTGCATTTGACGCACCCGATTCAAGTGTGAGTTGCAGCCGACGCGAACGAACGAACTCGCCTTCCCAGGCTCTCACGCTGCTGAATGATCCGGCCTTCTTTGAATGTGCAGACGCATTGGGAAAACAGTTCAACGGAAAGAGTGATCCTGCGGCCATCCGGAAAATGTTTACCCGGTGCCTGAACCGGAATCCGACCCCAGCCGAACTTGGCGTGCTGACCAAGGTGGCCGTTGATCTTCGCCAACTGAAAGCCGCTGATCCCGAACAGATCGAGCCGATGGTCGGCTTGGCCCGGATCATCATGAACCTCGACGAATTCATCACACGTGATTGAAGCCCCCCAGATTAACCGCCGCGATTTCATCGCCGGCAACGCCAGCGGCCTCGGTTCGCTCGCTCTCGCGTCCCTGCTTGGAAAGGATGGTGCCCTCGCTGCCGACGGCACGACCGCGGATCGCACCCACCACCGACCGCGCGCCAAGAACTGCATCTACTTCTTCATGGAGGGTGGCCCCAGTCACATGGATCTGTTTGATCCCAAGCCCAAGTTAAACGACCTCGACGGCGAACCGCTCCCGGACTCGCTGCTGGAGGAAGTGAAGTTCGCGTTCATTCGAAAAAAGAGCGCCCGCCTGATGGGCTCCCCCCGCACCTTCCAGAAATATGGGCAGTGTGGCATGGACCTCTCCGATCTGCTTCCCCATCTCAGCACCTGCGTGGACGACATCGCGTTTGTGCGCTCGATGAAGACCGATCAGTTCAACCACCTGCCCGGTCAATTGCGCATGTTGACTGGTTCCCCATTCCGCGGCTGGCCCACCCTGGGTTCCTGGTTGAACTACGGCCTGGGCAGCGAGTCAGAAAACCTGCCGGGTTACGTGGCAATGGTGAATCTCGGGCGCGGCTTGCCCGGCGGGGCTGCCAGTTGGTCCAGCGGATTCCTGCCTTCGAACTATTCGGGTTCACTCTTCCGCAACCAAGGCAGCCCGGTCCTGAATCTCGCCAATCCACCCGGCGTGAGCGATGCCGTCGCCGAACGCAGCCTGCAGGCGGTCACCGATATGAACAACCTGCGCCACGCACAGCAGGGACACGAAGAGATCGCCAGCCGCATCAAGGCCTATGAGCTCGCCTACCGCATGCAATCCTCCGCCCCGGAACTTCTCGATCTTCGCGGCGAAAGCAAAGCAACGCTTCAGGCCTACGGATTGGATCGTGAGGAAGTGACCAGCAACGGAAAACCGGGCGGTCCCGGCTTCTTCGGATCGTTCGCCCGTAACTGCCTGCTCGCACGTCGCATGGTCGAACGCGGCGTGCGCTACGTGACTCTCTTTCTTTCAACTTGGGATCATCACAGCAGCCTGAACAAGGACCTCGCCCACAACTGCCGTATTTCCGATCAACCTGTTGCTGCATTGCTAAAAGACCTGAAGGCCCGCGGGTTGCTCGATGACACGGTCGTCGTCTGGGGCGGTGAATTCGGGCGCACGCCACTCGGCGAAAACCGCGTCAATTTCAAGACCATCACCGGCCGAGACCATCATCCCTACGCCTTCACCAAATGGCTTGCCGGCGGCGGCATCAAGGGTGGTCAGGTCATTGGCGAAACCGACGAGGTGGGCTGGAATGTGCAAAAGGATCCAGTCGATGTTCACGATCTGCACGCGACCCTCCTGCACCTGTTTGGCTTTGATCACAAACGCCTGACCTACCGTTTCCAAGGCCGCGACTTTCGCCTCACCGACGTCCATGGGCACGTGGTGAAGCAGTTGTTGAGTTAGGGCAGTATTGGGGGTATTGACGAGCGCGACAGCTTCGCGTATGCGATCGACCCGCTCAGAATATGTCCTTCGCCAAGAACTGCCGGAATTCGTTGAGCCTCCCATGCGGATCAGGCTCGCCGTCAATCTTTGCCAAACCCGAATCGATCTATCCCCTGAGCCGCAATGCTCCCAAAAAGCGCGCAAAGCACATAATCCCCTGCACGCCCAAAACCACGCTCCACCAATAAAAGAGCGGGCCGGCTTCTTCCAGGACGACGAATGGAAGCAGCGCAAAAAAGAAAAACACACCACTCCCAGCCCATTTTCCCAAAGATTCCTTTTCAAAGGCCGGAGTGAGTCAATGAGATCTCTCAGTTCTTTTTCTTTCATGAATCTTATTCCTTGGATGCTACCCCATGATGGCCATGTGGCCGCCAGGTGGCTGATGATTTGTCATTTGTTCTTCTTCCTAAGAACGCCTAGATGATGGATGGCGAAAGCCTGTTTTCTGCACCGATTGGTTGGCAGGAAACCGCTCAAATCCAATGCGATCATCTCCTAAACCAAGGCCCGCCTACTGCGAAACATACCGCCAACAAAGCACCGATCGCTACCAGCGCAAAGACTCTATGCACAGGATGCTGGGAGCTGCGACAGACACCGTAAAACGTGAGGGCTGCTAACCCGGAAAGCACGGACACCCCGAACGTGGAAAGAACCATCGGCCATGTTGCTGGGGGACTGATGGGGAGCAGCAGGCCACAGAAGAGCGCAATCCAAGAGATGCACGTGAGAATTCGTGTGCAGCTTTGTAGAACGACAATGCGATGCGACCGACTCATGCGTCTGTTGCCGAACAAGCTATTAGCGAGTCTCTAGATATCATCGTCGAAAGATGGTACGGCCCCGTCGTATCAGTCGTTTTTCTTCTCCTGTTCCTAAATATCCGGAGGAAGAGAGGTTTCTCTGAATCACGCGGGTTAGGACGATTCGTTTTTCGGTTTGGCGCAGGTTCAAATTAAGCCGTGACGATGCAGTCCAATAACTACCGTCGGCAGCGAACGTCAAATGGGGTGATAGAACGGCACAGACTCGCAAGCTCGCCCCTCCACGGCGATGCCCTCTGGCATGATTGCAAACCAAATGCCGGATTCGGTCTCGGAGATGTTCGCCAGCCCAAAAGCCCGCCCGCAGCGCAACGGGCGGAGAGGAAACGGCGGCCCCGATTCTGCAACAGCATCTGTCCAATTTGGCTCGCATGAGCCAACGGATCGGGGAAACTGAATCCAGCCCATGGACGCCATTTCTATTCCACGCATTCTCGCCGCGCTCGTCTGCCTCCTCTCGCTCGGAGCTCATTCCCTTAGCGCCGCCGAATTCCGGGCGGGTGCTTTCGCAATGGACATCACTCCGCCGGTGGATGTGTTGCTCGATGGCACCATCATGAAAATTGGACCGGCCAAGGCGGTCCACGATAAACTTCACGCGCGCTGCCTGGTCTTGGATGACGGCACGACCAAGGTGGCGATCGTGGTGAATGACAACACGATGATCGAGCGCCCGATTCATGATGAGGCCAAGCGGATTGCGCACGAACTCACCGGGATTCCCACGACGCACATCATGCTCTCCGCGACCCATTCTCATTCCACTCCGCGGGCGGTGAGCATTGGACAGGGTGAAGCGAATGAGAGATATCACCGAATGATGTCGCGCAAGATCGCGGAGGGAATCAAGCAGGCGATGGATCGGTTGCGACCGGCCGAGATCGGTTGGGGCAGTTTCGAAGAACCCCGGTTTGTGCATAACCGCCGCTGGTTCTTCGATCCGCGTTTGAAGACGCCCAATCCGTTCGGTGAGACAAACGACGTCGTCTGGATGAACCCGGCGCGCGGAGCAATCACCAAGCCGGCCGGACCGGTGGATACTGAGGTGTTCGTGCTGGGGCTCAGGGGAACCGATGGAAGCCCAGTGGCATTGCTGGGGAACTACGGACTTCACTATGTGGGCGGCGTGCCCGGCGGGAATATCAGTGCCGACTATTTCGGCGTGTTCGCCAACCAGGTCGCCAAGCTTCTGGAGGCACCGAAAGGTTTTGTGGGAATCATGTCCAACGGCACCAGCGGAGATGTGAACGCCGTGAATTTCAAAGGTCCCAGACAGCGGTATCCAGCCTACGCCAACATGACCCGTATCGGTAAGGCATTGGCCGAGCCGGCAGTGCGGGTGTTCAAGGAGTCAAAGTTCGGTTCAAAGCTGAACATCTCCGTGGCACAGAAAGAAATCGAGTTCGCCGTCCGTAAACCTGATTCCGCGCGGCTCGAATGGGCACGTAAGGTTCTGGCGAAGGCTCCCACCAAGGGCCGACCGACGCGCCCCGTGATTTACGCTCGGGAAGCCCTGGGCCTCGCCGAGTTTCCCGAGCGGGTGAAGATCATCCTACAAGCCTTTCGAATCGGGGACCTCGCCATCGCGGCGATTCCCAACGAGGTCTTCGCCGAAACAGGTTTGGCGATCAAGGAGGCCAGTCCGTTCAAGGATACGTTTATCGTCGAATTGGCAAATGGCTACAGCGGTTACCTCCCGACCCGGCAACAACACAAATGGGGTGGCTACGAAACCTGGCCGGCACGTTCGTCGTTTCTCGAGGTCGATGCCGAAACCAAGATTCGCGCCACCATCCTGGAACTGCTGCACGAATTGAAAAAGTGAAGATCCCCGCCCTCCTTCTCTTCATCGCGATCGCGACTGCCGCCCCGGCCGCGTCAAAACTGAACGTCCTGTTGCTGGTGGCCGACGACCTTCGCGCCGAGCTGGGCTGCCTGGGTGATCGCCAGATCATCAGCCCGAACATTGATCGGCTGGCGAATCGCGGCCGGCTGTTTACCCGTGCCTACTGTCAGCAGGCCGTTTGCAATCCCTCGCGGGCCTCCTTCATGAGCGGTCTGCGTCCTGACACCATTCAGGTGTGGGATCTCAAGGCGAGTTTTCGAAAACTGTTTCCGCAGCACCAAACCCTCCCCCAACTCTTCAAGGACAACGGCTATGACACGCGCTGCATTGGGAAGATCTACCACAACACCGGAAACCTTGGAGATCCGGTCTCTTGGAGCAAACCGGCGGTCCATCACGAAGGCCCTCATTGGGCTGATACCGTCACGGCCCAACGCAAGAATCTGAAGAAGAAGGCCGGCGTGCCGGCAGTGGAAAGGTTTGAGGTCGACGACACTGCCTATTGGGACGGGCACATCGCCCGCAAGGCAGCCGCGGCGCTCGGAGAATTGAAGGACAAACCCTTCTTTCTCGCCGTCGGTTTCTGGCGACCGCATCTGCCCTTTGTCGCCCCACAGAAATATTGGGACCTTTACAACCCGCGCGATCTGCCGATGCCGACCTCCTGGTTTCCGCCGGAAAATTGTCCGCCGATCGCCCTGCATGATTCGCGTGAAATGAGAGGCTACGGCGGTGTTCCAAAGCTACCGCTCACGCCCAAATCCACCCGCCACCTCCGGCACGGTTATTACGCCAGTATCACCTTCATGGATCGGCAGATCGGCCTGGTTATGGACGCGCTGGAACGGAACGGATTGCGGGACAATACCATCGTGATCTTTGTCTCGGACCATGGTTTTCACCTCGCCGAACATGGCCTGTGGTGCAAAACCTCCTGCTTCGAATTCGATGCGCGCGTCCCGATGATCATTTCAACCCCCAACATGAAACAGGCCGGCATGCCAAGCCAATCACTCGCCGAGTTGATCGATCTTTACCCCACCTTGGCCGAACTCGCGGGATTGCAAGCACCGGTTGTTTTGGATGGAACCAGCCTCGTTCCAATCCTCAACGATCCCGGTGCGTCAGTGAAAACGGCCGCATTCACACAACATCCACGTCCGGCCTACTCACGCGAACCGGCTCCCGTCATGGGCGTTTCCATTCGATCAAATTCCGCGCGCTACACAGAGTGGCGGAATCGAGAAACCGGCGAAATCCAAGCCCGGGAGTTCTACGATCACCGGACCGACGCGCAGGAGACTCGCAATGCAGTGGGCCTGAAGAGCAAACAAAGTGAGATCCGCAAACTGGCCACCTTGCTCGCCGAACAGTTTCCGCGTTGAGTCATTGGACAATCACGGTCTCATCCGTGCGCCAGCGTTGGCGTTCTGGCTCGCCCAACACCCCACAGCTACTTCGCAAAATAGTCCACCACAAACACGTCATCCAAGTGCGGCTTTAACAACGCGACAAATGCCTTGTGGGCTGGATGCGGCAGGTATCCTTCACGGGATTTCTCGCTGTCGAAGGTGACGAGGTAGCAATGGGTGATTCCCTTGTTCAGTCCTTCCGGACTGTTATTCTCGCCCATCTCAAAGGCAACAATGCCGGGGATCTTGCTTTTCAGGGCGCGAAACGCCTTCGAGATCTCGGCGATCTGTTTCGCGGAGGTGCCTTCCTTGTATTTGAAACACACCATGTGCCGGAGTCGCACGGCCTTCTTCTTTTTACCCTTTCCCTTGGCATCCGCCGCAGAAGTGGAGACGACCCCAAGGAGGGCAAAAGTGAGCACGGTGGCGAGCAGAACGAAGATTTTCATGTGGCCGCGAATTAACCTGACTTTGCCCGAGACTGGCAAGTCGTGATTTGACAGGGGGCCGTGTGAACAAGTTTGCATTGCTGGACGTTCGCCCAGACCGCAAAACACTCTCCGTTCCTGGAACACATCAGATGCAAAGTCTACTTATCAAAGGCGGAACCCGACTCAAGGGCGAAGTGAAGATCAGCGGCGCGAAAAACGCCGTACTTCCAATCATGGCGGCAACGCTCCTGACCCGCGACAAATCCGTGATTCGCAACGTTCCGGAATTGCGCGATGTGACCACCATGGTGCGCATCCTCCGATCGCTCGGCGCGAAGGTCGAATTCTCCCGCGGCACCGTGACGGTCGAACCCGACAAGATCACCGGGATCGGCGACTACGAGCTGATCCGGCAGATGCGCGGTTCGATCTGTATCTTGGGCCCCCTGCTCGCCCGTCTCGGCAAGGTCAAGGTTTCCATCCCGGGTGGCTGCGTTATCGGCGTGCGACCGATCGACCTGCATCTGAAGGGCATGAGGGCGCTCGGCGCGCGAATTCGAAACTCCCAAGGCTATGTGCACGCCCACGCTCCCAAGCTGAAGGGAGCAGAACTGTTTCTGGGCGGCCGCAGCGGACCGACCGTCCTCGGCACCGCCAACGTGATCATGGCCGCCACACTCGCCGACGGCGAAACGGTCATCGACAGCGCCGCCTGCGAACCGGAGATCATCGATCTCTGCGATTTTCTCACCAACATGGGCGCAAAGATCCACGGGGTGGGCAGTCCGACAATCCGCGTGATCGGCGTCAAACGGTTACATGGCACAAAGCACAACGTGATCCCGGATCGAATCGAAGCGGCGACGTTCGCCATCGCAGCGGCGGCGACCAACGGGGAAATCACCATCAAGAACTGTCGTCCCGACCATCTCCAGGCAGTGATCGACAAACTTAGGGAAGCCGGCGTGAAGGTCGAAAAGCGCGGGAAGAACCTTTGGGTCAAACGCGGTTCACGATTGAAACCCGTCGATGTGACCACTCAGCCCTACAGCGGTTTTCCGACGGATGTTCAGGCGCAGCTCATGGCGCTTATGGTGCGCACACCCGGCATCAGCATCATCACGGAACGCATCTTTGAAGCCCGCTTCGCCCATGTCCCTGAAATGGGTCGTCTCGGTGCCGACATTGCCATCGAAGGTCCCAGCGCAATCGTGAAAGGCGGACGCCCCCTCAGCGGTGCTCCGGTGATGGCCAGCGATCTGCGGGCAAGTGCTTCGCTCGTCATCGCCGGTCTCTGCGCCACGGGCACGACCCAGATCAATCGGATCTACCATCTCGACCGGGGCTACGAACGGATCGACCAGAAGCTGGAAAAACTCGGTGCCACTGTGCGACGAATCGATGTCGAAGGACCGTAGCGGGCAGCTGTGAACCAGTTAAAATCCGGCGCAGTTTCCGGATCTGGCAAAAACATGGGGGCAAAAACATCTCCATTCAAAGGCGGGCTTTCCTCTGAAATCATTCCCGCCAATTTCCGTTCGCTGTCCGGGGACCGTCCTTCACGCCAATCCACGTCAAGGGCGTGCCTTCCTATCCGTTATTTTTTTTGCCCGCCATATTTTTGCCATCGAGCGCCGCTGAGCAAGCGGTCGTGAAACTGCCCACAATTATTGTTCAGATACTACCTCATTTCCCGGATGCAATTTTCCTCGCAGCAGTTCGGCGATTGGGCTTAAATTTCGGCAGCTCACAAACTGAAGGACTGACATGGCCGATTTCACATTTAACTGCCCTTTCTGCAATCTGGAACTCAGCGTCGACGAAACCAACGCTGGACATGAAGTCGAGTGTCCGGGCTGCAACGAAGTCCTGATCATCCCCTCCCCCGCCCAAACTGCTGAAGCCGTTGGCGGAATGCCGTCCGAAGCGCTCGCCGGTGCGGAGATCATCAAGCCGAAGAATCGGCCGTTGAACATCGCGGCGAAGGTTTCCAAGTCGTTGAAGGTCCGAACCTTCCGACATCACGAGTTTGTGAATGATGGCAACGACAACTTCGACGCCGAAATCTCGAAATTTCTCGGCAGCGTGATTGAAGACGACATCGTCAGCATTCGGCCGATCCAGTATTCACATGTGGAAAAGATCAAGATTGGCGACACGGAAGAGGACCGCGTGGTCAATCAATTTGGCATCGTAGTCGTCTACAAGTCGCTCTAACCCATGGCCCAGTCTGTGCCAAAGCCGGTTGACCCGAGTGAGTTGACCGCGCTCGCACAAGGAGTAGTTCAAACCGTGAAGTTCCCGATGCTGGCCAGCATCGATGGCGACCAGCCGCGCCTGCGTCCCGTTTCCCCTGTCCGCACCGACGGCTTCACGGTTTACGTCGCGAATCTCAAGGCCTACCATAAAACAGCAGAGATCGCGGCCAATCCCCGCGTTGAGCTGTGTTACATGGATGCAAAGCATGACCAGGTACGAATCACCGGCACTGCCGAGATTCTGAATGATCGCGATGTGATCGGTGAGATCTGGACCTCAAATCCCCTGCTTCGCCAATATCTCGGGACTCCCGACAATCCCCAACTGATCATCTATCGCATTGTGCCGGTTAAAGTTCGCTTTATGCGCGAATGGGCGTTGGAATACTTCGACGTCCCCTTCGAAGCCCAGTGAACCAATCCGCGCCAAAATCGCCCCCCAGCACCCCAACGCAACCAGCTGAGTCCAGCGTCGGCGATGTGGAACCTCTCGTTCCAC
>JBLFYM010000068.1:0-33468 GCA_047608975.1 Limisphaerales bacterium | reverse complement strand
TCCGAGGTCACGCGGGTTGCGCGTGAGGTCGGCACCGAGGGCAAGCTCGGCGGCCAGGCCGCCGTGAAGGGTGTCAGCGGCACCTGGAAGGATCTCACCGACAACGTGAATGGCATGGCGACCAACCTGACCAATCAGGTCCGGGCCATGTCCGAGATTTCCACGGCGGTGACCAAGGGCGACCTCAGCCGTAGCATCGCCGTCGAGGCCGCGGGCGAACTCGCGTTGCTCAAAGACAACGTCAACGAAATGATCCTGAACCTCAGGGACACGACCGTAAAGACCACCGAGCAGGACTGGCTCAATACCAACCTTACCGACTTCACGCTCAGGCTCCAGAGTCAGGGCCAGGACCTGGACGATCTTCAGGCTGTCTGCAAGCTGACGCTCTCCGAACTCTGCCGGCTCGTCGGCGCGCAGCACGGTGCGTTCTTCCTCAACGAGTCGCAGGACGGCGAGGCTTCCCTCAAGCTCAGCGCGAGCTACGCGTTTCGCGAGCGCAAGAATCTCTCCGGTCCCTTCAAGGCCGGCGAGGGCCTCATCGGCCAGTGCATTTTGGAGAAGGAGCGCATCCTCATCACCAACGTCCCGGCCAATTACGTCAAAATTGGCTCCGGTCTCGGTGAGGCCACCCCGGCCACCGTCGTCGTTTTGCCCGTGCTCTTCGAAGGCTCGGTCAAGGCCGTCATCGAGCTGGCGAGCTTCGAGCGTTTCAGCGACATCCACCTCCGGTTTCTCGACCAGCTCATGGAGAGCCTAGCGATCTTCATCAATGGGAGCCAGGTCAACACCCGCACCAAGGAGTTGCTCAAACAGGCGCAGGCGCTCACCGAGGAGCTGCGGCAGACCAACGAGGAAGTGGGCGAGCAGAAGCGCGATGTCGAAATGGCCACCCAGGCAAAATCAGATTTTCTGGCAAATATGAGCCACGAGATCCGCACGCCGATGAATGCCATTATTGGCATGAGCCATCTGGCCTTGCAGACCGAGCTGGATCCGCGGCAGCAGAACTATATCGAGAAAGTCCATCGCGCCGGCGAAAACCTGCTGGGCGTCATCAACGCCATCCTGGATTTCTCCAAGATCGAGGCCGGTAAGATGGAGCTTGAGAACACCGACTTCCGGCTGGGGGACATCTTGGATCATCTGGCCATTATCGTCGGCGTGAAAGCCAGTGAGAAAAGCCTCGAACTGATGTTCGACAGCAGTTGTTGCTGGGCCGCCCAGCTGCTGGGCGACCCCTTGCGACTCGGGCAAATTCTCATCAATCTCGGCAACAACGCCGTCAAATTCACCGACACCGGCGAAGTCATTATTGGGCTCAAGGAAGTCACCCGGACCGAAGATGAGGTCACACTGCACTTCTGGGTCAAGGACTCCGGCATCGGAATGACGCCCGAAAGTCAGCTTAAACTCTTCGAGAGTTTCAGCCAGGCCGACAACTCCACCACGCGCAAATATGGCGGCACCGGGCTGGGACTGGTCATCTCCAAGCAGTTGGTGGAAATGATGGGCGGCAAGATCTGGGTCGAAAGTGCACCTGGTCAAGGCTCTAGCTTCCACTTCCACGCGAAGTTTGGATTGCCGAAAAATCCGACTGCTCGCCGCGTCTTCAATGCTGATGAGATCAAGGGACTGCGCGTCTTGGTGGTCGATGACAACGACAGTGCGCGAGAAATCCTCGCCGCCATGGCCACTGGCTTCGGTCTCGAAGTCGATGTTGCCTTCGACGGCCAACAAGCGCTCAAACTCATTGAGGCTGCCGACAAAACGTCCATGCCCTACGACATAATCTTCATGGATTGGCAAATGCCGGTGATGACCGGCGTGGACTGTATTCAGATAGTCCAGGCAAAGTATGCCTCCCCGCCCCCGGCGCTCATCATGATCACCGCTTACGGGCGAGAGCAAGCCGTCAGCGCGGCCGGGCGACAGGGAGTCACCCTCAAGGCTACCCTCACCAAACCGGTCACCCACAGAGCCCTACTCGAGGCCATTGGCGAAGTGGTTAACAAAGAGGTGTTGGTTGAATCATCCAGTGCTGAACCGCTCGACGAGACCCAAGACCTGATGATGAAGAAGTTGGCCGGGGCCAAAGTGCTGCTGGTCGAAGATGATGACATGAATCAGGAACTGGCCGTCGAACTGTTCAGCCAGGCCGGCATGCATGTAACGGTGGCAGACGACGGCCAGATCGCTCTGGATATCCTTCAGGATACCCAGGACTTCGACGGGATCCTGATGGACTGCCAAATGCCGGTGATGGATGGTTATACCGCCACCCGGGAGATCCTGAAGAACCCCCTCTTGGCGAAGATACCCATCATCGCCATGACCGCCAATGCCATGGTGGACGACCGGGCGAAAGTCATGCAGGCAGGAATGTCGGACCACATCACGAAGCCACTGAACGTCACTCATATGTTCAGCACTATGGCCCGATGGATCACCCCCAAGGATGGAGCTTTGGCCCAGATCACCGAAGGCCCGTCCTGGGAAAACTCCGCAACCGAAACGGTGCCCGGGTTGCCGGGCATTGATACCGGCGCCGGTATGGCCATAACCATGGGCAATGCCAAACTCTATCTGAAGCTGTTGGCGAAATTCAGAGTCAGCGCGGGTGATTTTGACAAACAGTTTGCCGCCGCTTTGGAATCTGAAGATACCACCGCCGCAGCGCGGGCCGCCCATACGCTCAGAGGCACCGCCGGGAATATCGGAGCCAAGGGCGTGCAGGCCGTCGCGGCCGATTTGGAACTCGCTTGCCAGGAACAGCGCTCAGCGGAAGTTATTCAGGAACATCTGGTCAAGACATTGACTGAACTGGAGCCGGTGATCCGGGCCTTACACGAGATGGCCCCCACCCCGGATGCGCCCGCGGGAGCTCCTCCTCAAGCTGATCCGAACCAAGTGAAAGCGTTGCTGGCCAAACTGAGGCTGATGCTCGAAAATAGTGATGCGGGGGTCGGAGAACTCATGGACCAGCTCAGTCGGTTGACCAAGGGCACAGCGCAGGAGAAACCGCTCAAACCGGTGGCCCAGGCCATCGAGGAATATGATTTTGCGGCCGCCCTTTCTGCGCTCGACGACTTCGGTCCGCTAGATTCATGAATAACCAGAAAATCACCGTGCTGGCAGTCGATGACGAAGCTGCAAACATCGATCTGCCAAAAGGTGTGCGGCCGGCCAACTGCCTGCCAAAGGTGGCGATCAGCAGCGAACCCACCCTGAAAATCACGGCCTCACCTCACCTCCATAATGAAACCCACTCCTGAGCGTCCCTGTCTTTTGCTCGTTGATGATATCCCGGCGAATATTGACATTCTCGTGGAATTGCTCAATCCCCACTATGATCTCAAGATCGCCACGCGGGGCGCGCAGGCGCTGCAAATCTGCGCCCAGGCCGAGCGCATCGACCTCATCCTGCTTGATGTGATGATGCCGGAAATGGACGGCTACGAAGTCTGCCAAACCTTACGTTCCAACCCCGGCACTCAGGATATTCCGGTGATCTTCCTGACCGCCAAAACTGAGGTGGAAGACATTGTGCGAGCGTTCGAAGTTGGCGCCAACGACTATGTGTCCAAGCCATTCCACCCCGCGGAAGTAATGGCCAGGGTGCGAACCCACCTGACGGTTCGGGCCCAACAACTCGAAATTGAGAAGCAGAGCACCGAGCTAAAGGAAATACTCCACATCGTTTGTCACGACGTCGCCAATCATTTTACGGTACTCAGCCTGTCCTTGGACCTGATCGCGAACGGATCTGAAATGGCTCTGCAAAGATGTCTCCCCAGAATGGCTGCGGCCACCCGGAACGGCATCGCCCAGACAACTTTGGTGCGGGTCATGCGGGAAGCCGAAGAAAAAGGTCTGACGTTGCAGCCCGTTGCTCTGGGTTCCACGGTAGCAGAGGCTCTCGTGATTTGTGAGAGCTGTATCCAAGACAAGGAACTTCAGGTTTCATCCAATGTGCCCGAGGTCAATGTTGAAGCGGACATCTGTGCGCTCACCAACTCGGTGATCGGCAACATCCTTTCCAACGCGATCAAATTTTCCCACCCAGGAGGCCTCATCGAAATCAATGCTCTTGAGGAGGAGGATATGGTCTGCATCACCATCCAGGATCACGGTATCGGTATGCCTGCTGAAACTCTGACTCACCTGTTCGATGTCACCAAAAGTCACAGCCGCCCAGGCACCGCGGGCGAAAAGGGCACCGGATTTGGGATGCCTCTCATGCGCAAATTTGTCACTATGTTCGGCGGCACTGTTGACGTCGAAACGCGCGAGGCTGAAAACCATCCCGAGGACCATGGCACCGCATTCATCATCCGGCTTAAAAAAGTCGGGTGACAACCCGTCGCGTGTTCCGGTCTGCTCAATCGCCAAACCAATCCGGGTCAGGTTTTCGTCAAAGGCATTTCCAACCGGACCAGTAACCCCCGGCCTGACGGACCGTCCAGGAGTTGTAATTCCCCGCCACCCAACTCCGCGGTAGCCCGAGCAATGGCTAATCCCAATCCCAATCCCTGTTGTTCCTGGTGGTTGCGGTCAAATTGCTTGAAGGCCACAAAACTGGTGCGTTCCTCCGGTGATAATCCGGGGCCCTCGTCACAAATTTCAATCCGATAACCAGCCGCGACACGGGAACCTGTCACCGTCACCGGTTGGCCTGCCTGCGAAAATTTAAATGCGTTTTCTACCAACTCCGCGCAGGTGTCAGTCAGCTGCCCTGGCGACAACCCGACTGAACCGGACGCGCACTGCCACTGCAGGCGAAGATCATCACAGCGCTGTGCGGCCTGGGCCGCCCCGTTGGCCGCATCGGTGATTGCCTCAGCCGCGGAACACCCGACCGTCTCCGTTTTTAGCGAGCTGTGTTTTTTCTGCTCCAAATCAAAATAGCGGATCAATTTATGTGACAGCCTGAACTGACGTTCCGCTCCTTCCCGCACCAGTCCCAGAAGCTCCTTCAATTCACCCGGCTTGATGCTGTCCGCTTCCATTTCAATTAAGTCGAGCCCGCCCAACACCCCAGTGAGTGGGGTCATCAGCTCGTGAGACCAGTTAGCGGATGCCGCCAGCTGACGGTCGGCGAGTAGTTGCTCGATTCGCTCGCGAAGCGGTAGCAGACGGCTGACGCGGGCGGCGATCGCATCAAGAATTTCCTGGATGGAAAATGGCTTGGTGATGTAGTCGTCGGCCCCCAAAAACATGCCCTTCCGCTGATCCTTCCGGTCAGATTTCCCGGTCAGAAAGATGTAAGGAACGTGCTGGCATGCTGGCAGCTTTCGGATGGCTTGAATGGCCTCAAACCCGGTCATCCCCGGCATATCGACATCGCTAAGAATCAAATCCGGACAGTCGGCGGCTAACCGCACGCCCTCGAGGCCATTCGCCGCCGCAGATACCTCGTGTCCGTTCAATTCGAGGATATCCTGCAAGGTCATGCGGATGCCATCATCGTCATCCATAATCAATATCTTCATAGGATAGCCAAGGTATGACATGGCTGGCTGATTCGTTCAAGTGGCCAAGCGATAGTGTTCCAAACACGGATGTGGTGCTTCGGCATCACACCCCATTCGCCACACATATTCACCGCCCAACCCCAGCCCGACAAATTATGCCGCTGCCCCGTGACGGCCGTCCCCGGTGACGTGTCCACCCAATGACCAGTCTTATATTTCCAGAGTTCGCCGCCGCCCTGAAACAATCTGGCGGGAAGGTATTTGGAGCCAATGGCACCGCCGAAGCAGATGGGGTGGCTGAAAAAAAAAGAATTCGAGTATTCCGTAGTTAATTTTCCGGCATGGAGAAGAAGCTTATCTTTGAGCAGGAATCCTATCGAATTCGAGGAGCCTGTTTCGAAGTTTACAAGGAGAAGGGTTGTGGATTCTTGGAACCGGTCTACCACGAATGTATGGAAATTGAGTTGTCGCTAACGGGGATTCACTTCCTGTCAAAAGCGCCGCTGCAACTGCAATACAAGGGCAATCCGTTGCGCACCAAATACGAACCCGATTTTCTCTGTTTCGACCAAATCGTGCTGGAGTTGAAGGCGGTCAAGGAACTAACCGACGATCATCGGGCACAGGTTCAGAACTATCTGAAGGCTACCGGTCTGCGATTGGGTATCCTCGCCAACTTCGGTCACTATCCAAAAATGCAAATCGAACGGATCGTGGCGTTGGAGGCGCGGTTCGGTAGACAAGGAAGCTGAGGTGCAGAGGATTTTCAAACTACGGAATACCCGAAATACACGGAAGTAGCATCGGCCTGCGATCGCCAGGGAGTTGGGCGTCATGCTCTCTGAACTCACACCCCCTGAAAAATCTGCCCGGACAGATCGCCCCTTCTTTTTCGTGTCTTCCGTAGTTAGCTTTTCCGAAAGCCTATCGCACCTATGAATCGCAAGACCGCTCTCATCATGGCCGGCGTCCCGGCTACCCACGCTTCGATCTTTCACCGGATTCGGTTTTCCGTTTTGGATCAGGTTGCCCTGATTGAGTTGCCGGAGAATTCACACCGGATTCTTATCCTGCGCGACATCGAGATGGAGCGGGCCAGTCAACAGGCCCGGGTATCCACCGTTCATTGTCCGGCGGAATTCACGCCCGCCGATGGTTTGTCAGGTGATCGGGAAACCGCCACCGCGCAGGCCGCCGCCGAATGTCTGCGACAGGACGGTGTCCAGGTCGCCATCGGCGATCGATCCCTGCCGCTGATCTATGTGGAGATGATCCGCCGTGCAGGTATCGAAATGGAATACGACGCCGACCTGGGCGTGAAGGATCGTCGCCAGAAAGACGCGGAGGAAGTAGACCACTTGCGGGAATCGCAAAAAGTCACTGAAGCGGCCATTGAGATGGCCTGCCGAACAATTGCCAACGCCTCGGCAGATGCGAAGGGCGTGCTGACCCATGAAGGCCAGGCGTTGACCTCGGAACGGATTCGATTTGCGATCGATCAGTTCCTGTCCGCCCGGGAATACACCAACCCCTCCTCCATCATCGCCGGCGGACCGCCGGCGGCGGACTGCCACAACTTTGGATCCGGCGAGCTAAGGACCGGCACACCGGTCATCGTGGATATCTTTCCCACCAGTCGTGTCACCCGTTACTGCGGTGATTGCACCCGTACAGTGGTGCACGGCGACATCCCGGATGAGGTCATTCGGATGCACACCGCCGTTGCCGCTGCCAAATCTGCCGGGATTGCCGCCACGCGATCCGGTGTCACCGGTGAATCAGTACACCAGGCGACGCTGGCTTCCATTGCCGACAGCGGATATGCCATCGGTCTGCCAACCAAAGACGCCCCCGATACCTATTGCGGGATGACCCATGGCACGGGACACGGGATCGGGTTGGAAGTGCATGAACCGCCGTTGCTCGATTTCAAAGGTCCCGAATTGCTGAGTGGCGACGCCCTGACAATCGAGCCCGGTCTCTACTGCCAGGCGATCGGTGCCGTGCGGCTCGAAGACATGGTCGTGGTGCGAGATTCGGGATGTGAAAACCTGAACGTATTGCCCGAGGATCTGGACTGGAGCGGCGCCTGAGCCTGGCGAAACGGGACGGGCTATCCCGCACTGAAAGACGACGGCTTACCCAAGAAATAACCGATGCCGACACCCGAGTCGCTGGGAGTTCTCCTTCCGGTCGCTATTCGGTAACAGATTTCTGGTTTAATATTCCAGATGATGGTTGAGCACGCGAAGGCATCCCAACTGACAAGGCCTCAATCATCTGGCGTCCGGAGGACAATGTGGCGGCGAGCGTGAGCGAGTGGTTTTTCGCAGCCGGCATCCGCTCGCTCACGCGCGCCGCCACATTTTTGACAGGTTACTAAAATCCGGTGTTCGGATACCAGCGGCTGTAATGATTCTCACCCAATCGGATGAGTGGGATTCGAACTGGAGCGAAGAGCAGTGAGCCGTCATGCACCTGCTTTCGATGACCCAATCGGGAAATGAGCGGCCAGTAGGGTGACTTCCCGATTTGCCAGTTGACGAATTGATTGGGATCCCAGACTGCGATCCCATCGGCCCCTTGGGCATAGTGGCGCGCAGTATCCTTTAGTATCCGGACGGCGCTCTCCATTTTCCAACCGACAAAGAAGGGGTAGATCTTCACCGGACTGTTCTCGGTGATCCGGGCGTAGTATTCGGTGTCACCTGATTTGGTTCGGGTTCCGCTGGTGTGGTAGGCGAACCAGGCAATGCCGATCTGATCGATCAGCCGTTCCTTGATCCAGAGTTCAACATCGAGTCCGAATTTTTCGTTGTCTGCCCGGGTGGCGAAGGTGGATACGGCGAGCTTCAATCTGGGACTATTGGCACCTCGTTCTGTTCGTACTTCTTCAAGTAAGCCCCGGATCTTGCGGATGAATTTCGTGACAATCTCCCCGCGGAGATCGTGAACCCGCGGATCGTATTCCGCCAGTTTCCGCGGATCGACACCGTGCTTCGCGATAAAGCGGCGACAAAACGGCTCTTCCCACAGGATCATTGGCATCCCGCGGTGAAACAGGAAGCCGGCACCGTCGGCTCCCGTCCGGAGCGCCTCGCGATAGACCTCTAGCAGATGGTCCTGCACCTCGTCCACCGCGTAGCTCATATGCATCGTCGGGGTGCCATCGTGATCGACGCAGCGCCATTCGGGATGCGCCTCGTAAAACTTGCTCATGAAAAATTCCTCCCACGGCGGTGCGCCCTTCCAACCGGCGGCCCGCAGACAGATGAGAATTTTGGCAGACTGCGCGTGTGCCTCTTCGACGGCCACCTGCAGCGGATTGATGCCAAGGGAATGAAGATGCCGCACCGACTCGACGTATTCACGATCCACCGAGCGTGGAAAGGTATCGAGGTGACCCCCCATCAGATTCCCGACCTTGGTGGGATGATGCACCAGATCCGCGCCGCCAACCTGAAACCACCAGGTCTTGAAATCGCTGTGGCGATACGCCGAGAAGGTCGCGGCAAGATCCGCCCGGTTCTGTGGCCGGAATGGGTGGATCCAGGTGTAGCCGTCGAACGTGGCGACGAGGTTTCGGGTGTCAGACTGTTTCCGATCTGCCAGCACAGTCGCCACCTCGGCGTCGGTCAGCGGGATGGTTTTTACAAAATGAATCCGCGCCGGTTGTTGATACACCGTTGAGAAATGCAGGTCGTTTCCGGTGAGATTCGCGATACCAAGAAAAACCTCCTCGAGCATGCCCCGCCTCCGGGTTCCGAGATCGAGACGATTATTCAGTCGCGTGTAGACAGGGTCTTTGGTGAATTTCGCTGCCACCGTGTTTTCATGCGGGCGCACCAGATCGGTGATGGTGCTGAGTCCGATATATACCGCGTGCCAACCCTTCTTTCCGAGTTTCAATCTCAGGGCGGGCGCGGTTGATTCCCGCCCGACAGAAATACATTTTCCGGAGAAAATGGCGGTGTCGTATTCGAAGACCTTCCACGCGTTCAAATGACGCCGGTCAGACAGGGCACCGGCAGGAGTGCAGCGGGTCAGGTCGGTGATCAGTTCAGCTTCAGCGCCGCGTTCCCATTGTGCGGAGTGGGCGTGGGGAATCTGTTCGTCCAACGAGCGTTTCACCGGCCGGTCGCTGATCTTGAATCCCCCGAAGCCGATATCGGGTTGCGCTGGCCGAAGCACATTGCCGACGACGAAGTAGCCGCCCGGTGAGTGTTCAACCACCAGCTTGTGAATCGCGGAGACTTCGCGACCCGACGTTCGGGCCACGCAATCGACCTCGGCCTGATAGGACCCTGGTTTCGCCGTTGCTTTGGCGATGCCTGAGCCGAGTGTTTTCCCCGCGATGTCGTGGAGACTGAACCGAACGTTGCCCTTGGCCAGCGAAGTGCCGATCAGGCGAAAAGCGACTCGCGAAACGCTCGCTGCCCGGTCCGGTTCATTCGGATCAACGAAGCGAAAGACGAGCCGGTCCGCGCGTGGATCAGCGCAATCCACCCGGGAACTGGGATCGTAGAACCCCACCGTGTCCGCGCCGCTTTCAATCAGCATACCGACGGGATTCGGCAATGGCTTGAGAGTTGTGTTCGTCGAAGTCGGTCTAAGCAGTCCGGTGAAGGGGATCGGAAACTGGGCGATCCATCCCTGCTTCGCCTCGGTGTTTCCGGGTGGCGGATTCGATACGTAGTCTTCGAATCGAACCCGCGTGATGCCAGTAACCGATTTGGTGAGGCACGAGTCCGTCGGATTCATCGAGACGGAAATTTCAACCGCGGTCGCGGGCGCGGCAATGCCGGATCCGGTGAGCCAGACTGAACCGGCGGCGATCAACAGGGTGTGCAGTAATTTCAAAGTCCGTTTCCTCTCAGCGGTGCATTTCTCTGCTTCATGGAGGGAGGGTTAGAACGGGCAGTGACATTTATCAACCACGGAAAGTAAGGAAAGAAACGGGGGATGAGTTCTTCTCAGGTTCCGTGTCTTCCGTGGTTGAAAATCGGTTGCCGCTTTGCCGCTCAGGAATATCCGCGTTATCCCGAATGATGGTGAAAAGAGTCCCACCCCCTGCTTTCCTTTGCCTCCCATTCCTCTACCTATTCTTTGGTTGCGGCTCAGGTTCCGTGGCTTTGGTGTGTTCCGTGGTTGAAATCGGAAACCCTTTTCCTGCTTGGGAACGGTCACTTGCTGAGGTAGGTCAGTGACATGACATTTCAATCCGGGTCGGCAGAAAAAGGAGTCCGGGTGATGAAGCGCGGCGAATTCATCACCCACCTCGGCGCCGCCGCTCTGGCTGCATCCGGCTTCCCCTTACTCAGTCAGGCGGCCCAACCCCAACCGGCTTCCCAGCCGGAATCGATCGTCAAACTCCTCTACGAATCTCTGAGCAGCATCCAGAAGGCTCAGATCTGCTTTCCGTGGGACCATGTGCATCAGGACAAAGGGCTCTTGCGCACCCGGCTCGAGAACAATTGGAAAATCACCAAGCCGGATATCAAGAGCCGTTTCTACACCTCTGACCAGCAGGCCATGATCAAGGCCATCTTCCGTGGCCTCACCCATCCGGACTGGCACGGGCGCTGGGATCAGCAGCTCAAAGACGATGTGGGCGGCTTCGGCCGAAAACAATCGATCGCGATCTTCGGCCAGCCCAGCGAAGACAAATTCGAATTTGTCCTGATCAGCCGCCACATGACTCTGCGCTGCGACGGTAACAGCAGCGAACACGTCGCCTTTGGCGGTCCCATTCTGTACGCCCACGAAGGGGAACGGGTCTACGAAAAGGCGCACCACCCCAATAATGTCTTCTGGCATCAGGCGGTGGCGGCCAACAAACTCTACGACATGTTCGACGGCAAGCAGCGCGATCAGGCTTTGGTCCGTCGCGGTATGCCATCGGAAGAAGAGGTGCAGTTCCGGGGAGCGAAAGGACCCTTCTTCGGCATCCCCGTCACGACCTTTTCCGCTGATCAGAAAGAAAATCTGCAGGGCGTCGTGAAACGGCTGCTCGACCCGTTCCGCCAATCCGATCAGGACGAAGTCGTGCGCTGCCTGAAAGTCCAGGGCGGACTCGACAACTGCCATCTGGCCTTCTTTGAAGAGGGTGATCTTGGCCGGGACAAGGTCTACGACAACTGGCGTCTGGAAGGCCCCTCATTCGTCTGGTATTTCCGCGGCAAACCCCATGTTCACGTCTGGGTCAACGTCGCCGACCGGCCGGACGTCAAACTCAATGCCTATCAGAATTCAATAGGGGTTTAGGGATTAGGGTGGAGCACTGCGAACGGAGGTCGCGCGATGATCTGAATTCTTCCCTTCTCGCACCGACCACTCGCTCACGCTCGCCGCCACATATTCGCCGGTCTACGTTTGGGCATTTGCCGTCAGGAACCAATCGAAGGTAAAACAGCCGATCTTCTCCTCGTCGGACTGCTTCAAGATCTCGATACCGATCGTCAGCAGTGCCCGTCCGCGCTCCCGTACCGAAACCAGTGCCTTCTGGACTTCCTGCGGATCGGTAACGGCTCGGATATCAAGGAGGAGTCTGCCGGCGCGGAATACTTGGCGGTTGTCTTCCGCCCGACAGCGTCGCGCTTTTCATCGTCCAAATGCCGCACGAGGAATTCACCACTGCTCGCTTCCGCCAGAGCGCAAATTGCGCTGGCGTGCACCGTGCCAACATGGTTGAGCAGGTGATCGGCGAAGGGGAGATGCAAGAGGTATCCGTCGGGTCCGGGTTGGAGGCCGGTGTGGGCGTTGAAGGGGAGGGATAGAATGTTCATTCTTCACGGAGCGCGATCATGGGATCGACGCGGGTTGCCCGCCGGGCCGGGATGAGGCAGGCGACCGCGGCGACGATGAACAGGATGCCAGCGGTGGCGCCATACACGACCGGGTTCAGGGCTGGCGTTTCGTAGAGTTGGCTTTCGGCGATGCGGGCGAGAAACTCGACTCCCCAATTCGCCAGCAGGACGCCCAGAGTTCCGCCCAGCAGGGTGAGAATCAGCGTCTCGGTCATCAGTTGGCGCATGATGCGCCAGCGACTTGCGCCCAAGGCGGAGCGCATGGCGCATCTCACGCGTACGGGCGGTGGCGCGAAAGAGCAGGAGGTTGTCAACTCGGAGTCGGCTTGGCGGCGACCAAACAATTTGCCGAGGGCGAAGCTCAGCCTTAATCACATGGTCTTCCGTAGCCGGCCTGTGGGGTCGTGGCATTCGGACCCAAATGAGTCATCAGTTCACAACTGACAAGGCACTGGGATCACCGACGCAGTCGCTCAGGGCCGGGAATGGTCAAACACCACCTTGCCTCCCTTCGACAACTTCACGGGCTTCCCCTTGCGATACCGCCAGTGGTTGGATACCCGGCCATTTCGTCCCGGTCGGATGTCGTATTTGACATACTCGGTTTTGAAGCCGTCATCGCCGTAGAACTCTTCGCTGGAAAGCATTCCTTCCGGAGATTTATAGGTCTGTTTCCGCAGGTTCCCATGGGCGAATTCCTGGAGGCGGATGGGCCGGCCGTCGACCTGGTAGTCCACATGGGTCAACCGGCTTCCATTCCGCCACTCTTCAGTGGCAATCACGCCATCATGCAGATGAGTCAGCTCCAGTTGCGCGTGGGCGGCGCTCATGGCTTCCGCCTTCGTTGCGGCCTTGCCTCCGATCCTCCAGTTGCGAATCGTCCAGGAATGGTCCGAAGGAATTTCTTTCAGTGTGGTTAAGACAGCCGTGTTCGCAACGATCCTCAAGGGCCGGCTGGGAGGGCTTTCCAATCCGCTCCATTCAACGGAGGCAGCGGTGTATTCCCCCGGTTGAGAAATCTCGCACGCCGCTCCGGGTTCGATCAAATCGGCGAAGGCGGCGTTGCCGTTCCGGAAAATCCGGTAGCCGCGCGTTTCCCAGTGATTCTCTCCGGGGATCAGCTGCACCCGTCCGTTGCGCATTCGAAGATGAGGGCGATCGGGAAGCCGGGTCACGACGACGTAGCAGTCCGTCTGACGTTGGTGGAGCAAGGGATTGTCGTTTGGAACTCCGGCCCGAACCATGGATGGATCGGGTTTGGCGCGTCGTTTCTCCTCGCCGGTCAGGACAAAAGCGGAAAGCGGAAACAGTTCTCGAACCTTCTGAACCATGTCCGGCGCTTCGCGTGTGCCGTACTTCTTTCGAGTCAGACCGGAAAACGTGGTCGCGGTCTTGCGGCGATAGCCAATGACTTCGCAACGCGCCACCAGCTCGCCGGATTCAGGGAAGCCATCCGTCGACTCCACATGGATGACATCCGGCTTGGAACGGTCGTGTAGCGTCACCGTCGCGGCGGGCAGGTTTTCCAGGTCGCGCGTGGAATGATAGTGGATCTTCGTTCCGTCCGGACTGCCTTTGGGGTCGCTGTCGGAGAGCGTGGAGAAATCACCCGCCATCGGATAGATGACGGCGGAATGGGGCCGGATCACCGTCCACACATCGCCACTGCGAGTATCCGCCATGAGCAGATCGCCGCCGCAGATGTAACGGCCCGATCGGCCGCACGGAGAGACATCGCCGCCGCCCGTGTAGGCCAGTGTCACGAGATCGCTCGGAAAGGGTTTGTTCCAAGGCCGGCCGCAATATTGGCGATTGCCGATGAGGAGAAAGGCGCCGTCGCCACTCCAGGACTTGTGGCCGCTTTCTCCCATCACCGCGGCAATGCGAAGATTCGAGCCATCCGGGTCAAAGAATCCACGGTTCATTCCATAGATCGGATCGGAGGAATCCTTGGCCCGCACCATCACCACCGGGTGAGTGGGATTTGCATGAACGTGGGCATGACGATTTGGAGCTTCCGGCAATTGTTGAATAACGCTGTGGGGCCGGTTGGCCGCCCGCCCCGCCACGTACTCGGGTTTCCGGCCGCGGTATCGCTGGGTTCCATAGAGCCACTCGTCAGCCGCATCAAGGCTGGCTGGCGCCTCCATTCCGTGGGTGATGATCACCTTGCTGCCCATGTCGGCATCGTAGCGCACCACGTGGGTCCCGGTTTCGTAGGGCGGCGAGCTGTCGCCGGTGAAGTGAGCGTAGAAAAGCCAATTGTGTTTGTTGGCCCAGCGCGGATTGATGCCCTTCCCCACCAGCCGGTCGACGCCTGTCAGCAAATCGACAATGTGGATCTCGGCGGAGGATTTTCCGCCCGGTCCCTCTGATCCTCCCCAATGGGTGTAACAGGTGTAGCGACCGTCATGACTCCAGCACTGCGTGTTGTGGTAGTTGGCTTCATCGCGAATGACCGCATCGTGGGTCAATCGCCATACCCCGAGGTTGTGGGCCCCCGTCTGCTTCACCGAAAACTTCTTGATCCCGGCGGAGTGGCTCAGGGGCAGCGCACCGGGCAGGAACAGAAGCCAAAACGACAAAGCGAGCAGGGCTACAAAGGGTATAAAGGGCCGGTTCATTCTCGCAGCTGACATCATGCGAGGATGATCATTGGTTTGTCTGATGCGAACAATTCCTGAATTTTCTCCTCGGGCTGGGCCTTGTTTTCGAGGGTCTACACTTTTTTAAAGTCCGTTTCCTCTCATCGGTGTGCCCGTCGCTTTGGCCCAGCGCATCCATTCCGCCGCCATCCGACTGACCCGGGGACGATCGGTCGCGGCGAGGTTCTTGGTTTCCGCGCGATCCTTCTCCATATCGTAAAGCTCCCACTTTTTGACGTTGCTCGGCCAGACGAGCTTCCACTGGCCCTGTCGGATGGCGCGATTGCCGTAGAGAAACCAGTAGAGAGATTTGTGCTCAGCGCGGGTTTTGCCCTTGAACACTGGCAACAGGCTGAGTCCATCCGTCGGCAATACCTTCACATCGCGGCGGGTCTCCGGATAAGTCGCACCGGTGAGCGCGAGCAAGGTGGGCATGAAATCCACCACGTGTCCGACCTGATGGGTCACTGTTCCGGGCTTGATGGTCCCTGGCCAACGAGCGATCAGCGGAGTCGAGATGCCGCCTTCGTGGGTCCAGACTTTGTAGCGGCGAAAGGGGGCGTTCTGCGCCCAACCCCAGCCTTGTGCGACGTAGTCGTAAGTATCCCCGGAGCCGGGAAGTTCGTGGTTGTAGGCTTCATGTGCCTTCCTGACCTCCTCATGGAAGTAGCCGGAATGGGAGGCACACCCGCCGTTGTCAGAGAGAAACATCACCACGGTATTGTCCGCGACGCCGGAACGGTCCAGCGCGTCCAGGACCCGGCCGATGCCCTGATCCATGGAGTCCACCATGGCCGCGTAAACTTCCATCCGACGATTCTCACGGGGAAGATTTGCGACCTCTTCCCACGGCGTGATGGCGTAGTCATAGCGCAGTTCACTGGTCTGAGGATCGGGTTCCGACAAGGTGGTGCGCGGATCGATCAGGCCCATTTTGACCAGGCGAGCCATCCGCTCTTTCCGCATCCCAAAATAACCTTCGCGATAGCGCCCCTCGTATTTCGCGATGTCCTTGGGTTTGGCGTGAAGTGGGTAATGAGGAGCGGTGTAGGTCAGGTGCAGGAAGAAGGGAGTTTTGTCTTCCGCCGCCGCAAATGTCTCGATGTGGCCGACGGCGTGATCCGTAAACGCGTCCGTCGTGTAGTAGTCTTCGGGGAATTCGGTGATTGGCGTTTCCTGCTGCAGGAAGGGCTCCGGTCCCTGGCCACGATAGAAATCCGGAAACGGTTGTGCCGGGTTGAAGAAATTGCAGCAGCCGGCCGCAAGTCCATAGAAATACTCAAATCCCCGCCGCGTCGGCAGCCGATTCTTGTCCTGTGGCTTGGTCACCGGGAAGTGCCATTTTCCCACCAGCGCGGTGCGATAACCCGCCGAACGGGCCACTTCGGCGAGCGTCGTCATGTTGTCGTTCAGCATCCGGCCTTTGACCCGGCGCGGATGCAGGCCGGTCAGCAACGAAGCCCGCGTCGTGCGACAGACGGCGCAATTGTAGAATTGGGAGAAGCGCATGCCTTCCGTCGCCAAGCGGTCGAGATTAGGGGTTTCAATCTCCCCCCCGTAACATCCGAGATCCGAGAATCCCAGATCGTCCGCCATGATGAGAATGACATTTGGGCGTTTCGGGGTGGCGCCTTCAATCGTGATGCTTGAAGCAAGGCAGAGCGCGAACAGAACCAAGGGAAGTCGGAATAGAAGTGGGAACGTGGTCATGCTGTAAAATATTCGGTGGCTAATCGCAACCCGCGCCAGCGTTAGGAAACCACGAATGGACACCAATTAACACGAATGATCGCGCGATGGCGATCCGGCATTTCAAAGAACTGACGGAGACCCTACTTCCGAGCTTCCGGAATGATTGTCAGGGTCACGCGTTTCTTCCCGCGCTCCACGATCACTTTCACCGCCTTGCCGATCTTCACGGCGTCGATGGCGTAGGTGTAGTCGTAGATGTTTTCGATCTTCTGTCCGTTGAATTCCACGATCACATCGCCGCCCTTCATGCCGCCTTTGTCGGCGGGGCCGTCGGCCCGGGTGCCGCTGATTTTGACGCCCTTGATGTCGCCGCCGGCGTAGTCCGGGATGGTGCCGAGATAAGCGCGGAGGCCGTCACGGTTGCCGCCTTTGTCCTGCCGTTTGACCTTCACGTAGTCGGGCCGTTCATTGCCAATGAGATCGCGGATGATCAGCCGGGCAAACTTGGTGATTCGTTCGAGGCCCGTGTAATTGAGCGTATCCGGTTTGTCGGCCGGGCGATGGTATTCCTCGTGACTGCCGGTGAAGAACGCCAGTACGGGAATTCCCTTCGGATAGAACGAGGTGGTGTCGGTCGGCAGGTAAGGATCGCTCTGCAAGGAAAGGTCGAAGCCGGAGACGACATTGCGTCGTTCGATCAGCTTCTTCCAGACACTGGATGAGCCGATGCCCTGCAGCGTGAGTTTGTTTTCGCGGAGCCGGCCCACCATGTCGAAGTTCAGGTACGCGACGATGTTGGTATGCGGAACAGCCGGGTCTTTTGCGAAGGCGGCGGACCCCATCAGCCCCATCTCTTCGCCTGACCAGGCGGCAAAGATCACGCCCCGGTGCTTTACCGGTGTCTGCGAATGGAGAGAAGCCTGCACCTGATCGGCGAGTTCGAGCAGAGCGGCCGTGCCGGAAGCGTTGTCATCCGCGCCGTGATGAATCTGCCCTTCCTCATCCTTCAGTGCAAAGCCGCCGGTCTCGCCGCGACCGAGATGGTCGTAGTGCGCGCCGATCATGATGTATTCGTCCGTGCCGCGCGGCGGAATCGCGGCGATCACGTTGCGGTCAGATTTCTTCACATAGCGAATGCCGGTGCGCAGTCGCACCTTGAGTCGCGGAATGGTGAAGCCGGTTTCGGCATGGGGATTCTCGCGATCCAGCTCGGTCTGAATCTTTTTCAGATCCTTGTGCGCAACGGTGAAGATCTTCTCCGCGACGTCCGCACTGATGGAGGCTGCGATGATGCCCGATCCGGACGCACCGGTTTCATAGGTCAGCGACGCCAATTTTCCGGGGTTGGGTGAGTTCGGGCCGGTGACCACGAGAATGGCTTTGGCACCCCGATTGCGCGCGATCAATGCTTTGTAGCGGAGGCCGGCATAGCGATTCAGCGCCTGTCGGCGTTTGCTGTCCACATCCTCAGGCACGTAGCGGAAGACGAGCACAATCTTGTTCGAGACATCCAGGCCAGTGTAGGAATCGTAGCCCTTCTCCCGCGCACCCGGCATCGTCAGCCCGTAGCCCGCAAAGATGACCTCTCCTTCCACCTCACCGTTCGCCGTGAATGACAAGGGGCGGAAATCTTTGTCCAACTCGTATTTGCCGTCGGGAAAATAGGCGGTGTCGAGATTCATCGTGTTCCGGCCTTCCACGACCTTCACTCCGGCATTGAAGCTGAACGTTTGAAAGAATCCGTCGTCCTCACCCAGCGGTTTCAACCCCGCACGTTTGAAATCGGCGGCGACGAATTCAGCGGCCATCTCTGCTCCCTTCGTGCCGGTCAGGCGTCCTTCGAGTTTCTCGTCCGCCAGGTATTCCACGTGCGCCCGCAGATCGCTTTGGGTGATGTCCGAGGACCGGCCGCCCGAACCGTGGGCGGCCACTGGCACTGCGGCCGTGCCTTCAGTTCGAGGAGTTGCGCCCTTGAGTGCCTTGAGGGCGGCCGTGTGATTCCAGTTGGCGAGGAAGATCTGGGACTTCTTTTCCGCCGTGCGATTGGAGGTCCAGGAGAGCTTCTTTCCGTCTGGTGAAAAGACCGGAAGTCCATCGAAGCCGTCGGTGTAGGTAACCCGCACCGGCTCCCGCGTTCCCGCCGCGTCGACCATGAACAGTTCGAAATTGGAGAAGCCCAATTTGTTGGCGGTGAAGATCACGTATTCGCCGGATGGATGATAATACGGGGCCCAGGACATCGCCTTGAAGTTCGTTATCTTCCGCACATCCGAGCCATCGAGCTTCATGGTATGAACCTCCGCCATGTCGCCACCTTTGTTGAACCGGCGCCAGATGATGCGTTTTCCATCCGGTGAAAAGAACGGACCGCCATCATAACCCGGAGTGCTGGTGAGCCGTTTCTGATTCGAACCATCGGCGTCCATGATGTAAATCTCGCCAAAAGTCGCGGGGTTGAGCAGATAGGTCTGATGATCCTTCTTCGAAAGCTTGTCCAGGGGGAAGGCACTGCGCAGCGAACACAACACGATCTTGCTACCATCCGGTGAATAACTGGCTTCCGCGTCATAGCCCATGGCCGAGGTCAGTTGACGCAAATCAGATCCGTCCCGCTGAGAGACGAAGATGTCCATCGTCTCATCGTAGTCCCACGAGTAACGCCGCGACTTGCCGCTGGCTCGAAAGTCGTTCTCCGTAGTCTGCTTGGCCCGAGCTTCCACATCATGATGGGTTGATCCGAACAAAACCTCCTTGGTGCCGGGCCGCAGAAACGCACAGGTCGTCTTGCCGTGCCCCGGCGAGATGCGATGACTGTCGCCGGTGGTCAGATCGAGAAAATAGATCTGGTAGAAAGGATTGTTCGCCTCGCGTTCGCTCTGGAACACCATCGCGTTGCCATCGGCCGAGTAGTATCCCTCTCCGCTTCGCTTCCCTTCGAAGATCAACTGCCGGGTGTTGGAAAGAAAAGTGCCTTCATCCGCGGCCGCGGCCGACAGATTGAAAGCGAGGGCGAGCGTGAGGAGCTGGAAGAACGTCGTAAGCTGTTTCATGTCCGAATCTGCGAGATCATTAACCGCAAACATGGACGGGGGCAACGCCCCGAACGTTCAGTCAGATAACGATCATAAGGCCTTTTTGAAGTTCTTCGAGAGTTCCAGTGGCTGAAAAGCTCTGAGAAAATCCCAAGCACCAAAATTCAAGCTACAAAGAAGCCTCAAACTCCAATCTTCAGTTGGAAGCCTCGGGCTCCAGCCAGCCGCGTTGAAAACCCCGTTTTCCCGGGGATCTACGGCGACATGTCAGATTGGCGCTTGGATATTATTTGAAGATTGCGACTTGAGGTTTGAATTTTTTCTCGCTGTCGGCCCTTGGGCATACGATCCCTTCGTCTCCACCGTAAGTGTCGAAGAACCTTTTTTTGGGCTAAAAGGCTCACGCCCATTTGACCTGCCTGGCGAATTCCCACATTCTTAGGGCGATGGGCAACACTTTTGGCCACCTATTTCGAATCACGACCTTCGGCGAATCGCACGGCAAGGGCGTCGGCGTCATCGTTGATGGCTGTCCGCCGCAGCTGGAGCTGACGGAGGCGGATATCCAGCCGGAGCTCGATCGGCGGCGGCCGGGACAGTCAAAGATCGTCACGCCCCGTAAAGAGGCGGATCACGTGGAAATCCTGTCGGGAACCTTTGAAGGTCGCACGCTCGGCACCCCCATTGCGATGGTGGTGCACAATCGCGATCAACGTTCGGAGGCTTACACCGAGATGGCGAACAAGTTCCGCCCCTCCCACGCGGACTACACGTACCAGGAAAAATACGGCATTCGTGCCTGGCCAGGTGGCGGTCGCACCAGCGCGCGGGAAACGATTGGACGCGTGGCTGCGGGAGCAATCGCAAAGAAGATTCTTCGCGAACAGTTCAAGGTCGAGGTGTTGTCCTACGTGCAACAGGTCCAAAAGATCGCGGTCGAGGTGGATCCCAACACAGTCACTTTGAAGCAGGTGGAATCGAACATCGTGCGCTGCCCCGATACCAAGGCGGCCGAAAAGATGGTCCACCTGATTGAACGGACGCGCAAAGAGGGCAATTCCATCGGCGGTGTCATCGGCGGCGTGGCGCGCGGCGTCCCGGTTGGCTGGGGAGAACCTGTCTTCGATCGACTGGAAGCGGATTTGGGTAAGGCCATGCTCAGCCTGCCGGCCAGCAAGGGATTCGACATTGGTTCCGGCTTTGGCGGAGTGACGATGACCGGACTCGAACACAACGATCCCATTCGTGCCCGCCGCGGCAAGGTCTACACCACTGCCAACCGTTCCGGCGGTGTCCAGGGCGGCATCAGCAACGGGGAGACAATCTACTTCCGGGTGGCTTTCAAACCGACCGCGACCGTGTTGCGCGAGCAGGAGACGATCAATTCAGATCACAAGAACACGAAGCTCAAGGCCCGTGGTCGTCATGATCCCTGTGTGCTCCCCCGTGCGGTGCCGATGGTGGATGCCATGACTGCGTTGGTGCTGGTGGATCACGCGTTGCGGCATCGTGCCCAGTGCGGCTGAGCGGTCGGAGTGGCGAAAGCACCAAGCCTCCAAACTCAAGCTACAAGCCGTAATGAACTCCGAACTCGATGCGGAGAGTTCGGGTGCTCCAGGTGGCCGTTTCCCATCCCGGCGGGATCGATCTCTTTCTGAACGAATATGCAGAACGTTGGCTTCATTTCGATCGCTTCTTCAAGCGTGTCGGCTGGGACGGTGTCTCCGACGACAGCATGCCGGAGCAAAGTCACTTCAATCCCACCGATGACCGACGCTGGATTGTGGGCTATCGCGAAGTGGTCCTTACCCGAGCCGGGCTCTCCCTGGTAGGTCACCTCAAGTTTCGATCCCCGTTGAAAAGATTTGTCACCATCGCTGGTCAAACCGTTTTTAAAACTGAACGACAGGTAGGCGGTGCCCGATCGAAAGGGCTCCGCGATCGTGATGCTGAACCTGCCGGCCTGCTGGTCGATCGATGACGAATACGGGCGAGCCCAGTAGTCGCCGAAGCGGCCGCGTTCCGAATCCAAGAGGACGGCCGAGTGTGCGGACTGACCGGACACGAGTTGGCCGCTGATGACGATCAGGCCTTTTACTTCCAAGTCATCTGGTTGCTCCGGCGTCGCCGTCGCGTCCGGTTGGAAGAGCGGATGGCGCCACAACATGGCAGCAGATACCTCGCTCAAATACACGCGGGTGTCATCAGTGCCTGACTTGCCCCAGAAGGCGCGATTGACCGGTCCCATCAGGCTGTTGCCCAATTTGAGTCCGGGGCGTGGACCGATGTGCGGCAGGCCAAGGGCGTGGCCGAATTCATGGACGGTTCCCTTGACGTTGGCAGCAGCGAATTCCGGCGCGGCCAAGTCGGGCGTCGAATCAAAGGTCCCGTCACCGGGCGGATAGGCATTGATGGCCATGCCACCGCCGTGCCCGAACTGCTGCGCGTGCTTGAACTGTCCGGCGGCATTGTGACCGGGGATGCCATGGGGTGTCAGAAGAAGATCACGCGGCCGAAAACCTGGCCCCGCTGCGCCGACTGGCCTTGAATCTCCTCAAACAAGACACCACCAAGAAGCGGGGCACCAAAGGCAAACAACTCAGCGCGGCCTGGGATCACTCTTACCTGCTACGCTTATTGTAGGCTTAGAAGCGTCTGCCGTGGCTCCAACCCCTCCGAAGGTTGTGATGGGAAACTGGAATCGCTATCTTCAGCGCACGTTCCGCTCCCGAATCCTTGGACCCACCGACATCGATCATGAATCACTCGCTCGGACAACCGTTCGAATCGGTCATCCTCGCCGCGACCGAGGCCACCTCGATGAGCGTCGAGACGGTCATCCAAGAGCTGTGGAGCGGCTATGGCCAGATCCTGCGGATTGCGCTGACGGGCGGCCGACAGAACACCGTGATCGTGAAGCATGTCACCATGCCGGAGGGCAAGACCCATCCACGCGGTTGGAATTCAAATCTCTCGCACGAACGCAAGGTCTTCTCCTACCAGGTGGAAACCAGCTGGTACCAAACGTGGGCTTCACGCTGCGATGAAGCCTGCCGGATCCCCGGCTTCCTCTCGTTCTCCCGTCACGAAGCCGATGTGCTGCTTGTGCTCGAAGATCTGGATGCGGCGGGTTACCCGTCGCGATTGGATCGCGTTCACCGCTCTCACATCGGGCTTTGCCTCGAATGGCTCGCCGAGTTTCACGCCACCTACATGGCTGAAACCCCGACCGGACTCTGGAAAACAGGAACCTATTGGCATCTCGAAACCCGCCCCGACGAACTGGATAAACTGGCTGACCAGCAATTGAAAGCGGCGGCTCCCAGGATCGACCGAGAACTGAACGCAGCACGTTTTCAAACCTTCGTCCATGGCGATGCCAAACTCGCCAATTTCTGTTTCTCCGCCGGTGGGGACAAAGTCGCGGCCGTCGATTTCCAATATGTCGGCGGCGGATGCGGCATGAAGGATGTCGCCTATTTCATCGGCAGTTGCCTGGACGAACGCGCCATCCAGTCGCAGGAGAAGTCCCTCTTGGATTGCTATTTCACCTGCCTGAAACAGGCCTTGAATCATCGCCAGCCAAAGATCGACACCAACGCAGTGGAGGCGGAATGGAGGAAACTGTTTCCTTTGGCCTGGACCGATTTCCACCGTTTCCTGAAGGGATGGTGCCCCGGTCATTGGAAAATCAACACCTACAGCGAAAGGGTCGCCAACGAGGTGATTCGAGATTTGGGCAAATGAACGTGAGGCAGAGGAAAGGAATGGACCCATTGAGCAGAACGACCTTCCGCGTAGCAGCGGACGTGAGTTCGCTCAAACTCCGCTCCGAAACAGAAGTATGAGCAGACTCACATTCGCTGCTAGGGCCGATTTTCCCTGGTCGTCACTCGTCTTTTTGGAATTGAACATAGGATGCTGTTGATGGAGTGTTTTCCCTCTATTAGCGTTGCTTCGCTGGTGATTGAATTCTATCGCTGCGATGTGCGACTGGGGTGTGCCAATGAAGGCAAACCCGGGATGGAATTTTTCGCACCATGACTCGCACTCGTCTTTCAGTCCTCACGGCCCTGCTTCTCTCGTTCGCCCCAAGCGTTTCCAATTCTGCTCAGGATACTTCGGCTACGGTCGTGTCCAGTTTCCGCGGGCTCAATTCGCTTCGCAATGAACGCTACAAGATCTGGCCACAGCCGGACGGTTCCCTCCATATCGCCAATGCAAAAGGCGGCGGATTCGAAGTCTTTCGTCCAGAGTTCACGGCGATTCATTCGACGGACAAGCCGACCACCTCAAACCTCAAGTGGGCGCGTCCGGTTTACAACCTGCCCGCATGGAAGGACAAGGACGGCAAGGTGCAGGCGGATGTCTTCAGGATCGGCAAGACGATCACCTTGAGTGAGCCGGATATCACCAACTGGAAGACCGGCATCACCTGGACCTTCACGCATGAGCAGTTGGATCTGATGGCGACGCTGTCGCTTCCAAAGGGCGAGGCAGAACCACGTCTCGATTATCAGGTGACGATCAAGGAAGCGGGCTACTGCACCTTTGCCTATTCCGGCGCGCCGGCTCTCGACCTTACCAACGTCGCGCGTTTGTGGCAGCCGCAGGTCTGGGACGGCCGACGTCTGCCCGAGCAATCGTTTCTCATTGGCGACGATCAGTGCTCCATTCCCGGCTGCCTCGTCCAGCGCGCAGACAAGCCACGCACCAGCGGCGTGATGGCCGATCCCGGGCAGTTCCCGTACGAGATGCCGTATTCGCGCAATCGCAAGTTCGGCGTGACGGTTCGCAATGCCGAAGGCAAGGCGCAGCCTCTGGTCTTCGCTCCGTTCCCCGGATCGAAGACCCACTTCAAACCGGGCGATGTTCACAAGTTTTCCGTCCAGCTCGTGACCCTGCCGGAATCGTTGAGCGAAACATTTGAACATGTCGCCCGTAACGTCAGCGGCTTTCGCGACCGGCGCGAGAATACCCTGACCACGCTCAACCAGACTCTCGACAACATGGTCGACTTCGCACTGAGCAAGTGGGCCGCTTTCGATACCCCCAACAAGTCGTCCTACTACCCGGATGCCAAGGGCACCGTGAAGAATGTCAGCAGCCTGCATCCCTTCAGTGTGTCCTTGGTCACCGACAATGCCCGGCTCTTCCACGAACAGACCGTCCCGATCATGGAGTACCTGATGTCGCGCGAAAAATTCCTCTTCGCCATCGACGAGCAGGGCCTGAGTCACAGCCAGAAACCGAGCATGAACATGACCGGGCCGGCGATGCCCGTCTCCGAGCTCGTGGCGCTCCATCGCATCGCGCAAGGCGGATCACCGGTGTTTCTCAAACAGGCCAAACGTCTCTACGCCGAGGACCGAAAACTCAACATGAACTGGATCACCGAAGGCGCGACCTGGCAGCGATCCCTCTCGCTTTACCGCGCAACGGGCGATCCCAAGTGGTTGCGGGACGCACGGACCAAGGCGGACAAATACATCACCGACCGCGTCGACGCTGCCCCGATCGACTTTAAGGAGGCGCGCGATGGGACCTTCTTCGAATACATGATCCCGTGGTGGAAGGAACTCTACGAACTCCATCTCGAAACCCATGATCCCAGGCATCTGGCCGCCGCGCACAAGGGCGCCCGGCGCTACGCGCAATTCGTCTGGTTCTACCCGTCCGTTCCGGATCGCGACATCGAGGTCAATCCCCGCGGCCTCGCCTCCAAACGCGGCAACGCGGCTTCGGATGGTGTTCTGCCCGTGCCAAAAGAAACCGTGCCGGCCTGGCGGGTATCCGATCAGGGCCTCCTCTGCGAAGGCAACGGAACCGTGCAGCGACTGGGCATTCTGATCGCCACCCACGCGCCGCTCTTCCTCCGCATCGCCAACGACACCGGTGACGATTTCCTCCGCGACATCGCCCGCTCCGCCGTCATTGGCCGCTACGCCAACTTCCCCGGCTACCACCTCAACACCCGCTTCGGCACCGCGCAGGAAAAGCCGGACTTCCCGTTGCACGACCACCACATCCTCAAGCCGACCACCTCCATCCACTTCAATCACATTCTCCCCCAAGTGAATCTCGTGATCGACTACCTCATGTCCCGCGCCTACGACCTGTCCGACGGGGCGATCGATTTCCCCACCGAATTCATCGAAGGCTACGCCTACCTGCAATCGAAACTCTACGGCGCGCAACCCGGAAATTTCTACGACGTCGAAGGGGTAACACCATGGATACCCAAGGCCTTGCTGACCGTGGACAATGTCCAGGCGAACTACATCGCCGCGCGCGGCAAGGACAAGCTGTGCCTGGCGTTCATGAATGCCAGCGACCGGCCCATCAATCGCCTGACTTTCAGGCTCAACCCGAAATACTTCGGCAACCCAAACGCTTCTTTCAACGCCCGCGTGTGGACCGGCAACAAAAGATCCGACACTTCGATTCCCATCCGAAACGGCGTCGGCGTCATCGCGCTCACAGCCAAAGGCATCACTGCAGTTTGCATCGATGGCATCAGCCCTGTGGTTTCGTTTCAGAATCAGCTTGCCGCCACCGATCCGATTGAGCCAATGACCCAATCAAACCAAACCGAAGCCATGGTGCTGTCGTTTGGCCCCACTCTCCGCTGGCTCTACGCCTACCTCAAAGGGGAGCCGAATTCCGTCCGCCAGACCGAATCGAAAATCACCTTCAACCATGGCTCCCGCACCCTGCGCGACCACGCCTATCCCTTCGAGTTCAGCGCCCCACTGTCAGCAGGTGCAACGAAGGTGAGCGTCGACATCTCCGCCTCGCGGAATTGAAAAGGTGGGCATTGCCCTGATTTTGTCCGTCCCCGGACAGACTGCTGGAGTCGGCCGCAGGCGGCCATGAAGTTTGCTTCCTCGGCCGCAAGGAAATGATCATGCACAAGTTTGCAGCGCCCACGATTTAGGAAGATAACGAGGAGGGGTGAGATCATCCTTCCGGTTCCACAACCTCGTCCGAAAGATAAATCTGCGGCTAGGCACGGAGGAACGTTCAGAAGTGAGACAAAGCCGGCTCAATATCGATTTCAATCAATGCCATGCGGTAAGGGTCTATGTGAGAGATCCACTCGCTCACGCTCGCCGCCACAAGGAGGGCATCACCGCAACTATCGGAGGATGATGCGGCGGATTCGAATCTCCTCATTGGACGGACTCAACAAGGCTTCTGAAATGGCGCTTCGATTGTGGGCGACGTTCTCCGCCCAGGCACCGGGTTCGCCCACGTAGGAGGAACCATCGAGCAGTTGGCTTGGGCCGCGTTCGACCAGGTTGTCGAGGATGGTCTTCCATCGGTTGCGCGGTTGATCCAGGTCCTTGGTTGATTCAGCGATCACAGTTATTCCTCGTCTGTTCTCATGCCGGATCGCCAACCAGCAGAACGAACGGTCAGCTGTCTTTTTGTCGTTCATGAAACTGAGCATGATCGATTCGATCTTCTCAGCGGTGAGGTTGGTGTCTTTGAGGGTTCTGACCAGATCGCTCCAAGATGAGGACGGTTGATCCTTCTCGCTCATGATCACGTTTATCACACGGTTCGCTGGTGTGCCGGTTTGCGGAACTGACTTGGCCAGTGCCAGCGGGTCGTCCAACGGGGCGGCGGGTTTCCGAGATTTTTGATGAGCCAGCTTCCAAAACCGCTGCCGTGTTTCCTCCCGGCGCAGAAACGTATTCGATATGGCAGGGAGCTTGAATCGATCAGGTTGCCATTTGGTCAGGGCCCGCATCGCGATATCGCTCATTATCCAGTCGTGCGACTGCGACGAATGCCCGGTCCAGCGAATCGCGGTGTCCTTCAACCCGTTGGTCAGCAGATCGAAAACGGCGGATCGAAAAGGTGATGAGTATCGAGGGGGGGCCATGGCTCCCATGACGTCGCGGTAGACGGCGAGTTGTCGGAGGATCAACGATCGCAGATAGGGCGAGAGCTTGGGGTATTCGGTGTGAATCTCCCGGATCACCGCCGGGTCGTCGCAGGTAAGCAGGAATTCCAGCAGCGAAGGGAAATTCGGATTGTGATCTGAGTCCTTCGCCAACCAGCGATTTCGGTTTCGCCATTCGCCCAGCATGGCGGCGATGGTTTCTTTGCGATGTCCCTGATAGAACAGCGATTGCGCACAGAGTTCCCGGCAGGTGAGCGTGGGGCTTTCGCGCATCTCCCGCCATTGGTAGGCTTTCGCCTTGGGATTGCGGAGTTTGACCAGTTTTTCCACCAGCCAGGGTCGGGCGTAGATGTTGGTGGCGGCCTGCATGCCTTTCCAGATGGCATCGGCCGCCAGTTCGGGGAAGCGCCTGATCAGGTGGTGTGCCTTGGTGGCGGAGGACCGGTCTCCTCGCTCAACCCCTTTCACCAACTGCGCCGCCTCGCCGATCTCCAAGTGCTCCTGCCACCACACCTCGGCGGCCTGCTTGGCGGGAGATTTGCGAAGCCATTCAATTGTTGAAGTTCCGCGTCCAACTTGTACGCCAAAATCTTCCAGCGTGATGTTCCGCAGGATCAGGGAGGCAGCGTGGCCGATCCGGGCGCCGCCGCGCGTGAAACGTTCGTCGCCCAAGGCCTTGATCAGAGCCGGGACCGCGGGGTATCCGATCTTTTCCAGCGGACGATGCGAGAGGTGTAAGAATCCGCCGGAACCCCGGGAACCGACCGCCTCACGCAATTGATACACCCACTCCGCAGCCTGCTGTTCGATCGGCAACCGGCTGATCTCCTCAACGGTCAGCGGTGGGCGACGTCGGTCCTCGGCAATCATGAGCCGCAGCGTGGCAACATTTTCCTTCGTCTCCTTTGCTTTCGGCGAGTTGGGAAAACACCGTTGGATGCGCTCGTACGGGGGAAGCAGTTTGATGCGGGGCAGTTGCGCCCAATCGGAGGCCAGGTTCGCCCGGCTGAGGAGTGTATTCTCGATCTGCAATGCCAGCGTTGATCGGAAACTTTCCTCGGTAAGACCGGCGCGGCGGCGGATTGAGATTTCGAAGCGGTCTTCATACGAGAAATCGCGGGCGCGTTGATACGTTTCCGCAGCCACCTTGGCGGCCCCTTGCCGGTGCAATATCCAGGCACAGAGGAACGTATGCGACCGAGGTGGAAACTCGACGGGCCAGCCGTCACTGAACCGGCGCAGCAATGAGTCGGAACTAGCGTTCAGGATCTCGTCGGAACTCATCTTGTTCAGCGTCCGAGTGTAGGCCTCCAGCGTGAAATCGGAGATGGCCGTGAGTGTCTCTTTTCCAAGAGTCCGGGGGTTGAACCCCAAGGTGAGCAGCTTGATTTCGTTTTCGTCTTCCTCCAGCACGAAACCGTAGCCCGGACCGTGCTCCTTGCCTGCCATCCGCTTGAATGGCAGTCCGCTGACATCGGGGAACTCCAAGGTCGCAGCCCACGCGAAATCCTCCTCCATGGTCTGGGCCTTGGCCGGGCCGATCCAGCCAGGCAAGAGGCATAAGAACAGAAATCTCGATGCTGTTTGGCAGAGGCGAAGGTTCATGTGGTTCTGGCGATTGATCCAAAGATCCCACAGCCGGCTGCGGACGACGAATGCAATGCTGTAAGGAAAATGTCAGGGAGATCTGCTCGCTCACGCTCGCCGCCACAGTTGTCCTGGGAGAATACCCTTCATTCAGATTCCAGCACTTCGCTGGGCAGCAACAACTGCTGAGGATCTGCGGCCAGGAACGGGGGGACGTTCAGAAGAGAGACGCGACCGGAGATGTGGGCGAGAGACCACAGTTTGCCGGCTTGGGACTCAGGAACGGGTGCGCTCAGGAATCGGCCGCTGGATTTCCCGAAGTCGAGGGTGTGGTTTCCTTCCGGATCGACCAGGTAACCGCCACTCGTGGCGGCATAAAGACCGATACGTTGGGTGCCCTTGGGAACGTAAAAGTAGAGATTCCAGCGGCCATTCATTTTTTTCGGAAATGACTCAAGACTCATGGGCCAGGTCATCGGTTGGTGATCCGGCCAGGTGACGCGCGTCAGGTCCATGCCGTCATTGAGGTCGATGCGATGGAGGCCGGGGTTGGCAACCTTCAGGTGAATCGTTCGCGGTTTGCCATCCGGGGGGACGGTGTTGTTTTCAGTAATGAGGGTTTCGCGTTCTCCGGTCCGGCTGGCGCCGCCGATCTGCCACAGCTGAACCTTCACATTTCCGCGATTGCGGTAGTGCGCGATCAGTCCGCCGGTGATGGTGAGCTTAATGTCTTTCGTGGAGTCAGCGACGTAGGTGAACCAACGGCGTTGGCCGCGGGCGGTTTCGGCGGATCCGGGTTTCGTGACCGCGAGCTTGAGTGGGGTGGCGGGAACAAGGTTGGCGCTGAAATCGGCGGGTTCGAAATCGAGTTCGATGAGGTTTCTGTTTTCGATGCCTTCATCGAGGAGTAGTGCGATTTCGCCGGGTGAATACCTGGTTTCGTTCTTCCAGGGATTGGAGGTGGCGGAGTTTCGTGCGGGGGCGTTCCACTTGGCCTGGGGCGGGATCTCAACGGTTTTATCACGCGCATCGACGTCGCGATAAATCGCCTTGGCGTGGACCATCATGGTTCTGCGCATACGGTAGGTGTGGCGGATCATCTGCTCGAAGGCGGCCTGGCGGGCGTTTCCTTCGGCTGCGGTGTACCGATCGAAGAGATCGACGTAGCGGGTGTACAGAGTGAGATCTTCCAGACGCCGATGGACCGCGGGGTTTTCGGTGAGCGCCCGGGCAGCGTCGAGCAGGCGATACATGCGGGCGATGAGATCTTCGCGCACGAGCTTGGACTTCTTGTTGGCTCCCCCGATGAGTTTGTAGAACTGCTTCATCGGATGGCGGGCGTCTTCGAAGGCGAGGTCAAAGAAGTCGCTGGCGATCGCCTCGCGGTTCTCGAATTCGGAAACATCCCAGAGCAGGCGGGCAGCGAGGTGGTAACCAAGACCGTTGCAGCCCCAGTTGTCGCTGGATTCCGAACTCATGAACCGGGCACCGGCGGCATGGAATGCCGGGATGGTTTCGCTGAGGTATTCGAGATTACTGCCGCGAGCTTTGCCCGGCATGTCGCGGTCCCAGGTATTCACCGAATAGTATTCGCGGATGCCGATGGTCGCGCCCTTGGCGGTCCAGCCAGAGATGAGTTCCTCAATCTTCAATCCGCCTTTGATAAAGGCAGTGGCGATGCTGATGATGACGTTAGACTGAGCGCGGATGTGGGGAGGCGGGGAGTGAAAACTATACGCATACATTCCGACCAATTTGTCAGGGAAGGCAGCCGCCACGTCATTGGCGAGGGTGAGGGCGCGATCGCTGACCGATCCCAGTTTCTCGCAGGGCTTGCACTCGCACCATCCTCCCCCATCGCTGGGGTCGAGTGAGATGGAGGCTTCATCTGGTTTATCGGTGAAATATTTGCGGGCAAAGGCGATGACTGTTCTTCGCAGGCCGGAGTTGCTGACGCAGAACTTGGCGTTGCCGCGCGGCCCAACGCGTTGGCCCTTTACGAGCGCAAAGTATTCCGGGTGCTGATCGAACTCCGCCGGCATGTCCCGGACGATGCGTCCGTAGGAATGACCGGTGTTAAGCTTGAACAACGCTGCGGTTCGATTCTTTTCGCACCAGTCGTTGTAAGGCTCCACCGCGTAATCCCAAGGTCCGTAGCCATACCAGATGCGGCGGTTATGGTAATCAGGAGATTCGTCGACGTTGACGTCCAGTTCGATGCCTGGCCGATCCGGAATCACCTCCCAGGTCGGCCCCGGAAAGAATTGGCGATAACCGATGCGGTTCAGGATATCCCAGACCGCGTGACGAACTGCCGTGGGCGAATTGCCCGTGATGATCAATTGCCGGTCCGTTGTTCGAATTTGATAATTCTCCTGCTCAAGCAAACCCCGTGAGCCGGTGGCAAGGCGCAGGACAATCCCGCGAGTTCCATCTGATTTCGTTTCGAAAACGGCTCCGGAAATCTGCTGCAATCGGTGCCCGAGAATCGCAGCACTTTCCCGCAGGTGCTCATCAGCACCGGCCCGCACGATGATCGGAAGCCGCGCCCGGCCATCGCCACAAATCTCCAACGCCGGGAGAGCGGAAGAATGAACCAACAACAGAACAACGATCAGATTCCGGACACGAGGAAGGGACATGCGGGAAGCATGGACAAAAAAACGAATTACCCAATCCCGCAGTGACCGTTCATTCCAGCCAATGGCCATGATCGGAACTGGCGACCGGGAAGGCAGAGGTGAGGGCGCTCAGGTCAGGCCGTTGAGCGTGCCCGTGCTGTCGCCGAACCTGTCCGTCTCCACTCCCATGGCCTGCAGCATGGTGACGAAGAGATTGCTCATCGGCACCTTCTCGCTGAAGGGCAGGTAATGGTTGTGCTTGAGCCCGAGCTTGCCGCCGCCGGCGAGCAGGAGCGGGTAGTTGCGATTGAGGTGGGTCTTGCTGTTGGTGCTCCCGTAGAGCACGAGGGTCGTGTCTAATAGAGATTGGCCGGTGTCGCCATCGGGCGTGTCCCTCAATCGCCCGATGAATCGGGCGAGGTTTTGGGCGAGGAACTGATCGAACTTCCCGAGGACGGTCGCCTGACCTTTCTTGCCGGCCTTGTGCGCGAGGCTGTGCCAGTTGGGTTCGAGGCCCAGCGCAGCGGGGAAGGTGCGGGCGATGGTGGGACCATAGCTCCCGATCTGGTAACTCGCGATGCGCGTAAGGTCGGTCTGGAACGCGAGAAACATCAGATCGTAAATCGCCGCGATATAATCCTTTACGCCTTCGGGATCGGCGTCCAGGGCGATCGAGCCGGCATCGACCTTCGGCAGCGGAATCTCCAGCCAAGCACGGGAGCGTTCGACACGAAGTTCCACGTCACGGACGGAAGTTTCGAATTCGTCGAGCTTGCGGTGGTCGGCGGGGCCGAGTTTACGGCGCAGGTCCTTGGACTGTCCCAGCACGAGATCCAGAATGCTGCCGGTGTTCTCCAGCCGGGACTGATCACTGCGGCTCGCATCGTCCTGTCCAAAAAGTCGTCGGAAAATCTGCTTCGGATCGGACAGCGCGGGAATCGGTTGGCCCTTCAGCGAATAGGAGAGTGTGGTGGACCGCGTGCGCGGACCGATGCCGCCGTCGGTGGAAAGTGTCAGCGACGGATGACGGGTCAGGTGACCGAGATGATGGGCCGCCACCTGATCGAGCGAGACGGTGTTCTTGTAGACGCCATCAGTGAGGCGGCTTCCAGTGAGAAAGGTATCGCCCGTGTCGTGACCGTTCATGGCGCGACAATCCGGATGGGAAAGACCGCCAAAGATTGAAAGCTGATCCTGGTATGGTGCGAGCGGTTGAAGGACCTTGGTGAGCTGGAAGTCTTTGCCACTGCCCGTGGGGAACCAACCCCAGTCACGTTCCGGATGGTCGTCCTTGGGAATCGCAACACCGTAGGGAAACATCACCGAGCACAGGCGGCGGGCGGGTTTGGCATTCTTGGTAGGGGAAGCCACGGACATCGCCTCCAGCCACGGGAGAGCCAGAGCGACTCCGGTGCCTTTGAGCGCGGTACGACGGTTTAGGTGCCAAGATTTCATTTGTTTTGTGGCAGCGAACGTGAGTTCGCTCATTTTCTATTCCAATACGTGTCGTTTCAAAACGGTTTGAGCGGATTCACGTCCGGTTGCTACGAATCATTTTGATTGGAACGCTTCACTTTGAGCCAATGCGAAGATCAGTTTACCCAGACGAAAGTCGGCCGCAATGAATTCGTTAGTGAGTTTCTCGATCGTTTCCCGGTCACCAAAATCAAGGGAGCGGCCGAGCGCGTAGGCGAGCATG
>JBLFYM010000067.1:0-33645 GCA_047608975.1 Limisphaerales bacterium | reverse complement strand
CCGCGTGGAACCTTGGTTCGGATGGCCCGGCTTGAGGTCAAAGGTGTCGAGGTGACTCATTCCCCCGGCCATGTAGAGATAGATCAGTTGCTTGGCCGGGGCGCTGCGGGGTGGCAGCGGACTCGCGGCGCCGGCAGCGGCGAACAGTTTGTTCGTGCTGACGCCCAGAAAGCTCCCAGCGGCGAGTTGGAGAAAACGGCGGCGATTGAAATCGGTCTTCTTCATTGGATAAACAGGAACTGCGGTGAATTGAGCAAGGCCCAGACGAGATCTTCGATCGTCTCGTCGCCGTGCTTTTTGTAGTCGGTCAGGATTCGCGCGACTTCGTGTTCGTTCGCGCGGCGGGTGAGCATAGAGCGATAGACCAGATCGAGTTTCGCCTCGGGCGTGGCGGCGGCAACGAGTTGGGAACCGAGTACGGAATTCGAGTTATGAATCGCGACACTCAGCGGGCTGTTGAGCAAATAGAGAGCCTGCGGCACGGAAGCATTCGCCGCCGCGTTCTCGATCACATCGCGATCCGACTGACCGAAGTCCCGCAAAAAATGCCCGCGGCGAGCGGGCGATTTCAGGTCAACAGCACGCGCCATTTCCTCCGCGGTTTTGCGGAAGTGCTTCAGGTTGGCCCGCTCGCGATCGTCCCAGCGACGACGCTCGTTCTTGTCCAAATCTTCGGGCGCCTTGCGCGGTTTCGGTTTCCGGATCCGATCGATTGACTTCGCTGCTTTGGCCGGCGGTTGACTCGCCATCATCATTGCCGGCTCCGACTCAATGGCGCGGCCGTCCTTGAGATCGACCAAGACGATCTCCCGACTGCGATTGTCCACTTTTCGAACCTTTGCTTTCAGCTCGGCGGTCAGTTGCTTCGCCCACTGGTTCTCTCCCGAGGCGTACGCCGCGGTGATACGTTTTTCGTAATCGCTTTGCTCGGCACGGAGACTCCGCCGCAATTCGCCCACTGCCTTCATTCGCGGGAGGACTTCCTCCAACGGGCGGCCATTGAGGCTGTGATAGATCGCCCGCATCCGGGCCATTCGCTCAAGGTCGGTGGGACGATTCGGCGCGTGCGTGTCGATGTTGGGCAGCACCAGCGTACCGATCGAATCCCAGATTTGCTCCGCGCTCATCCGTTTCATCAACGGTCCGGGAAAATGAAAGGTCCTGCCGGGGAGATGATCCTCACCGTGCATCTCGCGACGAAAGAGGTCCGTGTGAAAGAGAACGTTTTGGAAGGCGCGAATATCGTAGTCGAGCTCGCGCATCAGTTTCTCCAGAAACCCAAGCAACTCGGGCTGACTGATGGGGGTGTGGTCCGTCAGATTGTCGACGGGTTCGAAGATCCCGTGGCCGAAGGCGCGCTTCCAGAGCCGGTTGACGATCACGCGGGTGAATCGCGGATTGTCCGGTCCGGTAAGCCATTCGGCGTAGGCGTTCTTCCGGGCCGAAGGATCGGCGTTGGGCCCAAGCTCAGTGCCAAACATCGTGTCCGGTGCAACCGGGTCGTGCGGTTTCGCATCGTCGTATTGATAGTCGTGCGGCAGCCGTAACTGGGTGTCCCGGAGATGTCGGACCTGGAGATACGTGGTGATGTTGTACAGCTTTCCAATCGACCCATAGGTGGGTTCGTTTTGTTTTTCGACGGCGGTCTGCGCGGCGATTCCCTGGCGCGCGCGTTCACGAAACTGAAGGTTGGTCAGACCATGGCTCTCCAAAACTTTCGAGGCGTTCGGCTTGGACAGGAATTTGTCGATCGCAGCCTCGCTTTTGATCAAGGGGAATTTCTCGATCCCGATCGCTTCGTGATAGGCGGCCTTCTCTTCTTCTTTGAGGGCGTTGTGCACGCCCGAGCGATGACGATTGCCGCCGCGGTGATCGAACCCGTAAGTGAATGCCGCCATTTTGAAGTAATCCATCTGCGTCCACTTGTCGAAGGGATGGTCGTGGCATTGGGCGCATTCAAGCCGCGTGCCGAGGAAGATGCGCACCGTGTTCGACATGTTGTCCAGATCCATCCCGGTGTCCCGGATGTAGTAGCCTGCCGCCGGATTGTCGAACACCAGACCGTGACCGCTCACGAGTTGCCGCACGAGATCGTCATAATGAGTATTGGCCGCGATCTGCTCTTTGATCCACATCTGATATTCAAGGCTCCAGTGCACGGTACTCGGGATGCGGAGGAGGTCGGCCCAAAACTGATAGTGATGCGCGGTATAGCCGGCGTCGTTCTTTAACAGCTGGCGGATGAGGGTAGAGTGTTTTTCGGCATCGTCGGATTCCAGAAACTCGTCCGCCTCAGCAATGGTCGGGATCCGGCCGATAATCCCGAGGTAGACGCGGCGGACAAAGGTCTCGTCGTTGATCGTGGGTTTCGGCTTGAGTTGCTCTTTCTGCAAATGCGCCTCAACGAATACGTCGATCTTTTGGGCTGCCGGGCGCGGGTCGAAATCGGCGGCAACAGTTGAAATGGCAAAGCTGACGAGTAGCAGAAAACAAATCGATGGATGGCCAAAAGGGAGGGGTATCTTCATTTCGTTTTGGGGACAAAGTTTCAGGAGGATTCAGTCAGCTTCCACCAGCACGCGAACCTGATCGAGATGACCGGGGTTCTCCTGCAATTCAATCATGAGGGTGCGTCGGTCGGCCGCCAGCACCAGGGTGTCGAATCCCGGGCGTTGATCACCTTCGGGACGCGCCTCGATCGTCCGCGAGGTCGGGTAGTCCACACCTGGATTTCCAAAAACCAGTTCTGACTCCTGTAGCAAGCGATTCATCGTGATGACACCGGCGATCGGTTTCGCAAATGTGATCTGTCCGCGCACGCTCCGTCGACGATTGGGGTTCTTTCCTTCCGGATAGGCGTCCAATTGAAGCAGGTAACTCGTCAAGCGCCGCCCGGATGCCAGGGTCGGTTTCTCGATATAGGCCGACTTCGCATATTCACCCGGATTGACCAGGTCCACCCGGATCGCCTCGGCCGCAACGAACCCGCGGCGTTCCGGGAACACCACGATGTGCTCGTTGTCCGCGAAGTTACCCGGATGAAAGTCGGGGCCGGGAGAGACAAAACGCATCGAACCCGTGGTCTGCAACACACCGGAATTTACCGGCCACGCGTTTTCGAATCGGGCCGTTTCATAGGCCACGGAATCGATTGTCTTCGAATTTTCAGCGACCCGGATCGCCTCGCCTTCCTTCACCAGACGAGGGGCCTTGTTATTGCCCGACTCCGGTGAACTCACCTCCACCTCACCGTCGAAGACACAGACATCGGTGAGTCCCTCATCACTGACGGAAACCCCGAACGAAGTCCCGAGATCAACTACATGGGCGGCTGCGGTATCGACCACGAAACCGATCGCTGATTCCGGGATGGTCGCGGTGACCACGCCGCGATGGAGAACAATCCGCTTCTCGTTGATCAGTTCAACCTGGGCCGGGCCTTCGATCGTGACTCGCGCGCCATTCGAGAAATCCAGCCTCACCAATCCGCGAGAGACATTCACGGAGCCGGGTTTCACCGAATCGCCGACGGCGTAAGCTTCTCCCGAATCGCCGTAGGCACCCACGACATGGGCTATCACGGCGGTGGGCGATGCATTCGAAAACAGGACTGAACTTCCGCCGATGACCAGGGCCACGCTGGCGGCGATTGCCAGCCAAGTGCCGAACGATTGCCGGGCGACGGTTGGCATCGGAACAACGGAAGTGGAATCCACGGCGACCGAAAACCGACGGTTCAAAGAAGCGTGGAGATTCACCGCATTGAGATAGTGATCACGCGCATGGGAGTCGCGGAGCAGGCGTTCCTCCAAAGCCCGCAACTCCTCATCCGTGGCGGTGTCATTCAGGGACTTGTCAATCCAGTCGCGCAACTCGTCGTCAATCATGGCGCCGCCTCCTCAAGGCCCAGTTGGCGTTCGACGCATTTCTGCAAACCGGCCCGCACCCGGTTGAGTCGTTTGTAAATCTTGTTGGCCGTCTCGCCCGTCTCTTCCGCGAAAGACCGGATCGTTGAACCACTGGCATAACAGCCCTCCACGATTCCACGAGCCTCGGGGGGAAGTTTTTCGACACAGAAATCGAGCGCTCGGCGGCGGGTATCCAGATCCTCGGACCGCTCCTCGGCGCGGTCTGCCAGCATCACCAGCAGCTTCTCGCTGAAAATGTGACGATCCCGTTTGACCTTTGTGAGGTGATTGAGCGCCACATTCTTCGCGATCTGAAACGCCCACGCCCGAAAGTTCGTCCCCGGTTCGAATTTGTCGAAGCAACGCCACATCGTCATGCTGGCCCGCTGCACCACATCCTCCGCATCCGCCGAGTGCCGGACAATCGTCAGCACAAACGAGAACACCGCCGCTTCGTGTCGCACATAGAGCGAAATGAATTCCTCGTGACGGGTGGATTTTTTTGTTGCAAGAGATGCCATAGGGCCTGTTCACCGACTAATTTTCTCCGCCCGAAAAATTGGCCGACCTTTTTCACTTTTTTCGTGCTGTGCTCGATCATGCAACCGCTTCGTGTAGCGGCGCTACTCGATTCGCGATTCAATGGGGCAGTCGCTCACCCGCACCTCGTCCTTGGTTTACCGGATCTTGATCCATTGAGTCGCAATGGGCAGTCGAATCTCCATCCACTCCGAGGACTCGGGCAAGGCTAGGCGGATGGTGAGTTTCTGGTCGGGGACGGAATAGCTCAATCCGGCGAGTCCCTCGAGGTAGAAGAGGATCTTGCCGGCGTTGAAGTTGGAGTATTAGTCACCGAAGAGTTTGAGATCCCGTCGAGATGGTTCAGGGTCAGTTCGGGTGCCTTCTCGATGCGCTGACGGAATATGCCATCGAGGGTGAAGTAGGCGGTGTCGGGGGTATAGCCGAATGAATGATCGACCGGGGTGTTAAACTTTTTCATCGCACGTTTGGACATTGCCAGCGGGAAGAATTCCCCGTAGAGGCCTTTTTCTTTGTCGAGAGCCCAAGTATCGACCATGGGTTTTGCATAGACCTTAGGGAAGTGGGGTGGAGTAGGTCGGACCGATCCTCACCAATTAATATTGGCGCGGGTTCAAGAGCGATCCATTCTACGCTCCGACGGGTCGCCGATCGTGGCCCTCCCGCCAATGACACGTAGAACAACTGCCATCGTCCTCCTGATTGCCGCGACCGCAATGACGGTCGCATCGGCCGGTCAGATCCATGTCACGGTGGATTTTAACGATGACTTTCGAAAGGCCGGAGGACCGGTAGGCCGGAGCAATATCGAAGAACAAATGGCCCACTTCGCCGAACTGGGGATTGCTCGGGTCTACTGGATTCATCACGCCGAGGATCTCTTTCTGCCGCGGCCCCTCGCTCTCGTCGATCGGGAAGCCGATCTGCTGACGATCGCGGTCGAGGCGGCCCATCAGGAGGGCCTGGAGATCTACGCGCTCTTCAAACCGTTTGAAACCGGCCGGGCCGGCGCGGCTTTTCCGCCGCAGGTTCGTCTGCCGGATCCGGATCGGTCGGGGGCGCTGGAAAGCATCGGTGGATTTCATCCCATGATTGCGCCCTTCGTTCGGGAACATCCCGATTTCCGGCTGCGCCGCCGTGCTTTCGATCCCCTGATGGATCGGGCCATTGACCGGATCAGGCTGGTGAAGGAGGACGAGCAACCGACCCGGCTGCGCGGGGAGGATCTGAAACTCTTTACGGGAACGGAGAACGGGGTCTTTCATCCACACGACGGGCCTTTTGACTTTCGAGACGAAGTCGAAACTCGAAAGGACAAAAGGGTGCGGGTTTTGACCCTGTCCGGTCTCGACCTGCCCTTGTCGACGCGCTTCATGGTGATCCAATCTCTGCAGGCAGATCCGAAGGGCGATTTCCGGAACCTGGAGAACCGGATCATCGAGCTCGGGGACCGCGAAGGAAAAGGCCTGCCGGCGACCGTGGATGAGGGCCGCTTGACGCGCGACCAGCTGACAGGAAGTCTCCACAGCTACTTCATGCTGCGGCATGGTCAGTCGACGATCCCGGCCGGGACCTTGCCCGAGGATTATGGCTTGTCGCTCGCGAAGACCGCTTTTCATTTTGACGCCGGCAACTCCAGTCTCCCGCGGATTCTCGATGGCGCCGGATTGCGCGACGGCATCATCGCGGTGGCGCGCGGACACAATACCCATACCGTCGGTGCGCTGCATCCCGCCTACCCGGAGGTTCGCGATTACTGGCGCCATGAGATCCTGACGCGATGTGTCGATGCCGGGGTCGATGGCATTTCCATTCGCGTCGCGAACCACAGCAGCTGGACCTCCGAAGGCGCCCTCTTCGGTTTCAATCCTCCGGCTCTCGACGCCTTCCGCGAGCGGCACGGGGCGAGTCCGGCCGACGAAACCGATCCTCGGTGGCGGGAGCTTCAGGGGAGTTTTTTCACCCGTTTTCTCCGCGAGCTGAAGGCGGATTTGAGCCGGCGCGAGGTGCCATTGCAGATCAGTATCAATCACCTCATGCTGCGTCCCATTCCCGGCTGGCGAAAAAACAATGTCCCCGTGAATATTCGTTTTGAATGGGAGAAATGGATTTCCGGTGGCATCGCCGACAGCATCGAGTTGAAATACTTTCCATGGCCCTTTGGCGCTCACCGGGACACGGGGATGGAGTTGGTCCCCCAGATCACCAACCTCGCCGATGCGCATGGAATTCCGGTGTTCTTCAACGTCCGCTTTGATACCGGAATTCCCTGGCGCGAAATCCTCGTCGACGAGGATGGTCCCGCCATCGCAGCCGATGATCCACGGCTCGCCCCCCTGCGAAATAAACTTCGCGCCGCCGCAACCCATCCCGGTTTCGATGGAGTCATCCTCTACGAAGGCGCCAGTTTCACCCAGATGTTTCCCCGGACCGGTGAAACGAAAATGGCTCCTTTTATGAATGTGCTGATCGACGAGATGCGGGATTGAGCGGGATAGTAAGGGTAAATAAAGGACCTGTCCCTAAGCGTTTCTTACGGCGTATCAGCCTACGAGTCGTAAAGATCACGAAATCGATGATATTTGCCACTGCTTCATTTTCCTTGAACGCCATCCGGGAGCGCCGGTAGTAGTCACGAGACATGGCCTTTTCCCTGGAACAGATCACCCAATTCGGCGAGCAGATTGAAAGTCTCCTTTGGAGCAAGCGCCGTCCTCCATTGCATCTGCGGGATAAGGTCAGGGAAGGTCAACGTATTGAAGGGAATTCGGTGGAGGATTTCCTGGCCGTCGTGAATGAGGATCCGAACGGCTGCTTTTGGGGATAAACCGGTCCGCTGATTGTTTCGGTACAAGCATCTTGCCCACGGCGGTCATTTTTCGAATCGCCAAAGCAGCCAGAAGCCCGATCGCCCCTGGCGGGAATCGGATAAACTCACGGATCCCAACGCGGTATGATGCGCTCCACGTAGCGCTTCTCGTGTGTGCGCTGTGCGTCGGCGGTGACCAACGGTGCGAAGGGATCGAGGACCGAGACAGTCACTTTCTCCACGAGTAATCCGACCGAATCCGGGTCTTCGGCGGTCGATCTGAAGCGCACATATGACAGGCCGTTCAAGGTGGGATGTTGCCATGCCATCTGAGAAACGCGCCGACCATCTATGGTCAGCTGACAGCGCTTCTCCGACAGATTCCAATCCAGGCGCAACTCGCTCCATTTGTTCGGCGGCAGATCCAGTTTGGCCAGCGAAATGCGAAAGACGGAGAACTCTTCGCCAAGGTCGTTGGCGGGATCAAACATCCGATCATTGAGGGTGAGATCCGCCCCGTTGAAACCGGTGCGTACCATGACGCGGGTGGTGAGTGAACCTTTCCAAGCATTGGGGAAATTCCACGTTGCCCCATCGCCGGGAAGCTCCGGCTGCCTGCGGACCTGCAGGCACTTGCGAGAGGCGTCGTCCGGATGTTCTGCCAACACCGCCCCGGGTGCCCGCGCCCGCCACCAGCGCTTCGCCGGCCCGTGATGCGTGTAGGTCGACCATTGTTTCAGGCCATCGGAAAAGTCGGTGACGGCGTTGGTCTCCGTGATCCACGCGGGATCAATGAGAATCGGATTGCGTCCGCCTGTACCTTGGCCGGCCAGGACGACGATGCGCCCGTCGCTCGTATAGGCGCCCAGCGGGTAGGCCGTGCCACGATCTCCGGACTTGGCGGGGTTCTCATTGCGGCGGTGATCCAAATAGATTTCACGGAAGCCACGCCACGTTTTTCCCTCGTCGTCCGAGACCGCCATGTGCAGGGCATCCCGACCGCCGTAGACCCCCTGCCCGTCGGCCCGGGGAGGCATCTCGCAATTGTTCCAACACATCACCAGCCAGCCGTTGCGGTGCCGCATGATGTTCGGCGGACCGGTGGAAGTATTGAACCGACTCGCGCGGGCCGGCTTCCAGGTCGTGCCCGCGTCCGAGGAGAACGATTCGTAGAGGAAGCCGGCGGTGGTGCGGGTGAGCATCCAGACGTGGCCATTCTTGAGTTCTTCGAAGGAAGGTTCGCAGGCGCCTTCGTTGGAGCCGTTGAAGCCCGGGTAGCAGGGCGCGACCAGTTTGCTTTGGCTGACCTCCCACGTACGGCCACCGTCGTCAGAAAACTGGATCACCGTCTCGTGCCGCCCGGTCGGTGGAACGGCGCGAGCATGCGGAATGAAGCTGCCATGCGGCACCAGCAGGCGACCGTTGCGCAACTGCTGGTATTCCATCTGCGAGCCGTTGTAGCCATGCCAAGTCATCAACGGATCGAAGTCGCGCTCCTCGCTGGCGCGGTGAATCCAGGTGTTCAGATAACGCGGCAAGCCGACCTTCTTGGCGGTCTCCCGGTCGAGCGGCTCGTTCTTGACCGAGACGCTCTTGACCTCGCCGTCGGAGGCGAGGACGACCTGGGAATTCTGCAACACCCGGCTCTCCATGATCGTCTCGCTGGCCAGAACGTGAGGCGGCAGATGGGGCAGTAACCGATATCGGCTGCCGTTCGCATCTGGCAGTGACAACGGTCCCTTGTCCGGCGCATACCGATCGTAGAACGCAAAACTCCCGTCTGGCAGACGCATGAAGGAGAAAGCTGTGCGCGCACCGCCGGCCGCACCGACATCGTGAACGCCCGCCCCTTGAAACAACATGAACGGCGGCGAGGCCGAATGCAGTTCTCCCGCGACGATAAGAACCAGGAGGAGAAAAGGGTGGAATTTCATCCGGTGATCTAAAACCGAGGACGCCACCGGAGCAAGCGAAGGCTCGAGAACATTCAGCCGATCCGTGGCCAGGCCATCGCTCCTCGGAGGCAGGTGCCCAATGGCACAAGCCGCTGCTATCGGATCACTTCAGGGTGAGGGGATCGCGAAGCGGGACATCGATGAGTTTGCCTTTGGAGAGGTCGGTGACTTTGACTTTGTGGTCGGTGTGTCCTTTGAGAATGTCTTCCTTCTTTCCAATCAGGAGGATGATGGCGCGGTCGGGTTTCATCAGGCGCTTGGCGACATCACGGATGTCGGAGGCGTTTACGGCGCGGATGTTTTCGCGGTAGTCACGCCAGTATTCCGGGTTCTTGCGGTAACGGCCGGTCATCTCGTCGGTGGCGAACAGACTGGCGATCTGGCCTTTGGTGGCAAAGGCCTGCGGGAAGGTCTCGATGTAGGATTGCTTGGCGGTCTTCAGTTCTTCGTCCGTCACGCGGGATTCGGTGATCCGCTTCAGCTCCTCCATCACGATGGAGGTGGCGTAGGCAACGGTGGGGGACTTGGACTGAAATCCGGCGATGAAGTATTGGGGATAATAGATACCGCCGGGTAACGCGCTGCTGGCGGAGTAGGCGAGTCCTTCATCGGAACGAACCCGGTTCATGATGCGGCTGGTGAAGCCGCCGCCCCCCAGGATGTCGTTCATGATCTGGGAGGCAAAGTAGTCCGGATCATCGCGGGTGATGCCGGGCATGACGACGTTTACGCGGCCCTGGGGAATGTCCTTCTCCACCACGTAGACGCCGGGTTTCGCCATGGTGTATTTGGTGGGAATGGGGGGTGGGGTCTCACCTTTGAAGGGCCAATTGGCAAAGAGTTTTTCCAGCTTGGCAGCCATCTGCTTGGGATCGAAATCTCCGTTGGCAGCCACGATGAAATTCCGCGGGGCGAACCAGCGCCGATGAAACTTCTGCATGTCCGCCTTGGTGATGGCTTCGGTGGAGGTCTTGGTGGCCAGCCGGTTCAGGAAGAAGTCGTCGCCATAAACGAGGCGATAGCGTTCACGGCGTTCGATGCTGCGCGGATTGTCATTCCGCTGCTTCATGTTCTGGAGGAGCTGATCCTTGCGGAGGGCGGTCTTGCCTTCGTCGAAACGGGGTGCGGCAAGCACTTCGCGCAGGACCTTGAGACCTTCATCAAGGTCCTTGGTCAGCAGGTTCAGACTCACATTGCCGCTGGTGTTCCCGATGGAACTGCTGAGGCGCGCGGCGAAGAAGGCGAGGTGCTCGTCGAGGTCCTTTGCCGTCCAGCTCCTGGTGCCAGCCCGGGCCAGCAGATAGCCGGTCAGATCGGCAAGTCCTTCGCGATCCGCGGGTTCCAGGTAAGAACCGGTGCGGACGGTGATGGAGATGTTGATGAGCGGGAGTTCGCGGTCCGGAACGAGATAGGCGACGGGGCCGGACTTCAGCTTCACGCGGTAGTCGTTCGCAGCGGGCGGATCGAAATTGAGTTCCGGATATTTCAGCTTCTCCGGACGATCAGGGATCGGCTGGGCAACTGCATGAATTCCTGACAGCGCGAATATGGCGAGGGCGGCGAGGGGAAGTGCGAGGTTGGCCTTCATGTTCTTTCGTCTTCGTTGAAATTACTTGGATTGGAGTTCCTTGATGCGGGCCGTGATCTTGCCCTGGATGAGCTTCATCATCGGCTGGTTCTTCTTGTCCGCCTTTTCCAGCTGTCCGGAGATCTGGGCCAACTGAGCCTTGAGGCCGGCCACATCCGTCTGGGTCTTCAGCTTGGCCATGAACTGGCGGACGAACGGCTTTTGCTGCGCGGTCAGGCCGTCAAAATCCGAGCCGGCCTTGCTGCCTTCCTTGCGGGTGTAGATCGCCACCGAACGGTTGATCTTGGTGAAGTATTCCTTGGCAACGCGTTGGATGTCCGCCGGAGTCACCGCCTGAATACGCGGACCGGCTTCGTTAAATTCCTGCCAGCGTCCGGAGCCTTCGTAACGCATCAACTGCTGGAGAATGGCGTGGCTGTGGGCGAGCTTGCGGTATTCCGAGGCGGCGAAGTTGTTCTTCACCTTCTGCAATTCACGATCCGGCACGGGCTCGTTCTTCAGTCGCTCGAGCTCGGTGAGCACGCCCTGTTCGACATCCTCAGGTTTATTGCCTTCCGCAGCTTCCCCGCCGGTCGTGAAGACACCGCCATACTTGAGGGTGTAATTCGCGGCGAAGGTGTCCGTGGCCACCTTGTCTTTCACATCGATCAGCTTCTTGTAAAGCCGTCCGGTGCGGGTCGAAAGAAGCTGTGCGAGAACGCGTAGCGCATACGAGTCCGGATGACCAAAGGCCGGGGTGTGGAACATCATGTCCACCTGGGAGTTCGCTTCGGCTTCGCCGTAGAGTCGTTTTTCGCCGACCTGCCGGATCTCAGTTGTCACCACCTCGGGCGCGGCCTTCGCACCTTTGGGGATTCGGGAGAAGTATCGGGTGATGAGCTGAAAGCATTTCTGCCATTTGAAATCTCCGACGAGGATCAGGGTGAGATTGTCCGGCGCGTAGTAGGTCGCATAAAACTCATCCGCCTGGGCTTTGCTGATCGCGGGAATGTCAGACGGCCAACCGACGGTCGGCCAGCTGTAGGGATGGGATTCCCAGAACATGGCCCAAAAGGATTCGTTGAGCCGGCCCAGCGGGGAGGATTCCGTCCGCATGCGACGTTCTTCGAACACCACATCGCGTTCGGCATAGAACTCGCGGAACACCGGTTGGAGAATGCGTTCCGATTCCATCCACATCCAAAGCTCCATCTTGTTCGCCGGCACGGTGATGAAATACGCGGTCATGTCCGTGCTGGTGTAGGCGTTCATCATTGAAGCGCCGCCGCTGGTGTAAACCCGGTCGAATTCATTCTTCACCAGGATCTTGCGCTGCTCTTCAACGAGCTTCTTAAACTGCTTGTCCAGCTCCAGATACTTCGGAGACTGATTCTCGAGCTTGGTGGGATCGCCGATTTCGCCGCGTCGGAACTTCACCCGCAGACGAGACTGCTCGCGCCGCATCGCCTCGCGCACCTCTTCCTGTTGATTGATGATCTCCAGATCCTTCCCATAATCCTTGGTGCCAAGCACCGGCGTGCCCTTGAACAGCATGTGCTCGAACAGATGGGCGATCCCGGTCATGCCGGGACGTTCGTTGGCACTGCCGACATGGGCAACCCAGCCACCGGCGATCGTCGGTGCGTCATGGCGTTCCACCATGAGAACCTTCATCCCGTTGGGGAGAAATTTCTCGATGACCTTGAGTTGCTGCGCCGGGGTGCTCAGGGCGCCGACCAGCAGGAGGAGAGTGATGCGGAGGTTCATATGCGAATCAGTTAACGACGGGAAACGAAAGAAGCGCAATTGCGCCGGTGAGTCAATGTTGGTGGCGGGAAAAACTCCAAGCTCCAAAATTCAATCCGCCATCAACTTTCAAAACCCAAATTCCAATCCGACACGGCGGGCGAATCCGGGCACTTCAGATTGAATCAGATGTCACGCAAGGGATCGGTTGAATCACCGAAGCTTTTGGCCGGGACGCCCATGGTGTTCAACATGCTGACGTAGAGGTTGCTCATGGGGGTGTCGCGACGATACTTGATATGGCGTCCCGCGCTGAGGGCACCGCCCGCATTGCCGGCAAGGATCACGGGCAGATCGTTGTGGGCATGACTGTTGGCATCGGAAAGACCGCTGGCATATACCGTCATCGAATTGTCCAACAGGCTCTTGCCGTCCACATCTTTCACGGCAGCCATCTTTTTCAGGTAATACCCAAACTGGTCGGCATAGAACCGGTCGATCTTGGCAATCTGGCGCATCTTGTAGGCGTCCCGTCGATGGTGGGAAAGGCCATGATGGGCTTCCGAGACACCGACTTCAGGGAAGCGACGGTTGCTGCCATCGTGGGACAGCGCGAAGGTGGCGATCCGGGTGGTGTCGGTTTCGAAGGCGAGCACAACAAGATCGATCATCAAACGGATGTGCTCGCCGAAGCTCTCGGGCACTCCGGCGGGAGCGGCCATCTCCGGCATGGGAGCCTGACCAAATTGTTCCGTCTTCTCGATCCGCTTTTCAAGCTCGCGGACGCCCGTGAGGTACTCATCCAGTTTCTGTTGGTCGTTGCGGCCAAGCTGGTTGTGCAGCGATTTCGCATCGCTCATCACGAAATCCAGGATGGAGCGCTTTTGAGCAGTGCGGGCCTGAAGGTTCTTCCCGCGCTCGGCGGCGTTTCCGGATCCGAACAGACGTTCGAAGGCGAGTCGCGGATTGTGTTCCGGGGCCATGGGGGTGACTTCGTTGCGCCAGGCCAGGTTGAACTGATAGGCGCAGGAATAACCGGAATCACAGTTGCCGGTTTTGCGGACGCTGTCGGTCGAAAGCTCCAACGAGGAGAGCCGGGTCTCACCGCCAACCGCCTGCGCGGCAACCTGATCAACTGACACTCCGAGACGGATGTTTGCGCCAGCGGTTTTGCGCGCGCGGGCACCGGTCAAAATGGTGGCATGGGCACGGGCGTGATCACCGGCGCCATCGGGTCCGGCCCAGCCGTTCTTGTGCTCAAAGCCGGTCATCACCTGGAGCTGCTTCTGGAATGGCTTCAGCGACTCCATCGTCCCGTTGAGGCGAAAGTTCGTGCCTTCACCACTCGGCCGCCACGAATCCATGATGGCACCGTTCGGAAAATAGAGGTACGCCATGCGCAACGGCGCGCCGCTGGCAGTGGTTGCCGCGCGTGGGGCAGCAGCCAAGGCACCCGGTCGGAAGATATCCAGGGCGGGCAACGCGATCGCTGCTCCCATTCCCCGGAGCATTCGGCGGCGATTAATTGAGTTCAAATCCATCGGTCGTTGTTTGATCAGCTGGAACAAAGTTTAATTCATTGCGATCAAACTGCCACCGAAGAATTGCCGGCCATAAATTGAACTCCACGCTCGCCTCTGACGAGGCCGTCCGACCGTGCTTTACCCCCAAAAAGACCGTGCTGAGAACGGCCGGATAGTTTCTCCACTTCGCCTTTGACAGCCCCATAGGCCATTGGCATTGTGGCAGCCCCTTTTCGGAAGGATCAGGTAACCAGTGGGTGTGAAACACCTCTTTAAAGAAAATTTATGGCTGAACTTGTAGGAAATTTATTGGTCGCACAATCTGGCGGCCCGACCGCTGTCATCAACGCGAGCGTCGCCGGGGTCATCCTCGAAGCGGGACGTCACATGAACGTCGTCGATGAAATCTACGGCGGCCTCAATGGGATCTACGGAATTCTTCGCGAAGAACTGATCGATCTGCAGGATGAGAAGCAGTCAGCCATCGAAGGTTTGAAGCACACCCCGGCCGCAGCGCTGGGAACCTGCCGCTACAAGATTGACGCCACCAAAGACGCCGCGCAGGCAGCCAAGGACATGGACCGTCTGTTCGAGGTCTTTCAGGCGCACAACATCCGTTACTTTTTCTATGCCGGCGGCAACGATTCGCAGGACACCTCGAGCAAGGTTCACGAAGAGGCCAAGCGTCGCGGGTGGGACATGCGCGTCATCGGCGTGCCCAAGACGATCGACAACGATCTCCCGTTCACGGATCACACGCCCGGCTACGGTTCCGTCATCAAGTATAACGCGACCACCGTCATGGAAGTCGCCTTGGATGTCAGCAGCATGGCCACGGATGCCGGTTCCTGCTGCATCATCGAAGTGATGGGGCGCGCGGCCGGTTGGATCGCCGCCGGAACTGTCTTGGCGAAGAGCGACAAGCTCGGAGCACCCCACATCATTCTCCTTCCCGAAATCGCTTTCCGAAAAGATGCCTTTCTCGAAGAGGTGAAGAAGCAGGTTGCCGAAAACAAATTCTGCATCGTCGTCGTCGGCGAAGGTTTGAAGGACGAAAACGGGGACGAACTCGGCGCTGACAAGACCAAGACGGATGCCTTTGGTCACGCGGTCCTTTCCGGTGCCGCAGAATCACTGAAGGACCTCGTCGAGAAGGAAGTCAATCTCAAGACCCGCACAGTCAAGCTGGGCTACGCCCAACGCTCCGCCGCACATCATGCCTCCGGGCAGGATGTCACTGAAGCCGTCGCCACCGGAGAAGCTGCCGTGAAGGCCGCAATGGAAGGCAAGAGCGGATTCATGGTCACGATCAAGCGCACCAGCAACGCTCCTTACGAATGGTCGACCGGGCTGCATCCGCTCAATGAGATCGCCAACGTCGAACACTGCATTCCGCGTGACTGGATTTCCGAGGATGGCTGGTTGCCGAACGAAAAGTTCATCGAATTCGCCAAGCCGCTGATCGAGGGTGACCTTAAGGTCGCTGAAAAGGGCGGACTTCCCAGCTACGTTCACCTCGCGAAAGAGCCGGTTGAGAAGAAGCTGGAACCGCTTGCCTGACCGGCGACTCTTCAGTGTCCTGAATTGGGCAGTGTTCTCCGGAACTGAAGAACGCCCCGCCGTCTCTTGATCCACGACAGTATCAGGGCAGAGATTATTTTTTGCCGTGATTGGGCGTGTCGCTGCCGCCGAAATACTTGTCGCGAATCCATTTGGGTTGCCACCGATCCAAAACCCGCCTGCTGGGGGCGTAGTTGGGTATTTTGGGTTCGGGGTTTTCTATGCTCAGCGGATACAGGTCTTTCAATCGCTTCCGCCATGATTCCATCTGCGCCGGCATTCTTTTGACGTCCGACTGGTGAGCCGGATTGGCCTCCGTTCCATCGTTAGGCGGCTTCGCCGCGTTGGCTTGAAACAACGAATGTGCAAAGAAGGCCAAGGAGGGCCGTGAACCGGGACCTGATTCGAATTGGTAAACGCATCTGTGGCCGAGCATTTGTTCCAAACAGGCCAGTCCCTTCTCCAAATTGCTTGCCACACATATTGGTAGCCAGCAGCCTTTGAAACATGAAAGAGACCACCGCCCCGCTTCGGATCAGCCGTCGAAACTTCCTGCGGAACTCATCTGCCATGGCTGGAATGGCCGCGACAGCTCCCTATGTGGGTTGGAGCAGTACGGCGAGTGGAGCCGCGCCGTCAAAGGATCTGCGCTTCGCCTGCCTCGGTGCCCACGGTCGGGCCCGGAGAAATATCGCCGGCATGGCCACGGTTCCCAATACCACGATGGTCGCCGTGGCGGAGGTGGACAGCGGTCGTCTTGACTTCGTAAACGAACAGTCTCCCAATACGAAAATATATAAGGATTGGCGCGTGCTATTGGAAAAGGAAGCCGCCGGACTTGACGCCGTGATCGTCAGTACTCCCGATCACATGCACGCCCCGATGGCAATGACCGCCATGCAGGCCGGGCTGAATGTCTACTGCGAAAAGCCGCTGACCCGCACGGTGTTCGAGGCGAGAGCTTTGAGGCTGTTTGCGGAGCAGAACGGAATCATCACCCAGATGGGAAACCAACGTTCCCAGCACACCGCCAATCAAACCGTGGTTCATGCCTTGCGAAACCGTCTCGTTGGAACTGTCAAAGAGATCCATTGTCTGCAGGACAAGTCGTGGGGCTCGATGGCGGCGTTGGTCGATTCCGGAGCACCCAAACCGAAGGGCTTGGACTGGGATCTTTGGATTGGTGGCAGTCCGATGAGACCTTTCATGGCGGACCATTTTCATCCGTTTGCGTGGCGAAGCCGCCTCAACTATGGCTGCGGGAATCTGGGCGATATGGGCTGCCATATTTTTCACCCCTGGTTCCTCGGTTTGCAACCGGGGTCACCGCTCACGGTCGAGTCACTTGGTAAGGGCCCGGCAAATGCTGAAAGCTGGCCGACGGACGTAAGAGTCACCTGGGAGTTCCCCGGCTCCAAAGTGAGCGGAGGAAAGAAGTTTAACGTCACCTGGCATGATGGCGGGCAGCAAGCGCCTGCTCATGTGGCGAAGGCGGTTGGAGGAGTGCCGAATGTTCCCAAGAGCGGGAGTATTGTCATTGGAACCAAAGGCACCCTGGTCTCACCACATGGCGGGAGCACGATTCCAACGCTCTACGTCGATGGTTCTTTGCAGAAGGATGCGGTGGAAATCATTCCCGGAGCCGAACGTCATCACCTGGACTTCGCCAATGCGGTCCGTGGTGAAAACGGCGGCAAGTCGCCACTCTCCCATTTCGGACACGGCGCCAGAATGACCGAAGCCGTCCTTTTGGGAACATGCGCCATTCGCACGCCGGGGATGAAATTGCGATGGGACGCCGACGCACTGAAATTCACGAATTCGGAGGTCGCCAGCAGCTTCGTCCGGGATGAATACCGCGAGGGATGGCAGGTGGCCGGATTGTAGGGTTTGGCGAAGAAGACTGGATCCGGACCGGCGGTCACATGTGCGTCGCGGGCTTGGTGTGGGCGCGTCTTGCCCCGCTGAGACCCTGCCTACTTTTTCTCCGTTTTCTTCTTCACTCCACCGGCTGCCTCCACGATATCGCGGAGGGCCTGGAAGGGGACCATCAGCAGACGCGGCGGAATGTTGATGGGAATGCTCACCGGCTTCGCCAGTGTGCCGGTGACCTTGTATTCGAAGATGCGCGTGATCGGTGAGGTCACCAGATCAAGAATTTGGCCGACCAGGAATTTGCTCTTGAAGAGTTTGGCTTCCACCCGGGCGGCGATGTTCGCGTCGAAGTCGACCGTTCCGTTGTAGTAGAGACGTGCCGGCGGCGATTTGATGACCAGGTTGCGGGTGTAGATGATGCTGTTGGTGATGTCGAATTCACCGGCGGCTTCATTGGCGCGACTGTTGCCGATACCCGGGATCACGGCGTTGAGGACGGGTGAGAAGACGCCGAAGACCGGCATGTCCCAGAGCAATCCATTGGTGAGGCTGACCTTGCCGTAGCCCTGCCAGCTGTCCCAATACTCGGTGTTGGCATTGGTCACACTGATCATACCGCTGAGTTTGCCGCCCAGCTTGTTCGACGCATCCGCGACATCTGCGATGAGCGATTGGAACCCGGTGTTGGTGAACGCGATGTCGAAGGTGAAATCGTTTCCCATCGGGGGATCGAAATCGAAGGTCATGTCAGCCGCCAACAGTCCGCCATGGAAGTCCGCCGTCAGGTTCGTGACGAACAGACGGTTCGTCACCCAATGCAGCGTGGCCACGGTGTTTTCCAGGTTGAACTTGAACCAATGAAAGTGCGGCCCCTTCAATTCGAAGTGCAGGTTGGAATCTTTCTCGGCTTTCCGATGAGTCCCCACGGTACCGTTTATCAAAATTTCCGGTGCGGCGCGAAACGTATAGGGCCGGATGGCTTTCGCGGTGACCGGACCGATGATCTCCGGCAGGACCATGAAATCCAGGGTGCTCCTCGCGTTGTTGATTGCCACGCGACTTTTCGGAATGTCGATCACCACCCGCGGACAATGCAGTTCGCCTTCCGGTCGACCCGCAGCGAGATCCGTCACGGTTACGATCTGGTTCGTCAGGTCGATATTTGCGTGTAACCAGTCGAGCCGTTGTCCGCGAAAGGCGATGTTGGTCGCGCTGGTCCGGGCCCGGACGCCGGTGCGGGTCAGATCTCCCCAACGGCCCCAGACATCACCCTTGATCACCGGCATGGTGCCACTGAGCGTGATGTGAGCAAGTGCATCCCTTTCCCCTTCGCCGAGGAGCGGACCCACAGCCCGCGGATCAATCCGGCTCCGGATGCCAAACTGATAGTCTCGGCTGACCATGTCATTCGTGTAGGTCAACTCCAGCGGGCCGTCACGGCGCTGGATAGACAGATTGGGAAGCGCCAGCAGGCGGTTCGTAATCGTGAGATCCGTGCTCGCAGACAAAAACTCCAATTGACGATACGCTCCGTCGGTTGCGGAGACCTGCGCTGCAAGTTCCATGCTCGGCTGGACTTCTGTCTTCCACTTGGCCGTCGTGTTCGTCCACTCGGCCAATCGCAGTTTGAGGTCGGCTTCAATCTGCGGCGGACTCGTAAACCGGTATTGCGCGAGATAGCGCCGGTCTTTCGCTGAAAGCAGGTGGGATACGCGGTCGGGATGAACGCTGGAGTTTGCCGTTCCGATCACGACCCGATTGGAGGCGTTCAATTCGCCGCTGAAGGAGAATTTCTCAGCATCCGGAAAAATCAGTTCAACCGTCTGCAGCTTCAATTCTGGAGCCGTCCATTCCGCATCGAATTCGAGCGAGGTCAGGCGACCGGTCGCATCCTTGAGGTCGGTAGCGTTCAGATGAACGTGACCACGCAGTTGGCGGAGGCGATCCCAGATTGTTCCCTCCCAGCCCGGCGCGCTGGGCACCGCAACGTGGTTGGTGACCACCTCGGTGCGGAAGTCGATCTGCCGTGCCTCCACCCACGGAGTTGTGACCGCCAACGCGTTGCCGGTCAGGCTCACCGATTCGATCAGGCGACGATCACGAATCCCTTCGACACTTGCGGAGAGTTTCATCGTGTCTCCATGAATCTGACCGGCGTGCAGATCGGTCGCGGTGAGTGAAAAGTTCGCGCGAATGTGATTGGTGTTCACCGCCTCGCAACCGGCAGTGCCTTCAACTTTGAAGTGTGCTGCGGAGCCACCGGAAAATACCGGTGCACCGATGCCGGTATTCCACCGAATCTGCCAGTCACCGGCGGGGTTCAGGGTCGCGAAGGTGAAGGCGTTGATCGAGCGCGCCTGCCCGGCTGCGGTGTGAACATGCGTGGCCTCAGCGGTGATGCTGGCCTTGACCGGAGCATTCGTGTCGGCAGCCCGGGTGATCTCGCCGCTGAGTCGGAAATCGCGGCAGGATCCGAAGGGGGATTCGAGCGATCGCGCCCAGCCTTTGATCCGGGCATCCACCTCGCCCCGCTCCCGGGCGTCGGCTTGCAGTTCGACGCTGATCTCCGGTGGGGACACAAACTGAAACTCTTCGAATTTGAGCAGGGCGTCGTAAATCTGTCGCTCCACCTTCTCCAGATTCCGGCGACGCCGTTGCGCGCTCTTGGGTTTGCGGCTGACGGTCCGTTGCGGTTGGAGCAGTGACGCGTTGGTGATGAGTCCGGAGACCTGAAAACGCACGCCTTGGATCTCCGCACTGAAGCGGGCGAGCTCCCACTGGTCATCCGGGAGGAAGCGGATATAGGTGAACAGATTTTGAATCCCAAGTTGTTTGGGCGGTTCGTTGGTCTTGCTGATCTCCCACCGTCCGGATCCTCGAAAAAGCTCAATCGATTTGATCTGGAGTTCCATGCGCCGAAGCGCGTTGAGATCGAGATCCACGTCGGCTGACTGAATGAAAATCGAGGGGCCGATCTTGCCTAGAGCAGGCCCGACGGTAAGATCCTCGGTGACGATTCCCTTGAACCATTTCCAGTATATCCGCTGGAACTGAACTTCCAAACCCCGCTCCTTCAGCTTCTCCTGGATGATCGTTTTTGCGAAGTCAGGCAACCCGATCTGGTTGAACCAGACGAACCCGATCGTCACCAGGAGCAAGACCAACAAACCCGCGATCCGAAGGCCCCGCCCGCACCAGCGACAGCCGAGCCAGAAGCGTTTGTATTTGGACGGACAATTCATTTCTCCAGCGCGAGATCGATCTGCCGGGTCAAGGTCGCTGGAGACCCATTCACGACTATTTTTCCCGGCGCCGGCTTGTCGACGCCGCCTTTGGTGGCGATCAGAACGCCAGGTCGGTAAGGGTGCAGTGCCTCGCCGATGATCTTGTCCGCCCACTCCGGCCCATAGGCGAAGGCAGAGTCAAAGAACTGCTCGCCACAATCGACGGCATGTCGCAGCAGCGCCTTGCCGTCTTCCCAATTTGCATACTGCCCAAAGTTCCCGGGTTGACCGGTCAGGCGCATCGTGCCGAATCCGATACGATTCACCGTCAGTTCGCCACCGATTGAAAAAGTCTTGCTCAGGTTCATGTTCGCCTTTGGCGATTCTATACACGAAGCGCCAGAATCCGTGAGAATTTCGTTTTTAATCCTCCGGCCGGGGTGCGTTTTGCCAATGTTTGTCCCGGTCCTGGCCGTTGACGATGATCCCCTTCTGATGCCAACCGTGGTGCGCCCGGACGTCGGCGGCTGCGTAACGCAGGGTGAGACCGCTCCGACGCCGGTCAGATTCGTTGGCTTCGGATCCGTGCAGCAGCAGATCCGAATGGAGGGAAAACTGACCGGCTGGTAGCGAAACATCCACGGGCGCATCACCGTGACTCGTGGCGTCATTGACCGAAAGATTCAGCACGTCGTCATCCGAATTCGTAGTGTCGAATTCAATGGGGCCGTGCAGATGTGAACGCGGGATGAACCGCATGTTGGCGTTTTCGGGTGTGGCATCGTCGATCGCCAGCCACACGGTCACGGTCGTGGTTGGCGTCAGCGGCCAGTAGATACAGTCCTGATGCCAAGGCACGCGTTTGCCATCGCGAGGCAGCTTGCAGAAAAAGTGCGCTCCCCAGCCGATCACATCGTCACCCAAAAGATCCCGCACGGGTGCCATGATCGCAGGATGTGCCATCAGATCGTAGATCTTACCGAAGCGAAGATGGGCAGTGTTGATCGAGTAACTCGAATCGCCGCGATCAAGGGCTTCCTTCAGAATGCGATCAAAGCAGCCGCGCAGATCTTGGAGTTCCTCCTCCGCCAGCCCCGCGAACGGCATGAGGTAGCCGCGTTCGTTGTAGTGCGTGATCTGCGCGACGGAGAGCGAGCGAGGTGTATGATTTTCGATCGGTTGGAATCCCAGCTCGCGGTTTAGCGCGGCCAGCTCTTTCGTGGTCGGATTCCCGATCGCGTCGACATCAATCATGCTCAGTCAGAATACCGAAGACATAGCACCGAACGAGTCGATTCCCGCTCAACTCGCAGCAGGCGGGACGTGATTGTAGGAACGTGCTGCGAGCCAGATGCCAGTTGGAGTTCACGCTTCAGCGTGTGGGCGCGAACTCCAACCGCTTTGCGATCAGATAAGTATCACATCGTAACCGCCGACGAGAGCAGGCCAAAGGTTGCGTGCCGTTTATGCTTCGATCTAAGGTCGCGTCATGTTCCTGACGATAAAGTCCCTCCCTCGAGCCTTGGTGATGTTTGCCGGTGCGATCCTGATTTTTTCGATGGCGGCCTGTGGTGGCGGTAGTTCTGCGCCCTCGGCTGCAGATGCCGCCCCGGTTGCCACCGCGATCACCGCGTATCTCGAAAAACAATCGATGGAGATGAAAGTCGCTGAAGTGAAGGAGTTGAAGATCGACGGCGAGACCGCCAAGGCATCCGCCTCTCTGGCCCAGGCCGACGAAGTCTACAACCTGAAGGTCACGTGGAGCTTTGAGCTGAAGAAATCCGGCACTGGCTGGGAAGTGACCTCCCATTCAGACAAATAGCAGACCAGTGGCGGCGAGCAGCCTGCCCCGCCGTAGCGTGACGCGGAGGCGGGTGAGCGAGTGATGCCCGTTCAAACGTTGCGTGGAAACAGCGATTGGATGTCGCGATCCATCAAGGTTCAGATTGACAGGTTGAACGCCGGGCCTAACCTTGTTTTCGAAGAAAGGGAACAAATTCTACAAGCAATATGAGTCAATACATTTCACAAGGGGCTGCGGTCATCAAGCTCGATGCCACTTCCCGTTCACGGTTTATCAACCGCACCTACGGTCATCTCACCGCCGCGATTTTTGCGTTCGCCGGCCTTGAGATCGCATTATTTAAGACCGGCTTGGCCGCACCCATCGCCAAGGCCGTCGGTGGCAACTTCATGTTGGTGATGATCGCCTTCATGGCGGTTTCATGGATTGCCTCGTCCATCGCTCACCGATCACTTTCGAAGGCTGCCCAATACATGGCCCTCGGAGGGTTCATTGTCATGGAGGCGATCATCTTTGTCCCGATGCTCTACATGGCCGAACATTTCGTGCCGGGGGCGATCTCCAAGGCTGCCGCAGTCACCTTTGTCGGTTTTGGGGTTCTGACTGCAATTGTGTTCATGACAGGAAAGGATTTCTCGTTCCTGGGCGGGCTGATCAAGTGGGGCTTTGCCATCGCATTGATCGCCGTTGTGGGAGCTTTTTTCTTCAATTGGAACCTGGGGAATTTCTTCTCCGTCGCCATGGTCGGTCTCGCGGGCGCCTCGATCCTCTACAGCACTTCGAACGTGCTGCATCACTATCCTGAGGACCGGTATGTGGCCGCCTCGTTGGAACTGTTCTCCAGTGTCGCCTTGATGCTGTGGTACGTTCTGCGGATCTTCATGTCAGGATCTGACGACTGAAGACCTGATCTGTTCTTACACGAAAGCCCGGTTGGTTCGCCAGCCGGGCTTTCGTGTTTCCAGATGCCAGCTGCTTGCCGGCGCAAAACGAACCTACTGCATCGCCACGGTGGCTTCCTCGTAGTCCTTCCAATAGTCGATCGTCTGTTGGAGAAAGGTATCGATCGTTGTCACCATGCGATTGATGTCGAAATTGGCCAGCACGTCCGCTTGGGCGGTAGTCGCGATCCCGGCCCGCCATTCCGCATTCTGATGGTAATGCAACATCTGCTCAGCGAGTTGCTCGGCATCGCCGGAGGAAAAGATCTGGCAGTTCTGATTGGCCTGATAGAAGCCGTGGCAGGTAAGAATGTCCGAGACGATCACGGGCGTACCACACGCCATCGCTTCCAACGGTGCGGAGACCCAGCCTTCATCGTAGATCGAAGCGTAGATGAACGCATCGTAGCCGCGATACACATTCGGGAGCTGCTTGGCCGGATTGGTCAGCGGCTTGAAATCAACGGGAAGTTTTTCGGTCAGTACCAGATTGCGTAGCTTGGAAATGTAATCGGAATCGCCACTGCCCACGATATCGAGGGTGCAGTCCGCGCCCTGCTGACGAACCAGCTGCAGAGCGTTCATTACGGTCTCGGCGCCGCAGCCCTCAGTCAACTTGGAGGCCATCACAAAGGTGGTCGGATCGGTGTCCGCCGAATTCACCTCACCATGAAATATTTCTGCCGGGATGCCCTGCGGGATCACCTCGCCGTGGTCGACGTTGAATCCGGCGCGTGACGTGGAGGCGTGCAGCGCTTCGCTGCAGAAATGAATCCGCGGAAAGCACACGGCGTACTTCGCGTTCAGGCTGGCTTTCGCCGTTTTATCGGGCTCGAACAGACCACGCACCGGACGTTTGCCCTTGTAGACCATCGTGGGCGCGGCCTTTTGCAGACGGCCGCGCTGACCGGTCATCGTGGCGGCGAAGCGCTTGAGTTTGTGACCAAAGCTCACCGCATCGCGGTTCCACCAGACCAACCAGGGATCGTTGGAAAGCTCGTTCGTGATCCAGCGATCAGCGACATCCATGACATACGGAACGCCGGATTTGGCGATCTGTAACATTAAAGATTTTCCCAGACCGTTAAGACTCCAGACGTAGATGACGTCGGGCTCAAATTCCTCGATCGCCTTTAGCAAGACGGCATTGTTGTGCAACTCATGCTGTTTGATTTCGCCGAAATTCTCGACGACCGGATGATCAAACACGCCATTCAGGCGAAGCCTTCGGTCAATGTTCCGATCACCAAACTCGCGCCCCAGACCATGCTTGGAGGTGACCACATGAATCTTGTGCCCCCGCGCTGCCAAGGCGTTTGCCACGACTTCCACTCGCAGGTCGCTCGGCGAGACCACGTGGGGCGGATACAGATTGTTCAGGAAAAGAATGTCCATCGGCCGGATGCCAACTACCTAAAGCGGGTCGCGACGTTCCCGCCTGCCTTCACCAGATTCAGGCGGTGGTCTTCGTCGCGGGTTGGATTGTTCCCGATTGGCTGACTTTGGCAAGCTCGGGGAAGGAACAACCCGGATCTGCGGAACGCCGTTCGTTGTGCAGCCTTGTTCGGGTGTGCGGTTGAGGCTTGGCGGTTTTGTAATTCCGACGCTCTACTCTGACTCCTCAGTCTCCACCCCCACTTTTAATTACACACGTTGTTCGGGTGCGGAGCATTTAGTCATTGTCAGCTTTCCCGTCCTCCTCTCAGATTCTGCGCATGCAATTCTCAAAACTGTGGTCCGGGCTCTGCCTCGTCGGCTTGACTGTTTCTGCTTCCGCCGCAAAACGGCCAAACGTGATCGTCATCTACACGGACGATCAGGGTTCGGTGGATGCGAACTGCTACGGAGCCAAGGATCTCTTCACTCCCAACATCGATCGCCTGGCAGCAACCGGCGTGCGCTTCACCCAGATGTATTCCCCTTCCGCGATCTGCTCGGCTTCCCGGGCGGGATTGCTCACGGGACGGATTCCACCACGGGCTGGCGTGCCCGGAAATGTCTCGTCGCAGAAGGGCGTCGCCGGCATGCCCACAGAGCAGATCACGATGGCGGAACTGCTCCGAGAGAACGGGTACGCGACCGGGCATATAGGCAAATGGCATCTGGGTTACACCCCGGAAACCATGCCAAACGGACAGGGCTTCGACTACAGCTTCGGCCACATGGGCGGCTGCATCGACAACTACTCGCACTTCTTCTATTGGGTGGGGCCGAATCGCCACGATCTCTGGCGGCAAGGGAAGGAAGTCTGGCATGACGGGGAATACTTTGGCGACATGATGGTGGACGAAGCCAAGGGCTTCATCTCCCGGAACAAGACCAAACCCTTCTTCATCTACTGGGCGATCAACTGGCCTCACTACCCCTTGCAGGGCACGGACAAGTGGCGAAAAAAATACCGAGACCTCCCGCACCCCCGCGACAAGTACGCGACCTTCGTCTCCTCAACCGATGAACTGATCGGCCACGTTCTGGATCATCTCGAAGATCTGAAGCTGCGGGAAAATACGATCGTGCTGTTTCAATCCGACCACGGTCATTCGGTGGAGGAACGGACTTTTGGCGGGGGCGGCAGCGCGGGAGTGTATCGTGGTCACAAGGGCAATCTTTTCGAGGGCGGCATCCGCGTTCCTTCGGTCGTCTCCTGGCCGGCCGGGTTTCCAAAGGGTGAAGTTCGCGATCAATTTGTGGTCGGCACCGATTGGTGGCCGACCTTTGCCGAACTCACCGGCAGCAAGAAACCAAAGGGTCACAAACTGGACGGCTCATCGATCGTGAACGTGATCCGGAAGGCCAAGACCAAGACTCCGCACGACAATTACTACTGGCAACTGGGCAGGGGCAAGAACGCCCAGTGGGTCGTGCGCGAAGGCGATTGGAAGCTGTACGCGAATGCCCGCGAAAATGTGAAGCCGGATGCCGCCACCGCGCTGACACCGGCGGACAAGAAGGGTTTTCTCACCGATCTAGGGCAAGACGTCACCGAGGCGAAGAACCACGCGAAAGCCCATCCGGATGTCGTGGATCGCCTGGCAGCGATCGCCATAAAGTACCAGGCCGAAGTGAACTGATGACTCCGAGATCCGACCGATCGGTCCGATCTCAGGCCAAATGTGAATTCCCCAAGTCAGTGCGCAGTCGTATAACGGTTCCCGATCCACTCTATGAAGCTCCCTATCCTTACCCTCGTTGTCTTGGGCCTACTCGCTACCCATTCGGTTATCGCCGGTCCGGAGGCATTTGAAATCGGCCCGGACAATCTGACGGACCTGCCCGGCGGCAAGGAAGCCGACGGAATTCTCGGCGACTTCGTACTACGGAACAACCGGGTCGAAGCTGTGATCTCCGCGAACAAACATTTGCGGCGCGCCAACATGAGCACCTTTTACGGCGCCAACGGCATGACGCCCGGGAATCTCTACGACCTCACGCTTCGCGGAGAGAACAACGATCAACTCGTGATCTTCACGCCGTCAGGCCAACAGGGCCCGGTCTCCTACGTGCGCGTGCTGAAGGATGGCAGCGCCGGCGAAGCGGTGATCGAAACCGTCGTCACGGCGGCCATGAACAAGGGGCTCTACAAACGACACGAGTATCGATTGCGTGACGATTGGCAGGGTCTGCTCGTGGTGACCACCTACCGCAATGAAGGCAAGGCGGCGGCGAAGGGATCGGTGGCGGATCGGTGGACGCGCTTCGACAAGACTTCGAAGTTCGCCGGCATCACGTATGCCGATGCCATCGATCCGGCGGACAAGGCGGCCTATGCTTACGGTTGGTTTAGCAAGGAGGGATTTGAACAGCCGAAAAGTTCCGTAACGGTCGAACCTGGAAAGGAAGTTCACTTCGCCCGATTCATCGCCATTGGTCGTTCACCGGCAGCCGCGGTGGGATTGGTGGCTGCGTTTCAGGGTGTGAAGACGGCGCGGGTTCCCGGCCGCCTCAAAGATACTGCCGGCAAAGGCATCGCGACTGGAAAGGTGGAGTTTAAACAAGGCGGTGCATCGGTGACTGCCTATCCTGATGCGCAGGGGAATTTTGATATTCAGCTACCCTTGGGAACCTATTCCTGGACCGCCACGGACATCGGCCGCGGTTCCTCGAAAACCGCTTCACTCGCCCTGAGTCGAGCAGGATCAAACAACCGGGCAGACGCCCAATTCGGCCCCGCAGCGGGAGTTGAGTTCGATATTCGCAACAGCGCCGGAGCAGGCATTCCCTGCAAGGCGCAGTTCATCGGAATCAATGGCACGAAGAATCCGAACCTCGGTCCGGACTGGCGGGCGCATGGCTGCTTGGACCAGTATTTTTCCGAGAAAGGACAGTTTCGCGTGCAACTCGATCCGGGCGAATACGAGATCGTCGTCACGCACGGCATCGAGTTCTCCCACCTGCGCCAGAAGATTCGGTTGGCCGAAGGGGCGAGCGTGAAAGTCACCGGGGCGCTCAGGCGTTTGGTCGATACCACCGGCTGGGTCAGCACGGATTATCACAATCACTCCACGCCCAGCGGGGACAATGTCTGCGGCACTGACGATCGGCTGATCAGCCTCGCTGCGGAGCACATCGAATTTGCGCCCACGACCGAACACAACCGCATCTACGATTGGACCCCGCACATCAAGCGCCTCGGCCTGGAGAAGGAAATTTACACCGTGCCCGGATTGGAACTCACGGGCAGTGGCACGCACTTCAATACCTTTCCGCTGAAACCGGAGCCCACCCAGCAAGACGGTGGCGCACCCGTTCACGAACGCGATCCACGCCTCAACGCAGTGAACCTGCGGAACTGGCAGGACGGTGAACCGGCGCGTTGGATCCAGATCAATCATCCGGACATGGTCTACAACTTTACCGATCGCAATGCCGACGGACGCGCCGATGGTGGCTTTCTCGGATTTCCCGAGCTGATCGATGGCTTGGAAACGGAGAACTTCGGTCCGTCTTCCATTCTTGATGGCGTGCCCTATCGGGTGAGCGTTTACCGCACTCAGGAGCGGGTCTATACGCTGCGCCAATTCATGTGGCTGCAACTGCTGAACCAGGGATTTACGCCCGCCGCCGTCGCGGTCTGCGACGCGCACCGGGTGTATGGCAATGGTGTCGGCGGCTGGCGGACGTATGTGCCGAGCAAATCAGATCGACCGGCAGAGATCGATTGGAAGGAAAACTCACGGCACGCGAAGGCCGGACGTTCGGTCCTGACCAGCGGCCCGTTTCTTCAGGTAAAGGCCGACGACGGAACCATGCCGGGCGGAACGACCCGTGCCGACGGTTCGATCAACCTGCAGATCAAGATTCAGTGCACCGACTGGATTGACATCGATCGGGTGCAGATTCTGGTGAACGGCCGTCAGCCCAAATCGTTGAACTTCACCCGCGTCTCCCATGCCAGTTGGTTCGGAAACGGAGTGGTCAAATTCGAACGCGAGGTGAACGTACCGCTGAGTGAGGATTCCCATCTGATCGTGGTTGCCATCGGTGAAAACTTCGACCTGAAGACCGGTTTTGGAACGAGCCGGCAGTCGAGTAGCAAACCCGTGGCCTATCATAATCCCATCTATGTGGATGTGGATGGCTCCGGATTCAAACCCAACGGCGACACCCTCGGATTTCAGCTCCCGGTAGCCCGGGTCTCAGCCAAAGAAGCTCGGCGCATGCTCGATGCCCACAAGGCACTGACGGACGAATAGCGGGCTGTTAGGAACTGCATCGTCGGGCCTGCTCCAGCCCGACTGGTCGATCAGTTGGTGACCAGGTGAAAAGTGCCATCGCACAGACGCTTCCCGATTCCGAGAACGTGGACGAGGAGTTGTCCTGCCTGCTGGGGTACGGCGTCGCTTGGCGGGCGTCTTCCCGATTATTTCCGGTTGCGTGGCTTGCGCTTTTTCTTCGGCGCATCGGGATGCGTTGGGCCTCCACCGAGATATTTGGTGTCGTCGAACACTTCCTGTCCGCGACCCAGCACGCGCGGATCTCCGGTGGCTTTCAGATCAGCGGTCAGCTGACGGGTCAGCCGTTTCACGATGTTGGCGTATTCCGGCTTGCCGGCCACGTTCGTGATCTGACCCGGATCCTGCTTCATATCGTAGAGTTCGAACTCCGGCCGCTTACCAAAGGAGAGGTCGTACTTCAGGCGATGTTCCGCGTCCTTCTCCCGATTGTTCACGATGTAGGTTTTTGCCGGGCCGTTGTCGCAATCTCCAAGCCACGTGCCCGGGAGGAATGCGTTTTGCCAGTTCGGTGTTCCGGAGGGCCAGCGATCGGTGCGGTAGTTTCGAATGAGCAGGAAGTCGTCGTTGCGAATCGCTCGCATGGGAGTGCCGCCGCCATCGGGGGCCTCTTGCGCGGCAACGTGACGCTCCTTGCCGGTGAGGACATAGCTGCGTTTCTTTTCAATTCGACCCGATGCCGAGGATCTGAAGATCTCCATCCAGCTGCGGCCCGTCATGGCTGCCGGAACATCAACACCCGCGGCATTCAAGAATGTCGGAGCCAGATCGGTGGTGCTCACAAAATCCGTCACCACCCGGCCGGACCTGATGACTTTGGGCCAACGAACCGCCATGGGAACGCGGGCACCGGAGTCGTAGAGGTTGCTCTTGCACCGTGGGAAGGGCATGCCGTGATCACCGGTCATGACGATGATGGTGTTCTCGCTGAGACCTTCCTCTTCCAGCAAAGCCAGCGCGCGGCCGACGTCGCCATCAAATCGTTCCACTTCGTAGTAGTAGTCGGCCACATCGCTTCGGATCATTTCGCTGTCCGGGTAATGTTCGAAGAGTTTGATTTTTCCGAGATCCATCCCCCGGGCCTTGCCTGTGCCAGCTTTGTACGGACGATGCGGATCGCTGGCACCCAACCAGAAACAGAAGGGTTTGTCTTGCGGTCGTGCCTTGAGGAATTTCTCAAAATCGCCGGATAGGTTTCCTGCCGGGTGTTTGTCCCAGTTGTCCAGTTTTCCAGGCCCCCAAGATTTGCGCCAATGTCCGGTGAAGTATCCGGCCTCTTCCAGGAGCTGCGGGTAGGTGCGGTGCTTCGTGTCCAGCATGCTCCAGAGATTTCCGCCCCAACCGAGTCGCCAGTGGTATTGTCCGGTCAGAATCGCGTTCCTCGAAGGGGTGCAGGAAGGCGAGGAGATGTAAGCCTGCTCGAAGAGTATCCCTTCCTTTGCCAAGCGGTCGAAAGTAGGCGTCTGGATGACTTCGTCATTCCCATACGCGCCGGCGTGTGGCCATCCCCAATCATCGGCAATGGCGAAGATGATGTTGGGACGGTCATCCTTCGCAAAACCGGTTGCCGCAAACATCAGCGCGGCAACCCCAACAGCCTTGATCAGAGAGAATTTCATAAGGTAATTGCGGCGAGGCTGAAGGGGGTTGCGGGCGAACGCAAGTGGGTTGCCCGGTCGGAGCGTCCGGCGGGTGTGATTGCAGGCGGGTGGTGAACTCCAACCGAGTCGTGCGTGTCCGCGCACCCGGTCGAAGATTTTAGGGACTGGTCAGTGTGACCGCAGCCAGTAACGGATCTTCGTTCCCTGGGCGTGACTGGGTTTGATGCGCAGGACTTCCTTGTAGTGAGGAGCTGCGCTGGCGGTCTGGCCCAGTTTCTGATCGTGGATGTTCGCGAGCAACAGATGAGCGTTGGCATCATCCGGACTTTCGGCGACGACCTTCTGCAATTCAATTGCGGAGTCCAGATGGTATCCGCGGTTGTTCAGGAGATCAGCGAAGTGGAATCGGGTCTTCGACGAGGAAGGATTGAGGGCCAGCGCGGTTTCAAACGCGACCGCGGCGCGGAGGAAGTCGTTCGCCTTCGTGGCGGCCAAGCCGAGATTGTGGTAGGCCTCAAAGAACGCTCCGTCCCATTTGATGGCCTGTCGGTAGGCGGTGATCGCATCGTCGTGCCGGGCGAGTCGCTGCCATCGACGTCCGTCATCAAAATGGCTGATCGCCTTGTGGCGGAAGCCCGCGCTGGGCGGGCGCGGATTCAGATAGGAGTAGCGCAAGCCAAGAAATTTTGAGGCGACCGGTTGGGTTGAGATCGTCGGGGCGGGGCGGGGCGTCACGCGTGGTGTGACTGGAGCCGGCACTGAAGCGGAACGGGAGAGGATCATGGCGATCCGCTCGGCGGTAGGCCCCCGGGGCGGATCAGGTAAGAAGACGACTGGTTGTGGTTCGATCACTTCGACAACCGTTTCGGCCCTTTCCACTTTGGGAACGGCCTTCTCAACCACCGGCAGAACAAGCGTTTTGGCCGGCGTCGGTTTCAACTCAGTCGCGGGTTTGACGGCTTCCAATTCCTGGGCGGGTTCCGGTTTGACGAGCTGAACCGGGGCATTTGCAGTCAGGGCCGGCTCAGTTGCTTTGGCAACCGCCGGCGGAGGTTCAGGTTTGGGCTCCGGTGGAGGCACCGGTTTTGGTTCCGGAGCCTGCGTAGTGCGAGTTGGGGCAGGTTCTGGCTCCGGTGCGGGCGGATGCAGTTCACGATCGAGCCGATCGGCGACCCGCTTGATGGTGTCCGTGAACAGCGGCCGCTCGGGCAGGCTCAGGTAGGCGCGGTACGTCTGGAGGGCTAACTCGCGGTGATCCACCGGCTCACGGGGGAGATAATAGTGAGAAACCAACGCGAGGTTGTACATGGATGGTGCATGGTCACGCTTCTGCGTGAGACTCTGTCTGAAGGCATGCTGGGCACCCATCGCGTTCTTCCGATACAACTCAATCATACCCAGGGCGTTCCAGACATCAGGCTGGTTGGCATTCAGGCGGAGTGCCTGTTGTAGACTTGTGTGGGCGGTTTCCCATTGACGGGCCCGGGATTCCGCAATGCCGCGCCGAACCCATCCGCCGGGAAGTTCCGGTTTGAGTTCGGTGTAGGTGGCGAATTCATTGGCCGCTGCGCTTGCCTGATTGAACTCGAGCAGAAGGGATCCGAGATTGAAGCGCGCGGACGCGAGCCGGTAGTCCAGATCCAATGCCTTGCGGTAGGACTGGCTGGCTTCCGCCAGTTTCTGGGAGTGATGATAGGCCAGGCCGAGATGGTTCCAGGCCTGCGGCAGATTGGGCAGGAGCTTGACGGCCTCGGTCAGAGATTCGATGGCCCCCGGGAAATCTCCCGCCTTGATCTGGCGCTCGCCCCGCAGCAGCGCGGCGGGACCCGGGGGCACACAGGATTGCGAGTACGCCGCGAGGCATACCAACAACAACAGCTGCACCCATTTTTTAATGGTCACCATGAACGCTGCTGGTACCATTCGCTGCTCTCGGTGTCAAGAAACCCACCATTTATCAGTCTCTTTGCGGTGCTCATGGCCATGCCTTGCATTGCCGTCGGAGAGCCACTTGATGCCAACGATCTGCTCTCGGCGGAGCGGGTCGTAAAGCCGCGCGCGCGGGTCGTGGTCGTCACCGACCCAGCTGCGATGCAGACCTTCAGTCCGCAGCCGGCGGCGGTGAGAAAAATGGTTCGTGGCGGGGTCGCGGCATTGCTCCGCAAGCCAACAGCCAGGCAGGCGTGGCTCTCCATTCTATCTCGGAACGATACCGTGGGCATCAAGGTATTCACGGCTCCCGGGAAGATCATCGGCACCCGACCAGCGGTGGTGGCCTCGGTTATCGAGGAACTCATTGAGGTCGGCATCGCGCCCCGGAAGATCATTGTTTGGGACAAACAACTGGGACCGCTCCGGCGCGCCGGCTTTTTTGATCTGAAAGAACAGTACGGCGTCCGCGTGGAAAGCAGCACCGGCAGCGGCTGGGATCCGGCAGTTTCTTATGACTCGCCGCTCGTCGGCAAACCGGTGTGGGGCGACCATGAGTTCGGTCAAAAAGGTCCGGGAGTCGGTCGTCGGTCGTTCATGTCGCGACTTGTCACGCAGGACATCACCAAGCACATCGCGATAGTTCCGTTGTTGAACCACAATACCGCCGGAGTCTCCGGCGCGCTGTTCAATCTGTCCCTCGGCTCCGTTGACAACACCATCCGATTTGAGGCACGACGTTCGGGCATGACCGAAGCCATTCCGGAGATCTTCGGCAAGCCGGAAATCTATGACCGCCTGGCCCTGGTGATCGTGGACGCGCTCATCTGTCAGTATCAGGGCGAGGCGCGCAACCTGTTGCACTACTCCAAAGTCCTGAATCAGCTGCGGTTCTCGACTGATCCTATCGCCTTGGATGTCCTGTCGATCA
>JBLFYM010000066.1:0-33792 GCA_047608975.1 Limisphaerales bacterium | reverse complement strand
GACAACGTCGCGAAAAGGCAATTCGGCCGGGTATCACAGGATAGACGCCGGTCCCGAGCACGCGGTAACCGAACCTCGCCGGATTGATCTGTGAAATGGTAGTTTCCGCATCCGTCCCGCCCATGCCCGAAGCCGATTCCGCCAATTCGTTCCCGGTTACCACCCTTTCCCGGGCGGCGTCCTTACCGGTGAAAGATGTGGCAACCGGATCAGTGGCATCAGACAACGACGACACAGAGCTGCTGCGGAACTGTCAGCGCGGCGACGAGCGGGCGCTGGAACAGCTGGTGGCCCGCTATCAACAGCGGATCTATGGTCTGGCCTTGCACGTGGCCGGGGATACCTCGCTCGCTGAGGAAGCGGCCGTTGACTCGTTTTACAAGATCTGGTGCAAGGCCGGCCAATGGCGCGGCGACACGAGCGCCGAATCATGGATCTATCGCATCGCCGTGCGAACAGTTCTTGATCTCAAGCGTGGCCGTCTGCGCTGGTGGCGTCGGTCGGAACTGGTTGAAAAAGACGAATCGACCGAAGCTAATCCGGGACCTTCAGCAGCACTGGTCGCCGACGAAAACCGACAGGCCACGGCAGCAATGCTCGAAACGGCAATGCGAACCTTGAACACCGACGACCGCGCACTGGTACATCTCTACTATTTCGAAGAGCGCGGTCTGAAAGAGATCGCCGCGATTCTTGAGACGCCCTCGGCGAATCTGAAAATGCGGCTCGCCCGCGCCCGGCAGAAACTCCGTCGGGTCCTTGAAACAGAAGAAGACAATGAAACCAGACGATGACCAAACAGATCGCGACCTGCGCGCGATCGCCACCGGAGTTCCACACGAGCCACTGATCGGCGAACTTGGAAACCAGGTGATCGCCCGGGTGGTTCGACGCCGGAAGACAATCCGCGGAATCATCGGCTCCGGCGTCATCGCCGCGCTTGTGGTCGGCTTCTTGATATTTCAACCCGCGGAGCCGATCCCACAGCAGGCCTCGCGCATTGAAACCCCCAACCCACCGACCAGCACCGACGCAGGAATCCCGCGGCTGCTGCCAGCCGATCAGCAGTTCCTCGCTGCCCCACCTCCAGTCATCAACCTGGCGGTGATTGCCGACGATCGATCCGCTCTGCTCGCAGTTCTTCACTCTCTGGAAACCGAAGCACCATGAAATATCTGATCCTCCTCTTGCTGATCACCACGACGCTGCCGCTCCGTGCCGCCTCCGCACCGCCGCCTCTCACCGCCGAGCAGATCACCCGCATCCAGGAACTCATTCGCAAAAACCAGACCAGCGATGCAAAGGTCCGCGCGGAACTGAAAACCAAACAGTTGCAACTGACCAAGGCCTACGAGGATTTCCGTCTGGATGACCAACGTGCCGGCGTTCTGCAAAAGGAGATCCTCGGTCTCCAACAGCGGTTGCTGACCAACTACCATCAACTCCAGGTCGGGTTGCGTAAAACCGTCGGGGAGGAACGGTTCTATCTTATCAAACGCCGGATCGACAATCACCTGAAGTCACAAGCCGTCAAGGCAACACCCAAGGCGGCGAAAAAAACAAATTCCCAATGAACAGGAGAAACAACCTTCTGATCGCCCTGCTGCTGGCGATGGCAATCAGCCAACCTTGCCCGTTGCTGGCTCATCACCAGACACCCGAGCGATCGACCACCAAAGCCGGGACGAAGCGACCTTCAGGCCGTCCGAAGCTTCCACCCCGCACAGCACCCGACCACCAGACGGAAGCGCTGGAACCCGGTTCCGTCCCGGAGATTCCGCTGACAAAACGGGTCATTCTCAAAGCCGTCGTGATCGACGCAGACACGGGCGAAGTTTTGCCCCATCGCGTTCACATCAGCGATGGCGAAGGAATCTATTATCCGCCGGAAGGTCACAAAGATATCAGCACGATCCGTTGGCACTCGAACAACGTCAGCTACGAGCCGGACACGAGCAACGACGGCTACAACTGGGCAATGATTCCGGGAGGCCGCTTCCAAGTTGCATTGCCGGACCGGAACGAGGTTCGAGTGCGGATTTCCCACGGCTTGGAATATCCGCTCAAGACCTTCGCGCTGAACCTTTCCGACAAAGCCGGTGCCACGCTCGAACGCACCTTCTCCCTCCAGCGCGGAATCAACATGCGCGAGCGGGGCTGGATGGCGGCCGACACGCACGTCCACAACCTGACACCCCTTGGCGCAATCCGACAGATGCCCGTGGAAGCCGTCGATTATGTGAACCTCATGTTCATCGGTCCGGGACATTCATTGCTGCGCCGCACGCCTCCAACGGACAAGGCCTCACCGCTTTCGACCAAGGACCACATCGTCGCCGTATCGCAGGAGGTTCGCGACGCCAACCAAGGGCACATGACGCTGATGGGAATGAGCCAGCCGATCACGCCGATCCGCGCTTTCACGGGAACGAGCAAGCTGCCGCAACTCGCACCGCTGCCCAACGAGCCCCTCAATTGGGAAGTCTTCGACCGGCTGCACGCCCAGGACGGGCTCGCGTTTCACGCCCACTATCTCTACTGGCCGGGACACGGTTCCGCCGTCGGAGCCGCCCTCCAGAAATTGGACGGCGTGGAATGGCTTCGGTCCGACTTCGTCAGTCGCAACGACCGAACCCGTCACAACATCAGCGTGCCCGTCTTCGGTCGCCGAGCCGCGGGATATATGTGGTACGACATGCTGAATTGCGGAGTGCGCCTGCCATTGATCGGCGGCACCGACAAGATGGGAGCCAACCGCGTCGTCGGTGGATCCTGCCGCACCTACGTGAAGGTGGACAGCTGGAGCCACAAGGGTTTCCTGAAAGGACTGCGTCGGAAGGAGACCTTCGTCACCAACGGCCCCCTCCTCGACCTCGCTGCCAACGATCAGCCTATCGGCACTGAACTCAAGTTCTCCGGGAAGGGACCTTTTCAAGTGCGAATCAAAGCCGGCTGTTTCACCCAGCGCCCCATCAAGTTCCTCGAACTCATCGTCAACGGCGAGGTGGTCCAAAGCGTAAATCTTTCGAAGGACCAGAAGTCCGCCAAAATCCTCAAGGAGATCGAATTCCGCAAAAGCGGTTGGGTGGCCCTTCGTGCCCGACACGATCAGCCCAATTCCGACAGCTGGCATTCCGGCGTTACCGCCGCGCACAGCAGCCCCATCTACGTGACCGTCAACAAGCAGCTGCCCGCAATTGCAGAGAGCGCCCGATATCTCGTCGGACGCCTGGATACCACGCTTCAATGGGCGGAAAAAGAAGCCATCTGGTCCGACGAAAATTACCGAAAAAAAGCTATCACCAGTTTCCAACAGGCACGCCGATTTTATCAGAGCGCACTGGATCGCGCTCGATCAGCCGCACCATAAGAATCGACTTATCGGCTCCGTGGTGCCCGTTCAAATATCGTCAACCGTCTGGTCGTAGAACGCCACGTAATCGTCCGGAGTATCACCCTCACGAAACGCCATCGCTGTCCGCGGATGACGGTTCATCTGACCAGTGAGGTTGTAGGGAATGGACGGACCCCAATCGAACTCCTTCTTGATCGGCAGAATCGTGTTCTGGATGCAGTCGATCACCGGCCGGAGGTTGAACTTCGGATTACGCAGAAAGCCGAGGAGAATTTCCATTGGGCAGTTCCCCGCGCCGCGGCCGAGACCGAGCATGGTCGCATCCACGCGATTGCTGCCGAGGATGATGGCCTCGACGGTATTGGCGAACGCGAGTTGAAGATTGTTGTGGGCGTGCATGCCGACATCGATTCCTTTGCCCTCGACTGCCTTGGCGTATTTTTTCACCAGATGGTCGATCTGTTCACGATAGAGATTCCCAAAGCTGTCGACGACCACCACGGCCTCGGTCGGCAACTCGGCAACGATCTCCAGGGCCTGATCGATATCGGCTTCGTTAACGATTGAGATCGCCATGATGTTGACGGTCGTTTCGTAACCCAATGCATGACAGTGCCGAACCATTTCTGCCGCCTCTTCGATCTGATGCACGTAACAGGCCACCCGGATCATATCGAGCACGCTGTCCTGGGCGGGTCCGATCTTGTTCTTCCAGTCGCTCTTGCCACCGGCGTCCGCCATCGCACAAAGTTTCAGACCGGTTTCTTCCGATGAATGATCCCCGACCACGCGGCGCAAATCTTCCTCATCGCAATGCCGCCACGGACCATACTTGTCCTTCGGGAACTGCTCGGCCGAGTTCTTGTAGCCAATCTCCATGTAGTCCACGCCGGCCGCGATACACGCTTGGTAGACCGCGCTGACCTGTTCGTCGGTGAATTGGGAATTGTTGATGAGTCCGCCGTCGCGAATCGTGCAATCAAGCACTTTGAGTTCGGGGCGATACGTGATCCAGGGAGCTTTGTCTGTCATGGGTGGTTAAAATGGAGTCGCATTCGATACGGGAAGGAACCCCTTCCGACAAGCCCGCAATGAGGCACGCTTCAGGAACCCCACTGGAACATGGGAATCCAGGAGCCTTCAATGGTACCCTCGATCCGAAGGAATCCTCCTACCTGGAAAAGATGAACTGCTGGGTATTCAGCATCGCCCAGACGATGTTGCTCCGAGCCTTTTCAGGATTGCCCGATCCTCGGCCCACCGCTTGCGTTCGTTAGCTTGCGCCCTAACATCGCTTTCCATGTTCAGACTCCGAGTCACTGTGGTCACTGTGGTCACTGTGGTCACTGTGGTGGCTATGTTTTTCCTGATGGACCGTGGCGAGGCCGCGGATTACGCCATCGAGGTCGGCGTCGCCAGAATTGACATCACCCCGGAAGAACCGATCCGACTGAGCGGATATCGGACGCGGCGCGAGCCGACGGACAAGGTCGAGGGGCGGCTGTGGGCCAAGGCGCTGGCGATCGGGCGGGACGACCAGAAACCGGCCGTGCTCATCACGGTGGAGCTGGTGGGGATCACGCGTTCCATGACCGACGGCCTGGCCCAACGACTGACGGAGAAGGCTGGGATCACGCGGGAACGCCTGGCCGTGTGTGTCACCCATACCCACACGGGTCCGTTTGTGAGCGGAAACCTACCGAACATCTTCGGGACACCCGTTCCCCAAGACCACCGGCCGGCGATCGATCGCTATGCGGCTTCGCTGGCGGAAAAACTCGAGCAGGTCACCCGCGCTGCATTGGCGGCCCGGAAACCGGCCCACTTGAGCTCGGCCACCGGCAAGGTGGGGTTCGCGGCAAATCGCCGCCGCCCAAACAGTCTCAAGGGCCGTCCCAGACCGGTGGATCATGATCTGCCCGCACTCTTCGCAAAGGACGCGCAGGGCAAAGTGCGGGCGGTGCTGGTCAGCTACGCCTGCCATTGCGTGACTTTGGGCGGGGCCTTCAATCGTATTCACGGCGACTGGGCCGGGGCAGCTGCAAAAATGATCGAGGAACGGCATCCGGGCGCGATCGGAATGGTGGCGATCGGCTGCGGGGCGGACCAGAACCCCGGATTGCGCGGACTGTTGCCAGAAGTGAACAAGAACGGCCGGCAGATCGCGGAGGAGGTCGACCGATTGCTGAAGGGAAAGACCCAAGCGCTTACCAATGTCCCAACGTGTCGTTACGATCTGGTCGAGCTTCCATTTGGAAAGCTGCCGACCGCCGCCGAGTTGGAGAAACGACTGAAAAGCAAAGTCGAACGGGTGCGCTACTACGCGGGAATTCTGAAGGCCCGCATGGCGCGCGGCATCAACCCACCAAAGTCGATGCCGTATCCCGTGCAGACCTGGAACTTTGGTGAGGACCTGGGAATGGTATTCCTCGCTGGCTAAGTCGTCGTCGACTATTCGCTGCGCCTGAAGCGGGAACTGGTGGCGGAGCGACTCTGGGTGAACGCGTATGCCAACGAAGTTCCCGCTTACATCGCCTCCGCGCGGGTCATCGGCGAAGGCGGTTACGAGGTCGACGCCTCGATGGATTCCTACGACAAACCGACCAGCCTCGATCCGGCGTCCGAAGACATCATCGTCGGCAAGGTGAAGGAGATGCTGCCCAAGTCATTCCTCCAAAAAAGGAAACTGCGGGCGGACGTGAAGGCGGATTTCTGGCGAGACATGCCCGTGCCCCCCGCACCGATCCTGAGCCCGCGGGAGGCAATCGACTCCTTCCGCCTACCGCCCGGCTTCCGCATCGAAACGGTTGCGGCCGAACCGCTCGTGGAAGATCCGGTGACCATTGCCTGGGACGCGGCCGGCCGTTTGTGGGTGGTGGAAATGCAGGGCTACATGCGGACGCCGGAAGGCGCTGACGAAAACGAACCGATCAGCAAGGTGGCCGTCCTCGAAGACATGGATGGTGACGGCATCATGGATCGTCGAACCGTCTTTCTCGATGGGCTCGTCATGCCGCGCGCCATCGCCATGGTGGCAGGCGGCGTCCTGATCGGCGAACCGCCCCGACTCTGGTATTGCCGCGACACCGACGGCGATCTCGTCTGCGACAAAAAGACCTTGGTTTCCGAAAGTTACGGACAACGCGACGCGGTATCGCGAACGTCAAACGGACTGCTGCGAGGATTGGACAATTGGATGGTAAACGCGCGCCATCCCGAGCGTTTTCAGTTCCGCGACGGCCGGCTCATCACCGCCCCGGACGCCTATCGCGGAGACTGGGGTGTGGCTCAGGACGATTTCGGGCGCATCTACGCCAACGTGAATTCCTCCTGGCTGCATGCCGATCTCGTTCCCGTCCGCTACCTGCTGCGCCACCCCAACCTGCTTTCACCGGCGGGAGTCTATGAACGCATCGTGAGAAACCAGGAAGTGCATACGATCCGGCTCAACACCGGCGTGGTGGCGGGACACACCGTCGGGATGTTGCGGAAAGACGGCCGGCTGGCGAAGACGACCGCCGCGACCTCGCCCACGATCTATCGGGGTGACCGGTATCCGGCGGAGTTCTACGGAAACGCCTTCGTACCCGAGCCGGCTGGGAATGTGGTGGGCCGATTCACGCTCGCTGAAAAGGACACCGGTCTCGTGGCCACTCACCAACTGACCCCTGATCAGGACTGGAAGCAGCGCGAGTTCTTGGCCTCGACGGATGAACGATTCCGGCCGGTGCATGCCGCGACCGGTCCGGACGGCTGTCTTCACATCGTCGACTTCTACCGGGGGATCCTCGAATACAAACTGTTCATGAACACCTACCTGCGTGAACAGATCGTGGAGCGGGGCCTCGATCGGCCGGCTGGCCTGGGGCGGATTTACCGGATCGTGCATGAGAGCAAGCAGCCGGATCAGGTCCCGGACCTTTCGGATGCCAGCGCCGCGAAACTCGTCGCAACTCTGGACCATCCCAACGGATGGCAACGGGACACCGCGCAACGCCTGCTCGTAGAGCGCGGCGGAAAGTCAGCCGTGAATCCACTGCGCACGTTGGCCACCGGAGCCAGGACTCCGCTGGGCCGATTGCATGCGCTGTGGACACTTGAGGGTATCGGAGCCGTGGACCTCGAGACGGTGAGCGTTGCAACCACGGATTCGCATCCCAAAGTCAGAGCCGCCGCGATTCGGGTCGGTGAGAGCTTGGGTAGCAACTCGACGTATCAGGCGACGCTCCGGAAGCTGGGCAATGACCCCGATCCGGGTGTGCAACTGCAGGCATTGCTTAGTCTCGGGGAAGTCAGGGAGGATAGGCGTGCGTTGAAAACAATGGCGGATATTCTGGTGCGCAACTCTGAGAACGCCCATTTCCGGCACGCCGTGATCAGTGGCGTTCCCGGGCGGGAATTGACCTTTCTCGATGCCCTCCTCGCGACGCCTGATTTCAGCAAACGCCCCTTGGGCGGACGCGGCTTGTTTTTGCGTGAACTCGCCACCGTAATTTCCAGCCACCGCCGACCGGAAACCACCAGCGCCTTGCTGGCCCGTATCGTCGAAATGAAACCGGCCGAGATTCAGACCTCGCTGCTGGAAGGAATGCTGCGGGCTTCCAAAAAGAAGCGCCCCCTGCTGCTCGACCGAAAGCCGGCCGCGCTCGACGAGTTACGTACCAACAAAGCATCCGGAGTCGTCCGGGCAGCCGCCCAAGTCGCAAAACTCATCACGTGGCCCGGAGACACGACCAAGGCTGTCGCCATCGAGCAGGCCCGACCTCTGAGCAAGGCTGAACAAGCCCAGTTCGAACTGGGCCGAAAAATGTACCGGGGCCTCTGCATCGCATGTCACCAGATCCACGGACGCGGAATGGTGAGCATGGCGCCATCGCTGGTAGATTCCCCCTGGGTGCTCGGCTCCGAGGAACGACTGATCAACATCGTTCTTCACGGTCTCTACGGCCCCTTGGTCATCAAGGGCACCGAATGGAATCTCGTCATGCCCGGGCAAAAGAATAACCCGACTCTGACCGACAAAAACATCGCCGCCATCCTCACCTACATCCGACGGGAATGGGACCACACTGCGGACGTGGTGAATGCGAAGTCGGTGGCCAAGGTTCGGGCAGCAACAAGTGATCGAGCCCTGCCATGGACAGTCAGGGAGTTGCAGAAAATCAAACCGTAACGAGCTGAGCCAAACGCGCGGGATTCTGAGTAGGTGTTGTGAAGCCATCGAAGATGTTCGCTGACTCCGCGACATTCGTGTCAGTCATCATCTGTGAGCATTGGCTCCAAGTGAGAGTTCCAACTTACTTCGCTCCAGGAGGATGGGAGCGGAGTATCCGAGAGTAGTCCTGTGGCATTTTTGTTGATGTCAGGTCTCAACTTTGTGCAAGGGGCCATCTTTTCGTAGTAGTGGAAGCCCTTCGCGATATCGAGCTTTCACGGAATGGAACGTATGCTCCTCCGGCGCTCAGGCAGATCCAACATAAGTCGTCCTCTCGAGAATTTGGTCAATGTCCCGTTGTACTTCGTCCGGCGGAATCCCGTCTCCTTGCAAGCAGAATATGATCATGCAATCCCGTTTTTTCACTCGCCATATCACGGTCGTCCACGGTTCCTCATACCTGCCGCATTTGACTCCTTTACAGGCACCGATCGCAAAAGGCTCAAGTTCGATCTTGTTTTTGCACATCGAAAGGATCTCGTCAGCCAAGTCCTCTGGTTCTCCATGATGTTGACAGGTCAATGTCAGAGAGTGATTCCCGATTTCGATCTCGTAACTCTTCCAAAGCTTGATCCGAGGCAATTCCTTCCCCTCACCTCCTCGAAACCGATGAACAAAACGCGCAATGCCGTAGAGGATTCGGTTTAGTCGAAACCTGTGCTCGACGACCGTGTAACTCGGCGGCACCGACACATTGAAGTCACCCAACCTGGTGACTGTCGATTTTCTCATCACAGCGGATGGCGTTCTACTTGATTTTCACAACCGATCCGTCGTTGAAGGAGGCAATAATTTCGCCGCGATCGACCGCCAAGCCGTTGAAGGCCAACTGAGATGCGTAGGTCTTCTCCCACGCGACCTTACCGGTCTTCAGATCAATGGCCCGGACAAAACCTTTCTGATCCCCCTGATCGATCAGGCTGCCGCCTTGCAGAAGCATGTTCTCACAGAGAATGAGCGAAGTTCCCTGGCTTCCTTCCGGCAGTCGGACGGCCTTCTTCTTTCCATCGACCTTCACGACCACGACGTTTTGTCGTGAGGTGCCGATACTGGATCCGTTCCAAGAGATCGTTTCGCCCTTCTCGCCATCGAACGCAAGATCCTGGAATTTGCGGTTACCCAAGCGGGTCCAGTTCCAGCTGTAGAGTCCTTCATTGCCCAAGTCGACCTGTTGGCCGGGACGGGCAGCGGTCTGGATTTTTCTCAACTCAAAGCGATCGACCTTGCGACCCAATTCCTTCTCTTTTGCAGCGACGGCGACATTGATCCGGATGGTCGACGGGGCGATTACGAATTCGCCGGTGTCCGCTTCCAAGTAGTGATCCATGAGACGGATGTATTCGCCTTCCATGATGAGGGCGTCGTTGCGTTTTGCCTTGGCGGTCTTGATGCCGTTACCGGACTGGGGGATGGCGCGCGCCCAGATTGGCTCACCCGTTTCCGGTTCGAAGGCGCGCACGATCAGTCCGCCGTCCGAACCCTGAGTGCGACCTGCAGTGGCATAGGCCCGCCCCTCGGCGACCAGAACTCCGCCGATCACCGGCCAGACGGATTCCAGTTTCCCAAAGGACATCATCCGCTTTTCCTCTGGCGCAATCCGCAGTCGGTAAATCACTTCGCCGGTCTTCACCTTGAGTCCCGTGACATAGCCGGTGCGGTCGGCGACCAGGCAAATGCCTTCGTGCAAAGTCGGCGAGGTGTCCATGCGACCGGCGGTGGTATGGCGCCAGGCTTCCTTGCCGTTCATCAGGTTCACGGCGATCACCTCGTTGTGGTCGATGTCGCCGACGATCGTCAGCCCCTCGGAAATGACCGGCGCGGTGAGGCGGCTGTTCAGGAAGGCGTTCCAATCACGTTTGACCGTTCCGTCCTTGCGCGAAGCCGTGACCTTGGTGGTCCAAAGCTCCTTCACATCCTTTCCGATCACGCTGTCAGAACTGCTGCTCCGGGACGGATTGCCACGGAAGGAAGACCACTTTGATTCTCTGCCGACGCCGTCTTCACCCGGACTGTAGGTGCTATAGGTGATCGGTTGGGCAGGTGCCTCCATCTCCTCCGGCGTCGGCATGCGACCGATCGAAGCAACGGCAAGGAGTCCGGGGATCTGGCCGGGGGAACAGTTGCACCAGTTCTGCGCGATGTAACCCGCGCCGTATGCCGGCATCGTCCCGGTCAGGCAGGCGGATCGGGCACCACCGAATTTCACCTTCTCTTTGCCTTTGGTGATCGTGCCTCCGCGATTCGACAGATCGATGCCGTTCACCTTGAAGACGGGCGTACAGATGTGATTCCGGTAACGGAAGAATTTGTCATGAACCTTCTTTGCCTCTTCCAGGCTGAGGGGCTTACCGGTGGCGGCATCCAAAAGATTGACCTTGCTGCGATTCGCCGTCGCGACGGACACGGCACCGGAACCGGCGGCTTCCAGATTCAGGGTCTGCTGCAACAGGCCCATCTTCGGAGCCTCGCTGGTCCACAGGCGTTTGCCCGATTTCAGATCCAAGGCCATGACCCGATTCAACGGATGCTTCAGCGTTCCGGCCTTGTCCTTCCGCCGATGATTCAATTCCAGTGCATCCGGTTCGTCGCGGTTGACGATGATGACGCGGCCTTCAGCAAGCAGCAACGATGTTCCCAGCAAGTCCTGTTTCCAGAGACGCTTCCCGGTCTGATCATCATAGGCCTCAACAGTGCCGGCGTTGATGGCCCAATCCATCCGCCGACGATCGTAGCGTTCCACCGACCCCACTTTATTGCCCTGCTTCCAGGTCGCGGCAACCACAATCCCGTCGGTGGCAGCGATGAATCCGGGAATATACTTCGTCGGCAATTCCGCCACGGTCTCTCCGGTGCGGGTGCTGATTTTCAGCATCTTGCCATTTTCGCCGGCGAGGTAGAGATGCCGACCGGTCGAAATAAGCGGTGCCAGATTCTCGATGTAGAGGCCGCCGTAATAAGTGTCACCGATCCGCTTGCGCCAGAGCATCCGGCCGTTGAAGGCGTCCCGGCAGGTAAGATACTGGTCCTTCCCGTATTCTGATTTCCAGCCCTCCCCAAGATTCTCGTGCACTGAAGTGGAAAACGTGAAGCAACGTCCGTCATCCAGCACCATCGCCCGCGTGGAGGAGTAACGATTGGCCGCCTGCTCCGGATCGTTGAAGTTCATCGGCAGACCCGCGTTCCATTTGAATCCCAGGGGCAGATCGAAGACCGTATCCTGCGAAACCGGAATGCCATCCGGCCCGTAGTAACGATGTGTCCAGGTATCCATCCCTTCCGGAATTGGCATCACCTCGACGTGATCCAGTTTCCCATTCTTGCAGGAGGCCATATGACCAAAAGCCGTCAGGCAACGCCGCGCCTCCTTCATCTTCAATCCATCCGCCCGGGCCTGCTTCAGATCCATGACGACGATGCTGTTCACCAGATGATCGCGATACGGCAACGGCGACAATGGCAACTCCTCAACAGTGACAATTCCCTTCAACCCGGCCTTGGCCACCTGTGATCGGATCGCGCTCGCTTCCTTTGGACTCCCCGCGAGCACGTGCACGAGATTGTCACCACTGGCGGCGAGCTTGCCGGCGACCTCACCCGCCTTCGCGTCACCGCTGGCAATCAGCACAACCACGCCCTGCCGCAACTCGGCAAATGTGCCCGGTACCTTTTCGGCCGGCAGGATCGTTGTAAGGCAAAACACCAGTCCGGCCACCATCAGCCGAACACTCGATACGCTTGTCTTTTTCATGGGAGATATTGGCTTACGTATAGCAGCCCCGTTCTGCAGCTCAACAGAATTGCGACCTGTTCGCGGGGAACGTCAGCAGGGGGTTGATGGTGGTTTGCTTGCAACTGACTCCGGCATTCCGGCAGTGACTCATGAACGAAAGTTGGCGGAGTTTATCGCGTGAAAACGATCGGATTGATTTCGGAGCTGACGACTTCACCCACCGCGACACCAGGGCACCATTTCTCACGGTCGTATTCCTGATTCGAATTGGCCGGATGCTGGAGGGTCATCTCCTGATCCATGTAGATGACGGTCAGCACTTCGCGACGTTGATCGGTCTGATTGGCACCTGCGCGATGAAAACACCACCCGTCGTGGAAGCTGACTTCACCGGGTTGATATCCGGATTTTGCGACCGCACATCCGGCCTCGCTCAAACGGGCTTCGGTGATCAACTCCTCCTGTTGCACCAGTTCGAAATCGCGCCCGTAATCGAGACGGTGACTGCCGGCGGCAAAATCGAGAGGGCCCATCGCGGCCGAAACCTCCACCAGTGGAATCCACGCGGTGAGCACTTTCGCCGTCGCCAACGGCCAGTAGTAGTGATCCATGTGCCATGGCGTGGCAGATCCGCCGGGTTCCTTGATGAGCGCCTGATCATGATAGATCCGCACGCCCGACACGCCCAGCAGTCCGGCGGCAATCTGCGCAAGGCGACCGGAGACAAACGAACGAATCAATTCACTCTGCGACCACAGATTGTAAACCTGCGTGAACGCCTTGCGATATAGGTCCATGTCCTCGCTGGGATACGCCTCGTCCTCATTCTGTTCGGCGACTGATGATCCGTCTCGCTGAACGGTTTTCATCACTTCGCGCCGCAAGACGCCCAATGAGTCGGCGGAAAACACGCCTTTGAGTTTGGCAAAGCCTTCGCGTTCAAAAGCCTCGATACGCGCGGCCTCCAGAGTGAACGGGGATTCCCACTCCGTAGCTGGCTGATCGTCCTGCGGTCTTGCGATACTCATGCTTGCAATCCATAAGATGTCTTTCACAGCCCACACACAATCACCAATAACTGATGGAACATCATGACCCGACTCACCGTATTGTATGGCCATCCCGAAGACCCGGCAGAATTCGACCGCTACTACCATGAAGAGCACGTCCCACTTGCCAAAACGATGCAGGGCCTCAAGGGCTGGACAATCGGCAAGTGCGAGGCGATCGCAACCGGCGAGAAACCTCCTTACTACCTGATCGTCGGATAGTATGCCGAATCACGGGCTGCCATGGAGGCGATCCTCGAGACTCCGGAAGGAAAGGCGACGGTGGCCGACGTGCCCAATTTTGCCACCGGTGGCGTCACCTTTGTCTATGATGACGAGCAGGTCTTGATTCCGTACAGCCTGAATTGAAGCCCGGGCGGCGGACCGCGGTTATTGCACGCGCTTTTCCACTTCCTTCCAATACTTCTCCCGCAGGACGGTCTTGCGCACTTTCCCGGTCGCGGTTCGGGGCAGCGCGTCGATGAATTCCACCGACTTCGGACATTTGAAATGGGCCAGGTGTTCGCGACAGAAATCGATCAACTCCGCCTCGGTCGCCACGGCATCTTGTTTGAGCACGACGATCGCCTTCGGCACCTCCCCCCAGCGTTCATCCGGTACGGCGACGATCCCCGCCTCCAATACCGCCGCGTGCCGGTAGAGCATGCCCTCAACCTCGATCGATGAGATGTTCTCTCCACCAGAGATGATGACGTCCTTCATCCGGTCCACCACTTCGATGTATCCTTCGCCATCGATCGTGGCGACATCACCGGTATGAAACCAGCCGTCAACGATCGCGGCGTTCGTCGCTTCCGGCTGTTCCCAGTATCCGGCCATGACCACGTTACCGCGAGCGATCACCTCACCGGTCGCGATTCCGTCCGGCGGCACGGCGGTGCCCTGCCCGTCCACAACGCGCACATCGACACCGATCATCGGATAGCCGGATCGGGTTTTGACGCGGCATTGTTCATCCTCCGACCAATCCCCCATCTGCGGTTTCAGTTTGGAGACCGTAAGAAAGGGTGACGTCTCCGTGAGTCCATAAACCTGGATCACATCGCAACCAAACCGGTTCTGCAGTTCCCTGATGACCGCCATCGGCGGTGCCGATCCCGCCGTCCCCACGCGAATGTTCCGCGGGATTTTCCGATCCGCGGAGCCCGGTGCATTGAGCAACATCGTGATCATCGTCGGAGCCAGACACACGACGGTGGCAGACTCCTGTTCGAGCAGATCGAACACAGTTTCCGGAGTAAACTTTTTCAGAATGATCTGCGTGCCGCCGACGGCCGTGATGGCGTAGGGCATCCCCCAGCCGTTGCAGTGGAACTGGGCGGTCGCCTGCACAAACCGGTCGGAATCGCGCAGGCCAAACTCAATCAACGTGTTGATCGCGTTCAGGTAGAGATTTCGATGGGTGAGCATCACCCCCTTCGGCTTGCCCGTCGTGCCGGAGGTGTAGAGCAGCGCCGAGGTTTCGTTTTCATCAATCTCGACCGGGGCGGGAGCGGCGGGAGAGGCGTCCGCCAAGGTCTGTTCGTAATCAATCCATTGCGGATTAGGTTCCCCGCTGTCGTCCCCGATCAGGATGAAATGTTCGACGGTCTTGAGTCTGTCGCGGATGGCATCGATCTGGTCCTCCAAACCTTGCTCGACAATCAGAACCTTCGCCTTGCCATGGTTCAGCATGTATTCGAAATCCGCCGGCGTGAGCCGAAAGTTCATCGGCATCGAAATCACGCCGATCTGTGGCGCGCCAAAAAACGCCTCGATCAGGCGGTGATCGTTCTGCGAAAGGAGCGCGACACGTTCCCCTTTCTGCAATCCCAAGCCGGCCATCGCATTGGACCACCGATTGGTCCGGTCACCGAGTTCGTTGTAGGTGAGGCGGCGCGCGCCACATACGATCGCCTCCTTGTCCCCGTAGACCGCGAGCGCCCGTTTGAGAAAGTCCGTTTCGTTCAGGGGAATTTGCATAGTGTTGCCAAAGCGTATCCCCCGTCCCGGGCGTGTCCAGCCAAGGAACTCCGGCAATTCCACACCTGACAGTTCGCGAGGGGTCTGGATACTTGCGCCCGATGTTTAACAGACTCATCTTGGTTGCCCTCATTACTCTGTTCACGACCGGCGCCAATGCCCGCCCAATCGGAGACAAACCAAACATCATTCTCATCATGGCGGATGACGTCAGTTGGGAGGCATTCAGTTGCTACGGTGCCGAGGATTACAAAACACCCAACATCGATCGGCTGGCCGCGAAAGGCATTCGCTTCGACCACTGCTATTCCACGCCGATCTGTACGCCGAGTCGGGTGAAACTGATGACCGGCAAATACAACTTCCGCAACTACACCCACTTTGGTTACCTGCCACCCAAGGAAAAGACCTTCGGCCATCTGCTCCAGTCCGCCGGCTACCAGACGGCCATCGCCGGCAAGTGGCAGCTCAACGGACTCTACAACAGCCTTCCCGGTCACAAGGACAACACGCGCCCACACCAAGCCGGCTTCAACGAATATATGCTCTGGCAGGTCACCACCGGCAAGAAGCCGAAGGACGGCGGCGGTGAACGCTTTTGGAGTCCTCCGCTCGAGCACAATGGCAAATTCGTCACCGTCGAGGAAAACGCCAATAAGTATGGCCCCGATCTGCTCACCGACTTCCTCTGCAACTTCATGGAGAAGAATCAGAAGCAACCCTTCTTCGTCTACTACCCGATGGTCCTCGTCCACGACCCGTTTGTCCCCACGCCTGACACCATCGGCGACGCACCGCGCACCCAGGCCGCGAACAAACAACCCAAGGGCCAGGCCGCCCGCAAAGCCAACTTCGTCGCCATGGTCCAATATACCGACAAGATCGTCGGCCGGATCGAGGCCAAAGTGAAACAGCTCGGTCTGTCTGAGAACACCATCATCATGTTCACCGCTGACAACGGCACCCATCCCTCCATCACCTCGCGCTGGCAGGGACAGGACATCACCGGCGGCAAAGGCGGTATGACCGACATGGGCACTCACGTCCCCTTCGTCGCCTCCTGGCCCGGCACCTCACCCAAAGGAGCCGTCTTGAACGATCTGATCGAATTTACCGATTTCTACACCACCTTCGCGGAAGCCGCCGGCATCAAGCTCGCCAAAAAGGATCCTATCGACGGCCGCAGCTTTCTCCCCCGCCTCCACGGCGAGAAGGGCAATCCCCGCGACTGGGTTCTGTGTCACTACCAACCCTATTGGAACAAACAGCCCGGCCAGTTCGCCCGCACCGAACGTTTCAAACTCTATCGCGACGGCCGCTTCTACGAAGTCCCCCAAGACCTCCGCGAACAAAACGATCTGGCCAACGACAAGACCGGAAAAGCTGCCCGCCAAAAACTCCAGGCATTCCTCGATCAGGCTCCCCCCGCCCACACCGAGAAGGGCAACAAGACCACCAAGGAACGCCCCGTTTATCCGGACTGGAAGAACCTCGTCGATCCGAACGACTGAGCCGGATTCCGGCGTCGACCTATTCGCCACTTCCTCCTCCCGGCAAAAATCTCCTTTTGACTTCCAGTTAGTAAGATGTCTACTTATGTAGAAATCTTACTATGGCAAGGCAAACAAAGAAGGACAATCTGTTGGGGACTCTGGATCTGCTGATTCTGCGGATCCTGTCATCCGGACCAAAACACGGATACGGGATCGCACGGCGGATCGAACAGATCACCGACGACGTGTTGAGTGTGCAGCAAGGCTCGCTCTATCCGGCCCTGCATCGGCTGGAGAAGAAGGCGTTCATCCAATCGGAATGGACGGAGGGCGTTACCAGCAAGCCGGTCAAGACCTACACCCTGACGAAGGTGGGGGAATCCGAGCTGAATGAAGAGATCAGCAACTGGGAGCTCGTTTCCGCCGCTGTGAACCTGGTGCTGAAGAAAGCCTGAATCAATACCATGAGAGCCTTTTCTGAAGTCTTCAATCGCATCCGCGCGCTATTCGGCAGCCGGAAAGTCGCCCACGAGGTGGATACTGAACTGGAACAGCATCTCGAGTTCATGATCGAGGACTACGTCTCGGAGGGCATGTCGCCCCAAGAGGCTCGGCGCAAGGCGATGATGAAGTTCGGCAATGTGGAGAAACACAAGGAGGACGCGCGCGATTCCTGGGGCAATCGCGTGTTGTTGGATTTTCTGCGCAACTTCCGTTTTGGGCTCCGGCTATGCACGCGCTATCCGGAGTCGAGCATTCTCGGGATCATCGTGCTGGCACTGGGAATTGGGATCTCGGTGATCCTGTTCACCCTGTCGACCAAGTTTCTCGAACTGAACGCCGGCGGCAAGATTGACAGTCGTCAGGTCTACGTTCGCTGGGAAGGCAAGGACCGGCAAAAGCGCGGGCCGACGACGCAGGAATACACGGTATTGCGACAGGACAGCAAATCCATGGAGCAGCTGATTGGCGTGCTGAGCACCACCTTCTCGTTTCATCCGTCCGGTCGCGTTGAGGAAGAACGGCAGGTCGACGGGGTGCGGGCCAGTGACAATTTTTTCGAGATGACCGATGAGTTGCCGTTGTTGGGACGGACATTCTCACCTGGTGATCTGCTGCAGGAAGAGTTCGTCCCGATCGTCATCGCCGATTCTCTGTGGAACGAATTCTACGATCGCGATCCGGCGGCGGTGGGATCGGTGGCAATGGTGAACGGTCAGGCCCGGAGAATCATTGGCGTGATGCCGGTTGGCTTCGCGTTCCCGCAGGCGCAACAGATCTGGATGCCAGACGACTATCGGGACTTCGCCTCGCTCCCGAGCAAGGATTCTCCATGGATCAATGTTTACGGAACGCTGCGGGAAGAAGTGGTAATGGAGCAGGCGCAGGCGGAGTTGTCAGCTTTGGGGGCGGCCTTCCTCGCGGAGTATCCGAATTCGAAGACAACGAAGAACGAGTTCCGATTGCAGGTGACTCCCCTGCGGGAACAATACCTAAGCGCGGCGCCGTTGTTTTTCCTGACCGTTGGGACATTTGCCTCGATCCTCGTATTGCTGCTCTGCGCTTCCAACGTGTTTCACGTCATCATGGCGCGAACGGCACGCCGGGGACACGAGTTGGCGACCCGTTGCAGCCTGGGGGCTCCGCGCAGTCACGTCGTGGCCCAGGTGCTGATCGACGGTGTGACGCTGTCCCTGATCGGTGCCACCCTCGGACTGGGGATCGCCAAGCTGGGGATCGATGCGATCACGCGGCACCTGATGATCTTTGATCTGCCGGGAGTGTTGACCTTCAAATTGGATTTCAAAGTCGTGTTGTTCGCGCTTTTCGCAGCGGTATTCACCGGCGCGGTTTCGGCGTTCATTCCCGCTTGGCGGGCGTCGCGGCTCGATGCTTTTGCCGTGTTGAAGGATGATTCGCATAGTAAGGACAGCATTCATGCCGGCCGTTTTTCCCGCAACCTGCTCACCTTTCAGGTCGGTTGCTCAGCCCTACTGCTGTGGATCGGACTCGCGGCGACGGGTTCATTGTCACTGACCGACCAGATCAAGATGTCGTTCAACCCCGAAAGCGTTCTCACGGCCAAGCTTCAGCTGCGCTACGACGCCGGATTGCGCAAGCCGGTCGCCATCAATCAGTTTACTCAACGACTCGAAGACCGTTTGAAGACCATTCCGGGAATCGACGGCGTCGCCATGTCGTCCGCCGACTTCGGTTTGTTCGCCGACGTAATGCTCATCGACAAAGATGGCTGGGAGCCAACCGAGAAAAAGAAGACCACGCAGGTGGAAGTGGCCTCGCCCGGTCTGCTGGACGTGTATGGCATGCAGCCGCTGGCCGGCCGCATGCTGAGTCGGTCGGATACGGAAGACTCCCGTCGGGTGTGCGTCGTGAACGAGGATTTTGTCCGGAAGTATTTCCCGAATGACGATCCGGTGGGAGCGGTACTGAAACTGCACAAGCGCAAGGGGGAACCGCAGGTTGAAATCGCCATCGTCGGAATCGTGCCTGACATCAAGCCGAAGCTCCCGCCGCCGTTGGGAGAATCCGTGGAGAACGCCTTTGCCCGGATCTACCTTCCTTTTGCCCAGAAACCGGTCGCCAGCCCCACCGTGCTGATCGGAGCCAGAGGCGCTGCGAGTCATCAGTTCGCCCGAGCACTGCGGGAAGCAGTGCGGGAACTTTCGCCGGACGTACGCATTCGCGGACGCATCATGACCATCTCCGAGCGAATGGGGATCATCGACTCGGTCAGCAACATGGTCTGTTTCGCTGCCCAGGCCTTCGGGGGCGTTGTCCTGGTCACGGCGATCATCGGGCTTTACTCGATCATTTCGTTTACCACGGCCCAACGCCGCCGGGAAATCGGGATCCGCGTGGCGCTCGGAGCCAACACCTGGAATGTCGTCCGGGCGGTGATGCGGCCGTGGATCAAAGTCTTGGGAATAGGCCTCGCGATCGGTGGGGCCGAAATCTGCGCGGTGATGATCGCACTGGTGTTCTTCGCCGGTGACAGTCCCGGTAGCAGCTTCGACGGACTGGCGTTCGCGCTCTCCCTGGGAATCGTTTGGATGGGCGTCATCTTTGCGTGCCTGGCGTCCATGGCCGTCCCGATCTGGCGTGCGGCCAGGCTTCGGCCAATGGAGGCGATCCGCGCAGATTAGCTTATGCGAATCTTGTCGGAAATTTTCAATCGCATCCGGGCACTCTTTTAGAACGGTCCTTTCCGCCCCTACCAGCGAACCGAATGACTGATCAGGTCAACAACTGACAACCTATTTCAGGTAGTCCGAGTTCAGGCGATCACAGGCCCAGAGCAGGCCGCGGGTCACGAGATTGAGGTAGCGATCATCCGCAACGGTCTCGTTGTAGTGTCCGATCGTCGTGCTGAATACCCGCGTATCCTCGTATTCATTCACCCAGGCAACGACCGCTTCAGCGCGTTTTGCTACGCGTTTCGGGGCGTTCGCGGCCTGCTTCTTGTTCTTATTCTTGGGCTTGCGGGGCATCTGCATCTGAACACCGCTGATCAATCCCTTCGTCCCGGGGAAGATTTGAACGTTGTTGTAGAGTTCCTCGGGGCCCGTGCTCCAGTTCTTCATCCCCTTGGTGATAGGATGATTCTTCGCGGTGAACTTGAGATCGATCGGTGCCTTGGGACCGTGGCCGCTGGACTGCAGACCGAGATAGTCAAACCAGACACTGTCCTCACTCCCCGCCTTGGTCGGAGCGCGATGATCTCCGACGCGATAGCTGTGCATGGCACAATGGAGATTCACACCCGGAATACCTTTTCGATGCGGTGCCAACACTCCGGCCACCGTCTTTCTGTCCGCCTGGGCCGCGGCGCATTCATCGTGAATGATCACATCAAAGCCCTTGGCGTAAGCAGGGTTGCCGAAAATGGCCAATGGAGGAGAGGTGCCCTTATCAGCCGAATGCACATGCGTCACCCGCACATGGGCCCGTGCCTCCAGCCCCTTCTTCAGGATATCCTTCTGCGCGGCATAGTCATGACAACAGCCACCGGTGATCAACAGCACTCGCAGCGGGTTCACCTTGCCGGCAGCCTGGGCGTTGAGGGAGAGCGACAAGGCCACCAGCGCGACCACCCGAAAGATTCGATCGGAGAATTTCATGCGCGGGATTGGACGGGAAACGACGCCGGATCGTCAAAGTAAATTGTGAGTGCACTACCCACGCTTCTTCGTGAGCATGATCTCGTTGTTCTCTGAATCGGTGCACATCGCCAGATGCGCCGGTTCTTCCGGGGTATCTTCAGGCTCCTTCAGCACCGTCCCGCCGGCGGCTTTCACCGCCTCGCAGCCGCCAAACAAATCCGCCACCTGAAAGCTCATCCCCGTCCAGGTCCGCTTTCCCTCACCACCGCTGTGAACGCCAATGAAAGAACCACATACCATGAGCTCCGCCATCACGTCGGATTGACGCGTCACCTCGGCGTCAAAGGTCTGGGTGTAAAAATCCACCGCCCGCTTCATGTCTTGCGCCCAGATGATATACTTCAGTTTTTCAACCTGCATGCGGACTTGATACCGGGAATCCTGAAAAACCACAAACTCCCGAATGTAGCCGTGAGCGTGAGCACGCAGAATCTCCAGACAAGCGCGCCACCGAACGCCACTACCTTTCCCCTTGTGCAAACCCCACCCCTCGTTTGTTATCCAAGCCATGCCCACCGATGACCTCCCCGCCGCCCGCCGGCGCCGTATCGACGAATCCCACCGCTGCGAACCCGGCCATTGCGCCCTGCTGGTCATTGATATGCAGCACGGTTTTTTGGACAAGGGAGCTTCCTTGGAGGTCCCCAAGGGGCGGGAGCTGATTCCGAATATCGCCCGCCTCATCAACCGCTGCCGAGAAGAGGCGATCCCCGTGATCTTCACCGAGTTCGTCTATGCCGACAACGTGCCCTGCCTCCGCGGAAACCCCTTTGGCCCCGAACATCTTCACGCCGAAGAGGGTCAACCGACCGGGTACGGCTTTCCCTCCAGCAACTGCCGCATCGGTCCGGACGCCGGCACCGGACCGGAATCCGCCCGCACCATTCATGCGCTCAAGCCATTGAGTTCCGAACTGGTCGTCCGCGCCCACACTTACGACAAATTCTACGGCACCCCTCTGGACCTCGCATTGCGTTCACAGAACATCACCCACCTGATGACCACGGGCGTCACCACGGATATCTGTGTAAACAGCACCATCGTCTCCAGCTCAACCCGGAACTACCGCGTCACGGCCATCACCGACGCCGTCGCCACCATCCACGATCACATCCAAACCGCCTGTTTCCAGATCTGGGAGAACAAATTCGCGCGCCTGAAAACTACCGCTGAAATCATTTCCGAGCTGGGTTGATACGGTGGAATAGACACCGACAAAACACTTTCTCCGCTCACCATTCCTTCACCCAATTCCAATTCTCCCTCCCAGTCATGAACGCACGCCACGTTTCCTTCCTCGCGCTTCTGCTCTTCGTCACCAGTTCATCCGCCGAACTGCCGAAAGTCGACAAGGTCGCCTACCAACCGTTTGTCGCCGCAACCTCCCGTGTGATCGAAGCCCTCGACTATGTCGGCGCGCCCTTGTCGGAGTCCGATACCAAGCCGATCAGAACCGCGATGATGCCGGACGATCGGAAGTCGGGAGTGACAGCGATCGAGGCAATCCTGGATCGCTACTGCGTCACCGGCGGGCACATCAATCCTGAGAGTCGGGTCAAAGTCTCCTGTTTTCCGGCGAATCCGAACTGCGAGCGCCACCCGTCGAAATGCTTCACCATGCGTTCGGTGGGCTTTGCCGCAGCTGAAACCAGCCATGGCAACTGACGTGGGGTAAACGCCGGATGAAAACTGCGGCTCAGGATGGCCTATTTTGGGTGCGAGAAAGTGGTTAATGAAATCCTTTTGATACATATTGTTCAATGTATGAAAACCATTACATTCAATGTATCTGAGCCGGTTTACAAAGACTTTCAGAACTACGCGGTGAAATCGGATCGGAAAGCGTCCGAACTGATCCGTGAGGCAATGGAAGAATATCGTCAACGTCACATCGAGCGGCGTACCACGCTGCGAGATCGACGTCCTATGAGTGTCGGTGGGGTGATTGAACCCATTTCGTCCGCCGCCGATCTGCTGGGAGAAATGCTCGATGACGCACGGGATTGATAACGATTTTCTGGTCGCGATCGAAATCACCGACCATCCGTTTCACGCGCCGGCCGATACGCTCCTCCAAGGCCTGCTGGATGAGGGCCAAGGTTTGCGGTTGCTCCGCAAACCTTGGCGGAATTCATTCACATCGTCAGTGACGCCCGTCGCATGCCGAATCCCCTGAGCGTGAGCGATGCGACTTCCCGCGCGGAAGTCTGGTGGAATGCCGGCGAAGTCGTGAGAGTGTTCCCTGAAGGTCAGACCGTGCCGAGTTTCTTCGCGTGGCTGCGGCAACATCGATTGGGCAGAAAACGGCTCCTCGACACGCTGCTGGCAGCCACGTTCCGCGAAGCGGGAATTGCGAAAATAATCACCAACAACGGCAAGGACTACGCCGTGTTCGGGTGCTTTGATATCGTGGAGTATCATTGACGAATCGGGTCATCGGGCAGGAGCGAATCCAGGCAGCGCTCCAACTGCCGCAAGCGACCTTCATGCTCGGCCGATTCCTCGAGGGCCTCTTCCATGAGCAGATCAAACACCTTGTCACTCAACACGAACCGATCCCGATAACGCTGCCGCCGAAACTCCAGCACCCGGTATCGCGCGATGACACAGGCCCATTTCGGGAATTCCTCCACCTCCCGCAACTGATCAAACTTCTCCCAGACGGTCAGCGAAACCTCCTTTACGATTTCCTTCAAATCCTCGGGCCGGGCGATCCCCGCTCCACGAATATAGCCACGCACCACCCGTTCGTGCTTCGTCAAAGCGCGAACAAAGGCTTCGTGGCCGTTCCCAGATGGAGATTCAACTGACATGTGATTTCCCAATGATCGACGCCCAGTGAGGATTCTTATGCAGAAATTTAAAAAACATTTGTGACCGGGTGGACAGAATCAGCCCGGTAAGAGGGCCGGCCGAGAAGAGGAGAATTCAGATATCCGCAGACGGAAGCGTTGAGAATCGATGACCGATTTTGGCCTTCTTCTGATCCCTTGAATTCCGGGATTCTCATCCTCGGATGATTCGTTCGATTCGGAGCTGGGAGTGATGGCCGAAGTTCACGAGGAACTGGGATTTGATCAACCGGGGAAGGGACGGATTAAACCAATCCGAAACAAAGAGAATCCGGTGTCCACCCAAACCAGTACCCATCAATCCCCCGGCGCCCTGACTATCCGATCGGCTTCTGACGCCAGGGCATCGGCATCGTGGGAGGCTTGCGGTGATGATCCTTGCGCTCGTCCTTCGGGCGATCCTTGAACCAGGTGACGAGACGGGCGAGTTGTTTTACGGCTTCGTTGTAGGCGGCCTCGCCTTTTTCGGCGGTGGCCAATTTGGCTTCGCCAAGGACGCCGCTGTCAGAATAGCTGCTAGTCCATGACACGACCGTTCCGGGTCCCTGTTGAAACATGTCGACGAAATTAAACGGGCTCTCCTCTTCGTTGAAGGAGATCGCGCCGTTCTCGATCTGGTCCTTCCGCACGTTGTCGCCATCCAGATACAGGTACATCGAGGTTTCCAATTCGCAGGCGTGCGCGCAGCCACCGGGAAACTTGCTTTCACGCCAGTTGGGGAGGAACTCCTTGTCGACCGTCAACAGATTCCACCACGCGGCAAGGATGCATTCGGCATCGGTTTCGAGGTTGGTGCGGCGGGCCACGAGATCGAGGTTTGGCATGTTTGAGCCGTGGCCGTTGAGGAGGATGATCTTCTTGAAACCGTGGTACGCGAGCGAACGGGTGATATCCAACACATGTTGGATGAAATGCTCAGAGTCATTGTTGATCGTACCGGGGAAATCCATGACGTGCCCCGTGTAGCCGTAGGCAACAATTGGCAGCACGAGCATTTTGCCTGGCACCATGCGACCGGTCCCATGGGCGACGCCGTTCGGACAGACCAGGTCGACATCCAGCGGCAGATGCGGTCCGTGCTGCTCCACGGCACCACAGGGCACGATACAGACTTTGCCGAGGTCGATGGCGTCGTTGATTTCCGGCCAGGTGAGTTTCTCGTAGCGGTGTTCGGTTTCAGCGCGGCTGCTCATGATATTTTTGTGAGGGACGACTTTGGGTTACCAAAAAAATACGAGAAGAGTCCCGCCCGTGCCGACGATCAACAGCACGGCGATGTACTCCGGACGCAGACAGGCCGGCGGTGCGTTCGCGAACGGATGCTCCGGAACGGCACTAAGTGCCCGGCTGCTGCTTTCCAGCCACCCACCCGGAGTCGGGGCGGATGAGGGCTCCTTTTCCTGCCTTCCCAGAACCAGCGTTGCGACCAGGGCGCCGGCGGCGGAGAACACCATGGCCCAGATCAACGCCGCCCAGCGGCTGGTAAACCATGTCGCCAACCAATCGACGTCCGTGATCTCGCGATCGTAGAGGGATACGAGTCCGTAGACTGCGCCGGTGAGGATGCCGATGATGCCCGCCTTGCGATGGGCTCGCGTGAGAATGCCAATGATGTAGATGGTGAAGAGCGGTGTCACGAACACCGGTATCAAAGTCAGGAACGCCTTCAGCATCGTGTCCTTCGAACTGATGAACGGGACGTAGGCGAAGCCCAAGGCCAGCACCCCCACCGTGGCCATTCGGCTGACCCGCACGTAGTGGGCATCCTCGCGATCCTTCGCGATGAGACGCGCATAGATGTCGCGGGTGAAAAGCGCCGACAGCGATGAACCAATCGAATCAAAAGTGCTGATTGCGGCCGCAAAAATGCCAGCCACCACCACTCCCTTCAATCCGGCTCCCAGATAGAGATCGGCCATGTGGGGATACAGACGATCAGGCGCTTCGAATTCCGGAAAAAGCGCGTGGCCGAAGACGCCCAGTGAAGCACAGGCGACCATGATGGGCATGCTGATCATGGCGCCAAACAGCGCCGCCATCTTCATGTCCCAGATCGACCGCGCACCGGCCAAGCGCATGGTCTGACTGTGATTCACACTCCAGTAACCACCGGCGATAATCATCCAGCCGATGGCAATCACCAACGGAGACGTCTGTCCGTCATCGCCAAAGTAGCGACCCATGCGGGCCAGATCCGAGGCGTTTTGCGTTTCATTCAACGGAAGGCTCTTCAGCGTCTCCACCGCCTGCGACCAACCACCGGCCGCCTTCCAGACGGCCCAAAATATAACCGCCGTGCCAAGCAACATGATCGCACCCTGAAGCGCGTCGGTAAGCACCACCGATTTCAATCCACCCATGGAGGTGTAAACCGCCGCCAGTCCGACGATCAGAACGATGAGCGTCCACGCGGCAGCATCCCCAAGCCCCAGGAAACTTGTGAGCAACAGGTAGACGGACCAGATCATCAGACCCAGCATGCTGCTGCGGTACTGCAGTTGGATCAGCGCGCTCAACACGCGGGTGGCCGGTCCGAAGCGGTTCTCCAAATACTCGGCGTTGGTGAACTGTCCGGCCCGCGCCATCGCCGGAACCAGATAAAACGCCGCAAAACAGGCTCCCACCAAGGCCCCGAAGGTGTGCACCATGATGATGTGAATTCCCTCCCGGTAGGTCGTGCCGGTGAGCGAGACCAGATCGGCATTATCCACATTGGTCGCGAACATCGACAGACCGATCGCCCACCACGCCAACGAACGTTTTCCGAGGAACCAGTCCTGACTCGTCTTGGTGCCCCGCGCGACCCATAACCCCCAGAGCATCACGCCACCGTTGAGCAGAAGAACGATGAGCCAGTCGATGGGTTTCATTTCGGTCAGACCGCCGAGGGCGTGAGTTTCATGCCGGTGAACTTCTCGATGCCATCAGGATCCCATTTCATTCCCAATCCCGGCCCGTCCGGTATCGGCACCATTCCTTCACCGTCGAGCACCACCGGTTCCGCCAGCAGCGCTTCAATGTAAGGTGCGGGGGTGATGTATTCGACCCACCGGGCATTGCCCGCGGCGGCGACGAGTTGGAGATCGGCCGCGAGTCCCACGGCGGTGTTCCATCCATGCGGAACGAACAGGATCGAGTGATCATCGGCGTACTGGGCAATGCGATGTTCCTCGCTGATGCCGCCGACTTTCGTGACATCGGGTTGGATGTAATCAACCGCGCTTCGTTCGATCCAGGGGAGGAACGACTGCCGCCGCGTGAGCACCTCGCAGCTCGCGATGGGCAAGGGAGCGTTTTCGGTCAGCTTCACGTATCCGTCGATGTCATCCGGACGCAACGCCTCTTCAAACCAGGTAACGTCATAGTCCGCCAACATCTTCGCGGTGGTAATCGCCCACTTGTACCCGTGTGGCCAGAAGGCGTCCGATCCACCAGCGTCCACCATGAGTTCAATATCCGGACCAATCGTCTCGCGGGCGGCCTTGACGATCGCTTCATCCGTCTTGCAGTCGACCCTTCCAAAAGGTCCCCACCCGATCTTGAAGGCACGAAACCCACGCGCCATGCCTTCCTCCAGTGACCGCCGCAACTTGTCCGGTTCATCCATCAACAGCGAGCCATAGGGTTTGATGGTTTCCCGTTGTCGGCCGCCGAGCAGCCGGCTGATCGGTTGTTTTGTCACCTTTCCAAGAATATCCCAGAGCGCTATGTCGATACCCGAGATGGCGTGGGTAATTGCCCCGCCGCGTCCCTGCCAAAAGGTCTGCTGATGAAGATTCTCCGTCGTCGCGGTCGGATCCAGCGCGGACGCCCCGATGAGGAATGGCTTCACCACGTCAAGTGATCCCTCAATCAGTTTTGCGGACGTGAAGACACTGCCGAGGCCGGTCACGCCTTCATCGGTGACGACTTCAATCAGCGTGTGCAGATTATTTTCCGAATCGAGGAATTTATCGTCCCACCCGCCATCGGGAGTGGCACCTCGCAGCGGCAGCAATCGGATGTCTCTTATCTTCATGGTGATTGCCGATCATCCAATCGGTGAAACGGGTGTGACGCAATCTAAATTGGTGGCACGAAACCGGGCGGAAGTTCGTCGCCAAGCCAATGTCCTCCCGATTCATTGAATCTCCAATCCCCCGCTATTTGTAGCCCTTGAAGAACGCGGCCAGGTCCGCGACGAGTTGCGCGTTCAAGCCGAGCTGTTCCGCGGAAAGCATCAGTGATCGACGGAGTGGCTGAATCTTGCCCGCGATCATCTTTTTCGGAATCAGCTGTGTGATGCCACCCGTCGAGCGAATCATCAGCGGATCGCCCTGCGAATAGATGAGACCATGTATTTTGGTTCCGTCCTTCAATGTCACCACCTCGCCGTCATAGCCATGGGCGATGGCGGCAGAAGGATTCAAAACAGATTCCAGAAAAGGCTCAATGCCCTGGCTTGCGACCCAACCGCGGAGTTCCGGGCCATAGTCAACCCCCACATCGTTGATTCGGTGACAAGTCGTGCAGGCCGTGGCGATCAATTTGCCCGTAGCTGGATCCCCTTTCAGCTTTGCCAGCTCGCGAGCAGAAGGAAGCTTGGTCTTGGTTGGGGTCGGCACTTCCACCGCCTGAATCTCGACTTTGTTCGGATCGTATATGCCATGCTTCTTCAAAAGCGGCATTGCGTTGAACTCCTTCCACTCGCCCGTCGCCCGGTTGAGCATCCAGGCGATGGCAGTGTCCTTGATCAAACCGCGCTCACTCAAAAGTCCGGCCATGGCAGCGACGGCCGATTTCGTTCTCGTGAACGCGATCGTATCGACAGCCAGTTTACGATCTGGAAGGGAGAGCGAAGCGCTGCGGGCCCGTTCCACCAAAGCAGGCAAGGCCGCCTCGGGTTGCAGACGCCAGGTGATGCGAGCAAAGGCTTCGGTCCAATCCAAGGCCGACTCTTGTTTCAGAGATTTGCGCAGGTGTTTCCACAGCTCCGCTTCAATCCCTTCGGCAGCAAGTCCGCAGGCCTCGAGATACACCCGATCTTTGCCATCATACTGCTGTAGCAGACCGGCAACATGGGTAAGTTTGGCCCGTCCCTTTTCATTCCGGAGAGCGACGGCCACTTCACGGCAAACCGCGGAATCCGATTCATCGACCAGCTCCTTGGCGAGGCTCAGGACGGATTGGCCAGAATTTCTCAACGCCCGAAACGCGAGGATCCTTTGCTCGGGATCCGCATGTGACAGACGTTTTCGACATTGGCTCAGCCCGGCTTCGCCGAGGAACGGCAGCAACCAGACTCCACGTGCCGCGATCAGCGGGTTCGGATCGAGCATCAGCAAATTGACCTCGCGAAGAGATCTTGCACCAGCCTCCTTCAGTGCCAACCAACCGGAATATCGGACGTTGGGAGCAGGACTCACTAAACGCGCAATCGATTCATCCGGGCGATTTGGAATAATCGATTTGAATCCTTTCGGTGCAATCCGATAGATCGTGCCGGAGAGACTATTGTCACGATCGGCATGACCACCGACGCCCGGATCGAACCAGTCCGAGACATAGATTGCACCATCCGCCCCAACCATCACGTCGGACGGACGAAACATGTTGCCCGAGGTGGCTTTCAGAAAATCGAACCGCTCAAGCTTTTTGCCGGCCCCTTCCCTCTTGGGGTAGTAACCAAAAATGACCTGCCCACGCGCTTCTGCACTCAGCAACAGACCGTTGTATTTCGCCGGCAGCGCACCGTGTTCGTAAAACGCGATCCCAGTCGGCGATCCCATGCCGTAGACATCCCCCGGTGGCAACGTTCCCGGATCGTGCTGTCGCCACTCAGCTTCCGCCGTCGTCTGGCCAGCGCGACGATCCGCTTTCCAATGGCGCGTTCCGTCCCGTGAAAAGAAGCCCATAAAACCGCCCTCCATCAGCCAGGTTGTGCGACACGCAGGCGGATCATCGTTGTCATTCTGGAAGACGTCGCCAAAGGACGTCACGCAATTCTCATAACTGTTGCGAAAGCCGTGACCGATCATCGTCAGACCGGTGCCATTGGAATTCATTCGCGCCGCAAATCCCCCCGTCCAAATGCGCCCGTCATCACTGCGACTGCCCGCAATCTTTCCGCCCTCTCCGTAAGGGCCGCCGACCCGATAGCGCACGCCATCCCGGGTGGTAAAATCCGCCCCCGTATTACCCTGGCTCAAGTACCACTTGCCGTCGGGTCCCGCGACCACCGCATGAAGACTATGGTCATGATTATTACCGAAGAACCCACTCAGCACGTTCTCGCGCCTGTCCTTCTTGGGATCGAACTTCAAGTCTCCGTCCACATCCGTGTAGACGATCAGATGTGGCGGCTGGGAAACCACGATCTGATTTCCAAACACGGCGATCCCCAAGGGCGCGATCAGTTCCGGGTCCTGCACGAAGGTGTGAGATTGGTCAGCCTGACCATCGCCATCCGTGTCCTCCAATACCACGACGCGATCGCCCTCTTTCCGCCGCCCCAGATGGCGGCGGTAGTTGACGCCTTCGGTCACCCAAATCCGGCCGGCTTCATCCGTGTCCATGTTGGTCGGATTGAGCAGCATCGGACTGGTAGCCCAAACCGTAACTTCCAGGTCCTCCGGCAGTGTGAAGGCATTCACCGGCACCCGCTGCGGTTTCAAACTGTCGGCATCGAAGAAGGCGGACTTGCCAACGGCTTTGAACTTGGGCAGGGATTTGGGTTGGCCTGAGTAAACCAGGAATTTGATTCCAGCGTTGCTCGGTTTGCCGCCCCGAATCATTCCGCCGTCATCAATCGCCCCGCGCGCCAGGAAACGAACCGCCCCGGTCGGCACATCGAAGACCACCACCGACGGAGCGTGCGTTCCGAGACCCCGTTCAAACACCTGTTTGCCAACCGTCATCGGCTTCCCCTGAAAATTCTTGTTCAGCATCGACCGTCCATAGCCTGTGATCACCGACTTCCAACGCATCGTCGTCAGTGAGACTTCTGAACCGTCTGCCAACACCACCCGCGGATCGATCCAATCAGCCCAATCACAGCTCTGGGTCCCTTCATCGGAAACACCGAGATAAAGCTTCCTGGTCTTCTTTGGCAGCGTGACATCCATCGTCACGAAACGGCTCTTGGAAGCGGTGGTCAGCAGTTCGCTCTCGTAGATCGGTTTCTCCTTCGGATCCCCTGCCTTGGGTTCCACATAACCCGCCTTGCCAAAGCCGGCCTGAAACCTTTTCGCCATTGCGTTCAATTCGCCCGCCTCCGGTCGCTTCGATTTGATTCCGCCCTTCGGAATGTCCAGCTTCGCCGTCCAGGCGATACCGTTGAGGATCACCTTGCGAAAATCGTCCTGCTCCCAGTTCGCGTTCAGGTGCATTCCGGTGAATCCGAAACCGCGCGCGCCATTGTCCCGTTCGGTCGCCCAGGCCAGATGCTGCGGTTCCTGATCGGCCACGGATTTCCTGACGTGTGGATTGCCGGAGTGCGGTCCATCACCTCGCTTCATCGTCTCCGCCGGTGCCACGGCCGACAGAATGGGAGTGACCCCTTTCATCCCCTCACGAAAACGCATGTGGAAGTACCACTCGTCATTCATCTCGAAGGGCTTCACTCCGCGCGCAACCGGATGATCCGGAAACGATTTGAAGTCAGCGACCCAATGCGGGTTCACCGACCAGAAGGTCTCAAAGTGACCGCCCAGCCATTCCTTAAACGCATCCCCGGCATCCCCCTTTGGCACCTCGACCGCGTAGTGCAGACAAGCAAAGCCGATGCCTTTGTCCATCAACGGTTTAAACTCCTTGAGACGTCGCGCCACCGGATGCCCACCACCACCGCTATCGATGACAATGATCGCGGTTGAATCCTGCAACTCACTCAGATCGCTCGGCCATTGCCGGTGGTAGTAGGGAACGCAATCCACCTCCGGATACGCATTTTCGAGATACCGCTCGATCAGCAGCGCCGCTGTGTTCCACTCATGAGAACCAAGTCCGTGCCCCTGCCCTCCAGCCATCAGAGCGATCTTGATTTTGGCAGCCGCGGACAATCCAGCCCCCGAGGTACACAGTGCAACTACGACAAAGGTTAGAAGAATACGTTTCATATTCACGGCCGCACCATGACCAACGGTCGACGGCGGCGGAACAAAAAAACGCGGGCAAACGTCTCAGCCCTGACCCGGACCGGAAGCCGTTTGGGGGAACACCCAGACCTCTCTCCAACATTACTATTTGCGCGCCATTTTCAACTGCGCGACGATCGAGCCCGCCACCACCCGCCCGACCGCAACACAACCTTCGGGGGAAAGATGAATGCCATCGCTCTCCCGAAGAATCTTTTCGGGGCCGCTCTGCTTCATGAATGTGTTCAGATCATTGACTGCGATCTTGAATTCCAAAGCGATCTCCCGCGCCTTGGCATTGAAGCGATCAACGTCCTCGTTTCGGCGCACGACCCGGGCATACCCTTTCGACGCAGCCTGGCGGTCTTCCATGACCGCGGTCGTCAATGCGAAGATGATCCGGGCATCAGTGAGATCCTGGAGCTTCGTGAAGATGGCGCGCAGGTTCTTGGCGTAGACCTCCAAGGTGTGACGTGTCTTTCCCGTCTTGGAACTGAGAAACATATCGTGCAACCCGACATTGATGTGAATGACCTGCGGGTTCCTCCCCTTCAGCCACTTGTCCAGGTTTTCCAGGGTGAAGAAGGTATGCGCGCAGTTCTCTTTGGGTGCCCATACCTCCGCCTCCCCCTCCAATTCGGCCTTCGCCGCTTTCTGGTAGTTCATTCGAATCGAATCTCCAAATAGGATAACCAACGGTTTTTCGGCTGCAGAACAGGCGGGAGGCAAAACGAAAGAAACAAGAATGAGGATGGCACAGAGTTTTTTTATCACAGCGTTGAATGTTCGGATCGCCCAGAGTCTTCTGGCTCATTCTGAATATGCCAAGAACTACCGTCGGCGATGCGATCTGTTCGATTGACTTACAAAATTGAACCACCCACTTGCTTGAACCGAACACTGATTCGACTTCATGATTGGTGCAGCGCAAATCAAATGAATCAGAAACTCACACCCTCTCTCTATCGCCTCCTGCTCACCGCGGCTCTCATCATCGCTGTTCATACCCAACCCACTGAAGTCGCGGCAGCTGAAAAGAAGTTCGATCGCAGTCCAAAGAATCTGGGGTCGGTCCTCGTGTTCTCCGGGACCGGTTGGTATCGGCACCCCGAAGTGCCGGCACTGAGCGGCTGGCTGGCGCGGCGCGACAAAGATCTGCGAATGCAGGTCGACGTGTCTGAAAATCCCGCCGATCTCGTGAAGATTCTCAATCGCTACAAAGTGCTGGTGTTAAACAATTGCACAGAGATGCCGGCGCTGCTGGATGAGAAACAGCGCCAGGCCGTCGAAGAATGGCACGCAGCAGGGGGTGGCATCGTCGCCCTGCATGCGGCGCTGGTCAGACAAACCGAGTGGAAGTGGTTCAACGAGCTCGCCGGTTGTGATTTCGACAGCGATTCGGAATTCCTCGAAGCATGGGTCGTGGTCGATCCGGCAGCCGCCAAACATCCCACCGTGAGCGGTCATGGTACATCATTCAAATACACCGCAGATTGGACCAATCACGATCGCTCCGTCAGCGGGATCAAAGGCTTCCAAGTTTTGCTGCGTGTCGATGAATCCAGCTACGAACCCGTCCGCGAACTTTTCCAAAAGCGCGGCGGCAAAGCGATGGGCAAGGATCATCCGATTGCCTGGCTCAACACAAATGGGGGCGGCCGGTTCTTCTACACCGAGCTCGGACACGATGTCCGCTCCCTGGAGACACCCTTCGGCAAACAGCACATCGTCGAAGCCATCCGTTGGGCAGCCGGACTCAAACCCACCTCCTCCAAATAACTTCCTCCAATGTGGCGGCGAGCGTGAGCGAGTGGTTTGGC
>JBLFYM010000065.1:0-33866 GCA_047608975.1 Limisphaerales bacterium | reverse complement strand
CCCGACCTGGCATTCTTCGCCTGCAACGTCAACCGGCAGAACTCTCCCTGCGATTCACCCGTAAGTTCCAACGCAAACTCCTTCAACTCGCCACTCAGCTGCTTCGACCTTCGACCCAACACGAGCACGCCGTCGCGAATCCCGGCGATGATCCCACCCTTGGCAAAACTGTTGGCCCGATGTTCGTTGATCTCGGCGCGAATCCCGATGCGGAACCCCGATCCATCGGCACGTCGTCCCGATTCCACCTGCCTGATCCGCACCGACATTTGAAACGAACCTTTCGGATTCGTCAGCTCGTGCGTGAGCAGATGGATGTTGCGGTCACCGCCACTGGTGATGCATTCAGCCGCGCCGTCGATGACCCGCCAGTCCTCCATCGGATTCGCCCAGTAAGCGCCGCCCAACCAGACCCGATCATGAGTGTTTCGCCAATTGCTCTCGTGCGCTTTGGCTGCCCTCAATTCCGGCGCGAGGGTCGAGAGAGAGATTGCCACCAGCAGGAAGCAGAACGGGATACGCAGAATTCGGTTCATGAGTTGCTAAAAAATCGCACATCCAACAATCAGGCGAAGCAAAAAGTTCCCCCGCACCAACCGACGCCATTCCCCATCCCGTAGCAGCCGAGGTAACGAGGCTCGCTGATTTATCCGCCCGGCTCGCGTCGCCTTGTTCCGGCGGCACCATTCCCGATTGCACACGGCAACACACTGCCGACACTTTGTCCTCTGGTTCGGGCAAAAATTCGACCGCTGATTCGTCTGGCCGCATTTGTTGAGATACCCACTTTTCCACAGTGAGCGTAGCTAATCATGCCTCCCGCTGCGGAGACACAAAGTGCAGCCTTTCGCTGAATGGAACGAATGGACTTGGCGTGAACCCTTTTGGCGTTGGCCTTCTGGGTCTCGAAAAACGGAACGCCCTCCCGCCTGCAATGCGCCGCGTGAGTCCGCTGCTACGGTTCATCAAGATCCGTCTCAATCCCTTCAGCCCGGGTGGCGGAAAACAGCTTTGGCGCGTTGAGAATATTGCCGTGAATCTTCACATTCTTCGCGCCGTTCAGGTAGATCGCTTTTTCCAACGCCGTGATCTGGTTGTCACTGATGATGACATTCTCGCCCGGTTGCTTGTTGTAACGGGAATTGCCCCAGACATAGAGCCCCACCGTGCCCTCCCCGCCCTGGATGATATTGCCCCGAAACGTGAGTCCCTTGGTGTAGCCGAGTTGAACCACTGAACCCTTCTTCAATCCGCGCACAATGTTATCCTGAACGATCAGGTTGGAATTTCCGTTGCCCACCAGTCGGCCGTCGATCGTATTGCCACGAATGATCATTCCATCCACTCCCCCGGCGAGAATAGACTTGCGGCATTGGTTGTTCTCGATGATGACGTTTTTGAGCCCCCGGGCGTGCTCGACGTGGATGGTCGATCCGCCGGGTTGAACGCTGTGTTCCAGATCACGGCAACCGGTCACCAGGTAGTCCCGGGACCCCGGACTGCCGCCCATCTGAATTCCCTGCCGGATAAAGTTCCGCAGTGTGCAATCCCGGATGGTGATGCCCCGGCAATTCATCGAGAAGGCCATGCAGTCGCCGCTGAAATTCTCTGCGAAAACATTCATCACGGTCACATTCACGATCGGATGCTTCTTGTTGTAGAACCACAGTCCCGCGTTGTGTTCCGGAGTCTTGCCCTTGTCGTAGCGCGGATGGGTGTTCGAGCCGTCGAGATGCAGATCGCGGATCATGACGTTCGTGGTACCGCCCTTCACGGGCGCGCCGATCATGCGCCAGAAATTGCTCTGATTTACCTTGGGATCGTATTTCAGGATCGAGGCATTGCCCTCGCCGCGAATGGTGGTGTCCGAGGGGACTTCAAGAATTGGAGATTCCGGCCCACGGCGCGACAAGATGAAGGTTCCAGCCGGGATGAACACCGTTCCTCCCCCCGCTTTCCCACAGGCCTCCAGCGTCTTCTCGATCGCGGTCGTATCATCCGTGGCGTCGTCCGCCGTGGCACCGTATGCGGTGATGTCGAATTCTTTGCCGGTTGTGGAAGAAGCGAACAAGCAGGCAACGAGACATTGCAGCAGTGAGCGTGAGCGAGTGGTCCGGCTGACCACTGCCATCCACGCGCTGACGCCCGCCGCCACATTGCAAAAGTAATCCCACTGTTTGTCGGTCTTCATATCGTCATAATTCATACTCGTCTTAGCTTCGGAGTGTCGCAGAATGCCCGGGTTGCGTCCCGAAGAAACCATGCGTATTCGCGTTTCAAATTTTGTATGTCTGTTGCTCATTTGCGGTAAAGCGATTGCGGGCGAAGCTGAGTCGCACTGGGCCTTTCAACCGGTCACGGAACCGGCAATTCCGGTCGCCACGGTCGCGAATCCCATTGATGCCTTCGTTCTCGATCGCCTCAAAGGGGCCAACCTGACGCCTTCACCCGCAGCGGATCGTCGCACCCTGATCCGACGGCTGTATTACACTCTGACCGGCCTGCCTCCCACCTTCGATCAGGTCTCCGAGTTCGCGGGCAGTGCTGATCCCAAGGCCTACGGACGCCTGGTGGATATCCTGCTCAAGGCACCGCAATATGGAGAGCACTGGGGCCGGCACTGGTTGGATGTCGCCCGCTACTCCGACACCAAGGGCTACGTCTACGCCCGGGAGGAACGCTTCTGGACGCACGCCTGGGCCTATCGGGATTGGGTGGTGAATGCGTTGAATTCCGACCTGGCTTACGATCGCTTTCTCCGGTTGCAACTCGCAGCGGATCAGGTCGCTGACCGTCAACCGGGAGATGAGGCAGCAATGGGATTCCTGACGCTGGGTCGTCGCTTTCTCGGTGTGAATCGCGAAATCATTGATGACCGGATCGACGTGGTCACCCGCGGGACAATGGGCCTGACGGTGAGCTGCGCCCGCTGTCACGATCACAAATATGATCCCATCCCAACCGCCGACTACTACTCACTCTTCAGCGTGTTTGACAGCAGCGCCGAGAAGAAGATTTCACTGGGTGATCCGCTGGTGGGCGGTGAGGCGTTTCAGAAGGAATTAAAGAAGCGACGCGACAAACTTTCGACGACTTTGGCGAAGCGGCGACAGGAGTCTTCCGAGCGGGCTCGCCAGCGCGTGGCCGACTATCTGATGGCGCAGACCGAACTGCACAAGTATCCAGCCAATGGTTTCGATCAGATCTTCGCCAAGGACGATCTCCTGCCCGCGTTCGTGCACAATTGGAAAGAATTTCTGAGACAGGCGAAGGACGACAACAATCCCGCTTTTGTCCATTGGCATGCCTACCTTGCAATCCCGGACACCGAATTCGCCATCAAATCCGCGATGGTTACCCGAGACCTTACGCAGCGGACGGCCCTTCATCCACAGGTGGCCAAAGCCTTCGCCACGGTGCCAGATTCATTCCGGGAAGTTGCCGCTCGATACGCGCAGTTGTTGGGTTCTGATGCGTTCAAGAACGTAATGCCCGAGCACAATTCACCCTCCGACATTCCCGATCTCCCGATCGTCCACAGCGAGGTGTTCTTCAGTTCTGGAGAAGTCACAGAGCTGTACAAATTACAGGGCGAGGTTGATCGTTGGATCACCCGCGCGAAGGTCGCGGTGCCGCAGGCGTTGATGATGGTTGACCGCGAGCGCGCGGTATCCACGAGGGTCTATCTGCGGGGGAATCCGCTGACTCTTGGTGACGAAGTGCCGCGCCAGTTTCTCGGATTGCTGAGCGGTTCTGACCGCCAGCCGTTCGCGCGCGGCAGCGGACGTTTGGAGTTGGCCAACGCAATCGTTGATCCGGCGAATCCGTTGACCGCCCGCGTCATCGTCAATCGTGTTTGGATGCACCACTTCGGACAGGGCCTGGTGAAGACGCCCAGTGACTTCGGATTGCGGGCCGAGACACCGTCACATCCAGGACTGCTCGACTGGCTGACGACACAATTCATCAAGGACGGCTGGAGCCTGAAGAAACTCCACCGCCGGATTCTGACTTCCGCGACTTACCGTCAATCATCAGCCGGCAATCCGGATACCAATGACGATGCCGTCCGAAAAGATCCGGAGAACCGTTTCCTTTGGCGGATGAACCAACGAAGGCTCAGCTTCGAGGAATTGCGGGATTCGATGCTGACCGCTTCACATGAACTCAATCGGAAAGTGGGCGGAAAACCTGCGGATCTTTTCAAGGCACCCTATCCCGTTCGCCGAACGCTCTATGGACTGATGGACCGGCAGTTCTTCCCGAGCACTCTGCGGATGTTCGACGTCGCCACCCCGGATCTGCACATGCCGAAGCGGCCCGAGACCACCGTTCCGCAACAGGCTCTATTTTTCATGAATGATCCACTCGTGCTCGACCGTACGCGTTCGATTGCCCGGGTGGCAAAATTGAAACCGCAAGCGGCGGACCGGGTCAGGTCGCTCTTCCATCAGGTGATCCAACGCGAGCCGGGCCCGGCGGAGATAGCCGATTCACTCGCACTGGTGATGGCCACCGGTACGCTGAAGGGCCCGGCGAAACCGCCCACCGCAGATGATTGGCACTACGGTTATGGCGAACTCGACGAAGACATCCAGCGGATTGCAAATTTTAAGAACCTGCCGCACTTCAGCGGCGATGCCTGGCGCGGCGGCGAACGTTGGCCCGATTCGAAACTTGGCTGGGTCCAACTGTCGGCCCAGGGCGGCCATCCGGGAAACACCCGCAAGCATGCCGCCGTTCGCCGGTGGATCGCTCCCCGCGACATGACGATACGTCTCGAATCAAAACTGATTCACGAACCGAAACCGGGAGATGGTATCCGGGCCTTCATTGTCAGTTCGAAACAGGGAATTCTACAGTCGGCAACCATTCATCAAAAGACCATCCCCATCAACGTGGATGACTTGAAGGTGAGCAAAGGCGACACGCTCGATTTTGTCGTCGACATCGACAAGATCCTGAACAGCGATCAATATCTCTGGCGGGTAACCATTGCCGCAGCGGATGGTCGGCTGACCTGGGATTCAGAGAGTGATTTCCCACCCAATGAATCGAAGCGGTTGACGGGTTGGGAACAGCTTGCCCAAGCGTTGCTCTGTTCCAATGAGTTCATGTTTGTAGATTGATGCAAAAGCAGGAACCAGTTGATGAATGATCAATTCCTAAATCGTAGAGATGTCCTGCGCCGGTCCGCGTTGGGTTTGGGCTCTCTCGGATTGGCCGGCGTGCTCGCCGACGAACAGCGTCTGGTTGCGGCTGACAATTCGCTCATGCCCCGCCGTTCACACTTCCCGGGTCGGGCAAAACGGGTGATTCACTTCTTCCTCAACGGAGCACCCTCGCACGTCGACACCTTCGATCCGAAGCCCGCATTGGCGAAGTATGCGGGCCAGCCATTGGCCGACACGCCTGCCACCGAGCGAAAAACCGGGGCCGCGTTCCCCTCCCCGTTTGAGTTCCGGCAATACGGTCAGTCGGGTCTGCCGGTGAGCGACCTGTTTCGTCTGACCGCCCAACATATCGACGACATCGCAGTCGTCCGCTCGATGTATGCGCAGGTTCCCAATCATGAACCGTCACTGATGCTGATGAACTGTGGCGACTCCGTTCAAGCCCGTCCGAGCGTCGGTGCCTGGACCCTCTACGGACTCGGCACGGAGAATCGAAACCTGCCCGGGTTTATCGCCATGTGCCCCGGCGGTCTTCCTATCAAGGACAACGAGAACTGGCAGTCCGCCTTTCTCCCCGGAGCCCTCCAAGGCACGTTCATCGATCCCAAATTTGAAGACATCGGCAAGCTGATCGAAAACATCAATCACCCGCAAATCTCCACGAGCGACCAACGCCGACAACTCGACCTGGTCGCCAAATGGAATGCCCGCCATCGTGCCTCGCGGCTGGACACGCGGCTCGATTCCCGCATCCAATCTTACGAGTTGGCCTTCCGCATGCAGTCAGAGGCATCTGATGCGTTCGATATTGGTAGGGAGCCACAGTCAATCCGCGACCTGTATGGCACCGGGGTCCACGCCCGCCAGACCCTGATCGCCCGCCGCCTGGTTGAACGTGGTGTCCGGTACGTCCAACTCTGGCATGGCAAGGGACAACCCTGGGACAATCACGACAAGATCGAGGAGAACCATCGTCGATTGGCTGCGGACATCGACCAACCCATCTCGGCCCTCCTCACCGACCTGAAACAACGGGGAATGCTCGAAGACACGCTCGTCATTTGGGGTGGCGAATTCGGTCGAACCCCGACCGTGGAGCTGAGCGGCGCCGGCAAATCAAAACTCGGTCGCGATCACAACCACTACGGGTTCACCGTCTGGCTGGCCGGCGGTGGCATCAAAGGCGGCACCGTGCACGGCGCCACCGACGACTTCGGTTTCCGCGCAACCAAAGATCCCACCAGCGTCCACGACCTGCACGCCACCATCCTTCACACGCTCGGTCTGGATCACGAACGCCTGACCTATCGTTACGCCGGCCGAGACTTCCGCCTCACCGACGTCCACGGAAACGTGATGCACGACATCCTGGCGTAGCACGGTGACAAATATAGCCACGGGCGTGAGCGAGCAGATGGACGCGCAACTCTCTGCTCGCTCACGCTCGCGGCTGCAGCAATGAAAGCCCGCCTTAAGCCAGAATCGGCTTCACGACGTCACCCGAAACGTTTGTGAGGCGGAAGTTTCGGCCGGCGTAGTTGAAGGTGAGCTTTTTGTGATCAAGGCCGAGGAGATGAAGCATGGTCGCGTGCCAGTCATGGATATGAACGGGATCTTTTACGGCTTTGTAACCGAAGTCGTCGGTGGCGCCGTGAGTCATACCACCTTTCACGCCGCCGCCGGCCATCCAAATTGAGTAGCCTTTGTTGTTGTGATCACGACCGTCGCCACCCTGGCCATAGGGGGTGCGGCCAAATTCACCGCCCCAGACAACCAGGGTATCCTTCAGCATGTCGCGTTGTTTGAGGTCGTCCAACAAGGCGGCGATGGGTTGGTCAGTGGCGTTGCAGGACTTGGTGAGATTTTTTTTGAGCAGGTAGTGGTGATCCCAATTGACCGGGGCGGTGAGTTCTATGAAACGGACTCCGGCCTCGGCCATCCGACGGGCGAGCAAACATTGACGCGCGAAGGGATCGTTGGTCGTGCCTTGTCCGATGCCGTAACGCTGACGCACGGATTCGGGTTCGGATTGGAAATCGAGTACGTTGGGGACTTCGTCCTGCATGCGGAAGGCGAGTTCGAAGGACTCAATGGCACCTTCAATCTCAGGGTTCCACTGGTCGCGTTCCAGCTTCATCCGGTCGAGGCCTTGGATGAGATCGATTTGAGCCCGCTGGACGTCGCGGGGAATCTTGTCGTTGCCGATGTGCTTCATCGGAGGGCCGGGCGCTTCGTTCTTACCAAGCAGGCTTTTGTAGAGATCCGGAATGGTGCTACTGCCGATCTTGGTTCCCTGGCAAACCGCCGGAAGGAATGAGCTCCCGTAATTTCGGGCGCCTCCAAAATCGGCCGGCGGACTGAGAGTAACAAATCCGGGCAGGTTCTGATTCTCCGTACCAAGGCCGTAGAGCGTCCACGCTCCCAAGGAGGGACGGACGAATTGAAAACTGCCGGTGTGCATCTGCCCGAAAGCGGGCGCGTGATTGGGCAGGTCGGTGTGCATGCTATTGATGACGCAAAGATCATCGGCATGTTTGGCGAGATTTGGCATGAGGCCAGAGAGCCGGAGACCAGACTGTCCCTGTGGATTCAAATCGCCAATCGGACCGAGCAGTTTGACACCGCGACCGGATCCGCCAATGTTTTCGACTGTGCCGGCGCGCTTGATCAGCTCCGGCTTGTGATCCATCAGATCAACGTGCGACGGGCCACCACGCATACAGAGGAATATCACCCGCTTGGCCTTCGGTGCGAAGTGCGGGGCCTTCGGAGCCAATGGTCCGGCGACTTTGGTGGCTTCGGCGTTGGCCAGCGCGGCAAAGGCCAGGTAACCGAAGCCCGATGAGAGGCGCTGCAGCATTTGCCGACGAGAATAGGGGGTCGCGGTATTCATGGGATCAATCGAGGTTGCGGAATTCAGCAGTGGCGAGCAGGGATTGGCAGACGGCCGGAAGACTGAACTTCTTCAGAAACGCGGCGGCGGCCGATTGTTCGTCTTTGGTTGGCAAACGACCGAAGCAGAGTCGGTAAGCCTGTTTGATCTGGGTCGGTTGGGAGTCTGACCTGATTTGCAATCGCTTGGCCAAAGCGGCGGCCTGATCAGAAACGAACTCGCTATTCAACAGATACAGGGCCTGCAAGGGAACGTTGGTTGTCTCGCGGTCGCCAGTGACGAGACTGGGTTCGGCGAAATCGAACAGATCCAACACATCAGGCAGACGATCACGGACCACGGGGAGATAGACTGAACGATGATTGGATGCATCCAGATCAGCCGGGATCTGCTTGTTGAATCCAAAAAGTGCCACTGATTGGCTGCGAACTCCGGCGACCAGGGAACCGCGTCGGCGACGGGTGTCGAGTTTACCGGAAACAGCCAACATCGCATCGCGGATGCACTCGGCATCGAGACGCCGTTTGTTGGCCCGCCAGAGCAGACGGTTGTCAGGATCCTTGAGAAAATCCGCTTCCCGCCAAGTCGAGTCCTGCCGATAGCTCCGCGACAGAACTATCTCGCGGATCAGCGATTTCACGGACCAACCGTTGTTCATCAACTTGAGGGCGAGATGATCCAGCAATTCCGGATGGCTCGGCCGCTCGCCGCTGAACCCAAAATTATCCATGCTACGCACGATCCCTTCGCCGAAGAGATGTCGCCAAACCCGATTGGCCATCACGCGGGCAGTCAGCGGGTGATCGGGACTCGTCAGCCATTGGGCCAATTGCAAACGGCCGCTTTGCTTCTCCGGTGGCGCAGCCACACCCGGGACATCGATAACCCGGGGAAATCCGCGTTTCACCTGGCCCTTGGGTTTGATCAGCTCGCCCCGTTCCAGCAGATGGGCGTCCATGATCATGGGACGATCCTTGGTCCCCATTGCCAACGGGAGTGCCCGGCCCTTCTCATCAACGGTCGCCAATTTGCCGTTGATACCGCCACGTCGCCAATAGATCCGCAGAACGTCACGGAGCGAAAAGTAGTCCCCCGGATTCTTACCTTTCAGGAGAGCGGCTTCGGCGGCGGCTTTCCGTTCCTTTTCCTCGCGTTCCAAATCCGCCTTCTGCTTGTTGAGCGTGGCCAGGCGGACCTTGGTCATGGATGGATTCGGAATCAGCTGGCCATCAAACTTAGGGAGAGTGATGAGCTCACCCGCATTGTTGTTTTCAGAATCCACCCAGGTTCCGTAGTACGTCATCGTGCTGCCAAAGACGCCGGCCAGCGCGTAGTAATCCTGCATGTGGAAGGGATCATACTTGTGGTCATGACAACGGGCACAGGCGACCGATTGGGCCATAAACGCCCGCGTGACCGTATCGATCTGCTCATCCACCTGATCAACGACGAACTGAAGTTTGTTCATCTCGTTCAGCCCTTTCGAACCGAACGCGAGGAAACCGGTGGCGACCAGAAGGCGGGCGCGTTCCTGATCATTTTCGTAAGGCAGCAAATCTCCGGCAATCTGTTCGGTCAGGAAACGATCAAAGGGCACATCGTCATTGAACGCATCGATCGCATAGTCACGGTATCGCCAAGCATGTGGGTAAGTAATGTTGGATTCCTTGCCGCTGGATTCGGCGAAGCGGGCGACGTCCATCCAGTGCCGCGCCCAACGCTCCCCATAGCGATCGGAGGCAATCAGGGTATCGACTTCGGTTGCCAAGGCTTTTTCCAAGCCGTCGGCGCTCCGGCGCTTCAGGAATTGCGCGAGTGCCTGCGGAGAGGGAGGCAAACCGGTGAGATCGAAATGCAGGCGCCGCAGCAAGGTGCCCGGCTGCGCATCCGGCGACGGGGTGAGTTGATTTTTCTCAAGCGCCGACAGGATGAAGTGATCCAAATCGCGCTTCGCCCAGTGTTTCCTTTCAGTCTGTGGGAGTGAGCCGCGCCCCGGTTTCTGAAACGCCCAGAATTTCCGACCGGCCTCGATGGATACCGGGGCTGGTTCGCCCGGTGCGCGGGCGGTCGCCTCACGCGGATCGGGAGCACCCATTTCGATCCAGCGGCGAAAATCGTCAATGATGGTAACGGACAGCTTTGCGTCCTGCGGCGGCATCTCGAGATCCGGATCCGTATGCATGATGGCGGTCAGCAACAGGCTCTTCTGCGGATCGCCGGGCACAATCGCCGGGCCACTGCCACCACCGGTGCGCAGCGCCGCCCGCGTATCGAGCAACAGATCGCCTTTTGATTTTCCAGCCTCGACTGAATGACACTCGTAACAATGTTTTACCAAGACGGGCCGGATCTTGGCTTCAAAGAAGGTCGTGTCCGCCGAGACCGCTGCCGGGGAAACAGCGAGCAGGCTTGTGACATACAGTATCGCGAGACGGGATTTCATCGGATTACGGTACCCACAATTGCAGTGGATTTGGAGTTTATCAAGCCTGCCTCGCTACGCTGTGAGTTACGGTTAACCGTAGGCTTCGAGCGTTGCCTGGGCAGCGCCTTTCACCGCCCGGGCCAATTCCTTCGGACCGATGACCTGGGCGTTCCCTGCCCAGGTAAGGATCCAGCGCTGAATCTCGTTCAGACTGGAGAGTTTCAATATCAAATCCAGACCGCCGTCTTTCCTCTCCTTGATCTTCTGTGAGGGGTGCCACCGCTTCTCGCGAATGTAGTCCGCAGCATGAGCGTTGAATCTGATGACGACATCGTATTCGCCTTGTGCGGAATGGACACCAAAGCTGTCCCGCAAACGTTTCTCCAATGAGAATTTTTTGGGAGGTGCGAACTTCTGCCCGGTAAGCACGACATCGGTCATTCGGGCAGGAACAAAAGTGCGTATCCCATCACGCTCGTGATCGAAGGCAAAGAGGAACCATTCGCCGTTGATATTTGCCATGTGGTAGGGATCCAGAGTCCGCAATTCGGGCTTTCGGCTACCCGGCTTTCGGTAGTTCAACTGCAACTGCTGATGCCGGGCGGTTGCTTTCGAAAGGCGATCGAAAATTTCGAGATTAATAACGGGCTCAGCCGTGGTGCGGAACGAGATGGTCTGCTGCCAGTCGGAGAGATTCAGTGAAATCGTGTCCGGCAGCGACGACTCAATCTTGCGGAACGCGCTGAGGAGCGGCTTCTCGAAATTCGTACCACGATATTGTTCCAAGGCTTTCTCCGCGATGAGCAGGGCGACCAGCTCTCCTTCGGAGATCTGCATCGTCGGAAAGGCCGAAACTTCTTCGTAATAGAAGAAGCCAAACTTCGAACCGTCATACTCCAGCGGAAGGTCCATGCGATCCCGCATGAAATCCAGATCCCGATGAATCGTCTTCGTGCTCACCTCCATCGTCCGGGCAAGCGTCGAGGCGTTCGGATACTGGCCAGCCTGAATCTCCCCATGGATACGCATCATACGCTCCAATGGAGGTCGGGACATCGGGATGGATTTGATTTCTTTCCGGCTCATGTTCGCTGAGCTGTATCAAAGACCATTGGACGCTGGCTGTCCAATGCGGTCTCACACTGCAACATCGCCGCCCAGTCGCACCAATGCCGTCCGCAAAAAAAAGGCGGCCGAATGGCCGCCTTGAATTCAAATCTATTGTCGTGGAATCAACGCTCCTCGACGCGGATCGATTCGACCCCGCAACGGGTGACCGGGCGACTCTTCTCACCACCGCCAGCGTTTGCCGTTTCGACATCTCCAATGAGACCGAGAACGTCGTCACCTTCGCTCAAACCGCCGAAGCAGGTGTATTGGTTGTCGAGGAATGCAGCATCCCCGAGGCAGACAAAAAATTGACACCCCGCGCTGTCAGGCGACTGAGAGCGAGCCATGGAAAGCACACCGCGCACATGAGGACGATCGTTGAACTCGGCAGCGATCTTGTATCCCGGATCTCCCGTTCCCCAGCGATGCTCTTCCTTGGCATCCTTCGTCAGCGGATCTCCGCCTTGAATCATGAACCCTTTCACCACGCGATGAAACGCGGTTCCGTCATAGAATCCTTCATTGGCGAGTTTCTTGAAATTCTCGACCGTTTTGGGTGCAACATCCGACCAGAGTTCCAAAACTATCTGGCCATGATCCGTCTTGATTACAGCGACTTCACTCATGCGTGAGCTTTGACCGGATGGGCAATGGATGTCACGGACTTATTAGAAAGTGAGCCAGGTCCGGGTGCATTCTGGCGCAAGCGCGCGCAAAAGGGACGGGATCTCAGAGGAAGCCCCGGGAGCAGCATCAGCGGTTTGACTTGTCTTGGTCGCTTTCAGGATTGGCACCATCCATTGAGCGAAGTTTGAGCGGACTCACGTTCGCTGCTACGAGAGGATCAACGCTTCGGTCGCTTTTGATATTTCTCGTAGAGACGCGTGTGGCGGCTCTTGAGACTCACTTCGTTGCCCTGAATCCACATGCGTTCGACATTGGTTCGAATGTCCAGCAGTGGGCCGTTCACCACAATCAGGCTGGCGATCTTGCCTTTTTCAATCGAGCCCAACTGGTCGCCAAGACCCAGGATTGTTGCCGGATTGAGAGTGATGCAGCGGATCGCATCCTGGACCGACATGCCATGGGCGGCGGCAAAGGCCGCCGCATGGGAATGATCCCGGGCAATCGAAGCTCCAAAGCGGCCCGTGCCAATGGTCACGGCGACGGTCACACCCGCTGAGAGAAGGATTCCGGGTGCACGAAATCCGATATCGTAGTCATCGGTGTCGCGAGCCGGTTGCGCGAGAACGTGTTCGTAGATCACTGACACATTGTTCGTGGCGAGGAGGTTGGGAACCAACCAGGCGTCGCGAGCTCCGCAGAGAATGAGTTTGAGAGCATCCTTCTTCGCCCACTCAACCGCGGCCTTGATCTGGCGAATGTCATCGGCATGAACCATGACGGGTTTCTGCCCTTTGACATAGGGGATCATTGACTCCCAGGCAGGAACGGTCTCCCATCCGGATCCGCCGGCCTGTCTGGCTTTGAGATACGCCCGCGCATCATCGAAGAAGTTCTTCAACTCCTTGACCTTCTTCACCCGGTTCTTGTCCTGATCGGCTGGCGATTTCCAATCCTTCGGTTTGGAAAGGCGATGCTTCGGGGCAAGTTTGAGCCTCATGCTTGGCCAGGTAACGTGAAGGGCCACCGGTCCTTTTACGGTCATTTCTTCAATTCCCCAGCCGGCCAACTGGATCAGACCGGATTGGCCACGCACGACTCCGCCATTGGGCACTGGCAACACGTAGGCTATCCCCCCTGCCCTCGCGACCGGGATGAGTTCGGAATCCGGATTCACCGCCGGCCAGGAGGCGACCTCGGGCGTGTAACTGCCCACCTCGGAGGTATCCCTCGTGGCACGAACGGCGGCGATCTCCAGCAATCCCAGCGTGGAGGCGGCGGAAATGATTCCGGGGTAGAGATGCTTTCCTTGCAGATCAATCACCTCGATCACCTTCGTGGAGATGGACTTGCCCACCTCGGCGATCCGGCCATTCACCACGAGCACCTCGCCGTTCTCAATGGATTCCCCGGAGACCGTATGAACTGTGGCCCCCTTCAGGAGAAAACGGTCCGGCATCCGGTTGATCAGTGAAACCTCCGGATCAGCCAGTCGCCGAAGAGGCTCCTGAGCGGTGAGAGTCGCAGTAAGCAGACTCAAAGATAGGATGGCGAAGGATCTCATTGGGCACCTCCTGTGCTCTTGCAGTCCAGACATCGTTCAACGGTCATATCGTTTGCATGTTCCCATAGCCGGGTGAAGAACGCCGCCCGGGCGGCCGTGGATTTATCCGCCCCGGAATCTGATTCACCCGAAAGCTCAGTCACTTTCTTGGCCTTGGCGATCAGCTGATTTCGTTCACTGCGACGGCGCTCGGCACGTTTCGGAGCTTCCTCACGGTCAAAGTATTTCTTTCCGTCCACCCAGGTCTGAAGACAGAGCGAACGTGAGTCCAGGGGACTGCCGGACCAGATTGCGAAGTCGGCATGTTTCCCTTCTTCAAGTGAGCCAACCCATTCATCAATCCGCAACTGCCGCGCGGGATTGATCGTCACGAACTTGAGCGCCTCCTGTTCCGGAACGCCGCCGTATTTCACTGCCTTCGCGGCTTCCATGTTCATGCGGCGGGCAAGTTCGCTGGAATCGGAATTGAAACTGACGTTTACGCCGCGCTGCCACATCAACGCGCCAGCGTAAGGAATCGCGTCATACACCTCGAACTTGTAAGCCCACCAATCCGCGAAGGCTGATCCTCCCGCGCCATGAGCCGCGATCTCGTCCGCAATCTTGTATCCTTCCAACACGTGCTGAAGCGTGCCGATCGTTACCCCGAAGGATTCCATCGTGCGCATCAGGGCGATCATTTCGTCCTGGCGATACGAGTGGCAGTGAATCCAGCGCTTCCCTTCGATGATCTCGCCGATAACGTCCAATTCCAGATTTCGGCGAACCGGTGGTCCGCCCTCGTTCTCAAATCTCTTTCTTCGCGCCAAATACTGATTGGCCGCCGTAAAGCGGTTTTGATGAAAAGAAACCACGCCCATCCGGCTCTGGGGAAAGCGGGTGGTCTTTTCGTCACCCCAATTCGACTGCTTCACGTTCTCGCCGAGCGCGAACTTGATTCCGAACGGCGCTTCCTGGAACAACATCTGCGAGGGCGGCGCCCCAAAACGCAACTTGATCACCGCATTGCGCCCCCCGATCGGATTCGCGGAGCCATGCAGCAAATTGGCCGTTGTCAGTCCTCCCGCAAGTTGCTGGTGCAAATTCTCCGTCTCCGAATTCACGACATCGCGAATCCCCACCATTGCCGTCGACGGAAGCGTCGCTTCATTCACACCACCAAGAATGGCCGTGTGGCTGTGGCAATCGATCAACCCTGCGGTCACGTGCAGTCCCTTGCCATCCACCTCGTGGACATTCTTGGTCGACTTCGCCTGTTTGTCGGCTTTCGCCCCCAAAGCGCGAATCGTGCCATCCACAACGAGCAGCGAGGCGTTCGTCAGATTCCCATCCGGCCCGGAAGTCCAAATGGTCGCATTGCGCACCAGCACCGCCGCAGGTTCGGCCAGCGGCCCGCGATCCTTGCCAGGGTGCCGGGCCACGCGTTTGGCGAGCAGTTTCGCCAGGTCTTCTTTCTTGGATTTTTTCTCGGGTTTGGAATCAGCGTCCTTCTTCTTCGAATCGGATTCCTTGGAATCCTTCTTGGCGTTCACCTCGTACCGCACGCCATCGATCCAGACGTCTCGCAGTTTGTCTTCGGGGTTGAAGTAGTCGCCTTCGACAATCGTCAGGTTGGCAATCCGGCCTTTCTCAATCGTGCCGAGAATATCCCCTACTCCGAGCAGTTCCGCCGACACAGTCGTCAGGCCCGCGAGCGCATCCCGCTCCGAAAGGCCGCGATCGAGAGCCCGCTTCAATTGCTTCCGGAAAGACTTCCGATCACCCAAAGCATGAGTGGTGAGCGAAACGGTCAATCCGAGCCGTCGCAATTGCGCGGGATTTTCCGCCGCCCAATCCCAGCTGCGTAGCTGATCCAGGGAGACCTGCATCCAGTCATCTGCGCTGGGAAGCTTGGGGGCGTGGGAGAATCCGACTGGAACAATGAAAGGAACCTTTGCGGCGCGGGCGATTTCCGGCCGGCGCCACTCTTCACCACAGGCCACGATCGCCGCCTTCAGCCTGAACTGTCGCGCCAGCAAAACAGCCTGCTCAACCATGAGGCTGCTTCCCGGTTCAAATACGAGGAGTTGCCCTTCGGTAAGACTCTGCAGCGCATCCAACGCCACGTTCGCATCCGGCCGTTTCCGCGTCGCGCGGTTCTCCTCATAGTGAGCCTGATCTGCCCGGTAATGCTCGGCATCAAAGAAGGTCTGTCGCAGCGCGGCGATCACGCCCATCAGCGACGCGGGATAAACATCATCCAACGGATCAAAGGCGGCGTGCTGAAAAACGCGTGAACGCAGGAGGATCTCATTGGCAGCGCCATCCCCGAGGTTGATGAGGGCGCTCTCCCCGCGAAGAATCCCGTCCGCTGGAGCAAGATTCGCGGCAGTGAATCCACTCGCCCGGAGACTCTCGAACAACTCCTTGTTGGGTTTCAGATCAACGTCCATCCGACGCTGGGGTGTGATCCCGTGAATATCGTAACCGGGACCATCGGGTCGCTTGCGCTTCGAATGATTCTCTGCACCGTAAAAATCGACCACGGAACCGGCGCGGACCGGTTGAAACCCCGAGCTGTCGACCGGCGGTTTGCCGGATTCCGGAATTACGTATGGGTCGATCAGTCCCGCATAAATCGTCATGCCCTTGAGGTCCCAGATTCGGGCATCTTTCGGGACTTTCACCTTGGGCCCGACCGCGGTGATCAGGCCATCACGAATCACCACGGTTCCACTCGCAATCTCCTGGCCGGGTCGCGTCACAATTTTCGCCCCCACGAGGGCATGAACACCGTGCTGTTCAGGACGAAATCCTGGTGGTCTGAGTTCCGCAGCTGAGGCGGCGAAGGCGTTGATGGTGACAAACGCAATGAGTATTGCGCAGGAGAGAAATAGACGTTCTGCACAGCGACGAATTTGATTCATGAATGGACGGATTCTTCCCTGAGCCCGGTTGCCGTGCAATCAATAACACTATGACAACGCGATTCTGATCGCTTTGCCACCGATTAGGCAAAGAAACAACGAAGAACCAAGCTCAGTCGACAAAGAGCATCTCGTTGGACATGCGCAGGAGCTGGGCGAGCTGGGTCCAGCTTGCCGGCGGTGGCGGTGGCGATTTCGGACGCGGTCCGAAATCGCTGGCGGCTTCCCAGTAGCGTCGAAACCCAGATTCGCCCGGTGCCACACGTCGGTATTCAATGCGCGGGTTCCACAAGAACAGATCCCCGTTGTGATTTCGCCCGCAGGTCGTCACGAAATCGACCGGTTCACCGCGCCGGACATGCAGTGACTCAACCTTCGCAGTCACGGTGTGCCCCTGAGCGATTCCCGTCCAGTGGACCTTGCCATTGGCCACCACATGCCCTTGCACTCCGTCACTCTCGCCACGGCGCTGGTGCGATATCTCACCGCTCACGGCAATTTCGCCATCAGCTGGCGCGATCCAGCGGCGGACGGTCGCGTGTTGCGCGTTCGGCCCCGGATGACCGCCGGCGGCTGACAATCGAGCGTACTTCCAACGGGGCGAAGGAAGGGATTCCGCCTCCTGCCAGGCGTCTCCGGTGAAGTGGGGGAATTCTTCAAACTGAGACACGGCACCGGCGTCAAACTCTCCGATACCGTATTCCCAGCCGCCGCGTTCCCTGCGAGCGACCGGAGACGAACTGCGGACCAGAAACTCTCTGGCATCGCGCAATTCACCGGGCGTGGGCGCGCGCTGGTAGGCGCGCTGGTAGATTGCTTTGATCCGGGCGGAGTCGGACGCCACTGGCAGGGCTTCGACCAGACGGGACGCGGCGGCCAAGATGAACGGACTGTTCATCAGGAACAGGGATTGTTGCGGAACCGTGGTTTCAAAACGTTTGGGAGTGGACGTATCGGGCGTCGCAAAATCAAAGGTCTTCAGCAGACCGGCCACCTCCGAACGATCCACGAATCCGTAAACCGCACGGCGATTCACGACCGGGGTCTGGGTGAGATCAAACGATTGCCCCTCAATTTTCAGGTTAAGGCCACCGGAAACGTGAAGCAGTGAATCGCGGATTGATTCGAAATCCATTCGGCGTCGACTCATCCGTCCCAGCAGATGATTTTCAGGATCCTGGTCCAGGACGCGCTTTGAGGTCTCCCCGGATTGCTGATAGGTCGCGGAACGAAGAATCAATCGATGCAGATGTTTCACCGACCAGCCGCTCTCGACAAATTCGGCAGCAAGCCAATCCAATAGCTGGGGGTGCGTCGGTGGATCGGCGCGCACACCAAAATCACTCGGCGTCTCGACCAGCGGTTGGCCAAAGTGATGCATCCACACCCGGTTCACAAAAACACGGGCGGTGAGCGGATTGTCCGGTTTCAGAATCGCCTCCGCCAATTCGAGGCGCCCGCTTCCATTTCGAAAAGGCCGCCGGTCGGGACCTGCTATAAATTCCAGAAATTGCCGGGGCACGCGATGGCCGCGTTGTCGATTGCTGCCGCGGATGAATACCGACGGGCTTACAGGTTTGTCCTTGTCCATCAGTGCCTGCGCACGCCGCGGCGCGCCGGGATGGGTTGCATCGAGGGATCCGATGTAGGCGGCGGCGACGTTCAACTTTTCGCGGGCGAGTTGCACCAGCACATCATGCTCGGAATCCGGGGCAGTGAAGGGAGATTCGGCGGCGCGTAAAAACAATCGAAACTCCTCCAACTCAGAAACCCCGGCGGTCTCAGGGGAATCCGTCTGCTTCGCCAATCGGTTATACCGGTCCGCCAGTTGTCGCAATGACGTTGGTGGCGGATCCAGCCGATCCCTTACCGCCCGGTTCACGCGCGGATCCTGCTGCAAGGTTTGCAAAAACGTGTGTGATTTCACTGTTTCAACCGGGCCACGCGAAGCCCAAAGCAACCACGGTTCAAGCAAGGGATGTGGACGTGAAATCTCGTTTGTAAGCAGCCTTTCAACTTGGCCGTAAATCCTTGGATTCAGGCTACGCAGTCGGAAAAAGTCATTCCCCGGATCCACAAAGTCCGGCTGGGATTTCTCATGGACCGCATAGAGATAGTCCCCCATCTTGCTCCGGATTCGATGCTGCGCCTGCTCGACTTCCGTGGCGCGAAGCGAATCGTAGGCGGCCTGTCGCCGCGCCTGTTCACGGCCGTAAGCCCGCTGCATGAGTGGCACGGGTTGCATTCTGAGAAGTGGTTTTTCCTCAGACTCCTCCGTGCTGGCGAACACCCCATACAGCGAATAGTAATCAGCGGTGGGAATCGGATCGTATTTGTGATCGTGACACCGTGCACACTGGACGCTCAACCCCATCAGTCCACGGGTGACCACATCGATCCGGTCGTCGATCACCAGATCGGTGTTCCCGAGAAACACCGGTCCGAGCGTGAGGAATCCGAGCGCCGCAAGCGCGCCGGCATCCGCATTCTCCATCATGTCTGCGGCGAGCTGTTCGCGAACGAAATGGTCAAACGGGAGATCTTCATTGAAGGCGCCAATCACGTAGTCGCGATAGGTGTAGCTGTACAGATAGCGTCTTTGTTTCCCCACCTCGCGATAACCCGCAGTATCGGAATACCGAGCCACGTCCAGCCAATGTCGCGCCCAACGCTCGCCGTGTTGCGGTGAAGCCAGCAACTGGTCAATCAACCGGTCCGTACCCGCCGTTCCCGTCTCTTCCACAAATGCCTGAACCTGCGCGGGGGTCGGTGGATGACCTACCAGATCGAAATAGAGCCGCCGAATAAGCGTACGCCGATCCGCGGGAGCCGCAGGACTGACTGCCGCAGCTTCCAGCCTCGCGAGAACAAATCGGTCTACCGGTGTCTGCGCCCAGGCCAGGTTCGTGACTTCGGGCAGCAGCGGGCGAACAACGGGACGGAACGCCCAATGGTTCTGCACTTTGCCTGGATGGGTGAAGGGCGGTTGATAGATGCTGCCGTCCCGGGGATCGGGTGCCCCCGATCTTATCCAGTGAGTCAGGTCGCCGATCTGCTCGGCGGTGAGCGCAGCTCCTTTGCGGGGCATGCTCAGCTTTTCATGGTTCCCGGAAACCACCTGAAGAAGCAGGCTTCGGCCGGGCTCAAACGGCACGATTGCCGGACCACGCGAACCGCCGCGCTGCCAACCACTTTTCAGGTCAAGCCTGAGTTCGCCGGCCGGAGCCGAACCGCTGTGGCACGCGAGACAATGATTGATAAACAGCGGTCGGATCTTTTCTTCAAAGAACTCATACGATTCGGCTGCACGCATATTCGCGCCGAAAGTCTGCATGAAGCAGAGGGCGAAGAGCTGGCCGAGTTTTGATAACTTCGAGTTCAAGAGCAGATGAGGACGAAATCCGGCGTCCGATTATTCCAACGGGAGCGTAGAATAGGATGCGGTTCGGTTTCAATGCGCGTCGCCGTGCCCGAGGCAGAAACCATCGTAAGCCGCTTTCACCGCCGTGAACGCCTGGGCAACGCGCTATCGGAAATCTCCAACCAGTTCGTTCAGGTCCGAAACGACACGCCAGGCGGTTGCCGGATCGAAGGATGAGTGTTCACCCGCCATTCCCACGAAACGAATTCCGCAGGCTTCCGCGGCCAATTGATCGGTTTTTCCATCCCCGATGAACAATGCGTTCTCCCGAACAATCTGATGCCGTTCCATCTCTTCGGTGACGATCTGCACCTTGGTATCCGGCGTCCCCCGGACCACATCAAAGTAGGCCATCAAACCGTGGAATTCCGCCGTCTGTTGGATCACATCGTGCGGAGTCCCGGTCACGATCGCAGTGAAGCGATCCGCGTGAAACCGTTCGATAAACTCTAAGCTACCGGGCACGCGTGGCATCCGCGGAACGCTGGCGGCGTCCTCCCGGTTGAAATCCGCCAATGCGCGATCAAAGTTTTCTTCAGAGATTGGTGTCCCGGCAAGTTCCTGATGCATCACCCTGAGGATCCGATGGCGGGAGGTCCCGGTGTGCTCCACCATGATCTGGTTTAGCGCCGCGCGATCGAATTCGAACTGGCGCAGCGCGTGGGCGTAGGAGTCCAACTTGAGCGCCATGGAGTCCATGATCACCCCGTCGAAGTCGAAGAAGATGGAGTCAGTCACAATCAGTATCAGAGGCAGGGCAGAGTCACCCGAGCAACTACGCCGGGGCAATCAGCACGGTTCTTAAGGGTAAGGTTGCCGCCAAAATCCCAGATGATCGACGAGATCATGGCGAGGCCCAATCCCATCCCGGGAATTTCGCCCGCTGCTCCGCTCTGGAAATACGGCTCGGTGGCGTGCTGTAGCGCCTGCGCGTCAAGGTGGCAGCCGTTGTCTTTGACGATGATGGCAATATCGCCGCTGTTCGCGCGCTTTACGGTCACTTCAATTTCAGGGTCTCTCCGGGGATGAAATTTTTGAGAATTTTCGATCAGTTCGCTCAGAATTGTTTCCACGCCGTGGCTGCCAATCCCAATCGCGGCGTCGCCCAGGTCTTCCGCAGTGTTCACGCTCAGTTGAAATACGCCGTGACCATCGGCGATAAACTTCGCCTTATAGCCGATCGCGGAGGTCTTCACCTGTTCGCCCCGGCGGGACACACTTGCTGATTCAACATACTGCACGATGTCCTTGAGTTGGGCCTCCAGGCGACGCGAAACGGACAGGGCGTTTTGGGCTGACGCAACCCGATCTTCCGTCGAGAGCACGACGTCGGGATTCGCGAGGGTGCTGAGTTGTTCGTTAATATCGTCCAGCGATGGATGCAACTTGTTGGAAATCGCGTGATGGAAATTCCAGCTGTCGCGCTGTTGCTTGACGACCTGCGTGATATCCGACAATCGGACCAGCCAATCCGCATCACCGGTACCTGGCAGGCTGAACAGTTCGCTCTTCAACCACGTGGATTCAGTGTCCTCCCGCTTGATTTTGACCAGGTAGCGGACCGCTCCCGGATCGGGGGTATCCGAGCCAAGCCAGTTCTCCCAAGCGCCCCTCGGCTTGAGCGCGAACCCCGCAGCGACTGCCTGCCTGAAGGATTTACCGATCAGTGATTCTCCACCCATGACTTCCGCCGCCCGCCCATTGGCATATTTGATCGTGCCCTCATTGGTCAGCAGCAGAAAGGCGTCGCTGGCGAACTCCGCGATTCGCTCAAATTTTTCACGCTCTGCCAACAGGCGGCGGAAACGGTTCAATTTCGTCACCGTCTGGACGCGGGTTTTCAATTCCACCCGATCCACCGGTTTGCTGATGAAGTCATCCGCGCCGGCCTCGATCCCCTGAATCCGCGAATCCCGATCATCCAAGGCCGTCACCATGATGATGGGGATGTCAGCCGTGCTCTCCGATTTGCGGAGTTGTTGGCAGACCTCGAAGCCGGAAAGGTCCGGCATCATCACGTCCAACAGAATCAGATCAGGTTTGAGTTCCACCGCTTTGGCGAGGGCCTCGCGTCCATTGTCAGCGGTTGACAGATCAAAGCCCAAGGGACGAAGGATCGCCTCCAGCAGATCCCGGTTCCGTTCTTCATCATCTACGATCAGGACTTTGCTTTGGGTACTCATGAGGTTGGCAATTAAGATTGGCCCTTCATATAGGCCAATACTGCTTCAGTTCGGTTGTGTACCCGTAATTTTTTAAATATTCGGCGGACATGGGTACGGACAGTCTCCGGACTGATCGAGTGTTTCGCCGCGATCTCCTTGTAAACCATTCCGTCAGACATTTCGTGCAATACCAGTCTCTCTCGCGGCGTGAGGCTGGAGAAATACTGGTCCCCGACTCCCGGCTGCAGCTTCTGATTCACCAACTTCCGGCTCACCTGGCCAGAAAGCGGACACCCGCCAGCGAGCGCCTCCGTGATCGCACCCGCCAAACGCCCCCGGATCGTGGCCTTCAGGAGATAGCCGTCGGCACCGGATTTGAGAGCCCTTTCGATCCAGTAATAGTCTTCCTCCCCGGTCAGGGTAATCACCTTCATCTCGGGGAGCAGGAGCTTGAGGGCGGCGATTGCCTCGATACTTGTCCCCTTGGCCAGGTGCAGATCCAACAAGGTGACCTCCGGCTTTTTCCAGAGGATATCCCGCGCGGCGTCGGCTGGGTTCGACCACGATCCCACGCACTGGAACTCGTCGGAATGATCCAGCCACAGGCGGAGGGCGTCGCGCATGGATTCCTCGTCATCAATGATTGCGACTCGAGTCTTCACGATGCGCTCCCACCAGGTTTGGACCGAGCCCCACTCTTCCTATCGGCCGCAGCCTGACTCATCAGCTGGTTAGATTTTCGCAACAGTCGCTTCAGCTCAACGGGTTTGCTGAGATAACCATCTGCTCCCGCAGCCATACAACTTTGGGCGTCGCCTCCCATCACCAACGCTGTCAATGCGAGAATGGGAATATCCTTGCAACCGGGCATCGCGCGGATCCTCCGGATCACTTCCGTGCCATCCATCTCCGGCAGCTGGATGTCCATCAGTATGAGATTAAACTTCTGCGCTGACACCACGTTCAAAGCCTGTTTGCCATCGTTGGCGACAAAGAGTTCATAGCCATTGGATTCCAGATACTGCGCGAACGCCAACTGATTCAGTTCGTTGTCCTCCACCAGCAGGACACAGGGCCTACCGACGGTGCCCGACGTGATCAGGGAAGATTCATCAGCGGATTCACCGACAGTTCCGACCTGCCGCGGGAGTCGGACGGAGAAGCGGCTCCCCTTCCCCAATTCGCTTTTCAACTCCACCTGGCCGGAGTGCATTTCGGCCAGTCGCAGAACAAGACTCAGTCCCAATCCCGTACCTTCATACTGACGCGCAAGCTTGCTATCGACCTGAACGAAGGGCAGAAACAGAGTCTTTTGCGCCTCTTTGTCGATCCCGATGCCCCGGTCCCAAACTGTAAAACGCAGCGTGGATTCATCCAGGGGAACGACCTCCAACCCGATCCCGCGCCCGTCAGGTGTGAACTTGATGGCGTTGCTCAACAGGTTGAACAGAATTTGCCTGACCCGGCGCCGATCGGCCACCATCTCGCCGCATGCCGGATCAATCGCGGTCTTGACCAGCAGATTCTTTTTGGAGGCCGCCTGCATCAACATGCCCACGGCTTCCGTGCACAGGGGTTCCACATCGAACCGTTCCAATCTCAGCAATTCCTTCCCGGCCTCGATTTTGGACAGGTCCAAGATGTCATTGATCAGCGCCAGCAGATGTTTTCCGCTTTCGTGGATGTGGGCGACTGACTTGCCTTGTGAGTCAGTGATCGGCCCCTGAATTTCGTCCCGCAAGATCTCAGTAAAACCAAGGATCGCATTCAGGGGAGTACGCAACTCGTGGCTCATCACCGCCAGAAAACTGCTCTTCGCCTTGTTCGCTGATTCAGCGACTATCTTGGCATCCATGAGACTTTTCTCGGTCTCGGCCCGACGGGCGATTTCCTCAGTGAGCTTGACGTTGTTTTCGTTCAGTTCTTCGGTGCGCTGGGCCACCAGCGACTCCAACGAGGTCGTCATCTGCTCAATCGAATCGGTCAATCGAATCACCTCACTTGCGCCCCCCTTTCGGCGGGCGCGAAAAACAGTTCCATCCTCGATGACTGCTTCGGCACCCAAGGCGAGCGCGGCGATCGGAGTCGCGATGCTCCGCAAGGTCCACCGCAACAACAACAACACGAGGACCACAAAGCCAAACCCGGCAAACAGAACGGTGTTCTGCCGCTTCGTTCCCAGTTGAATTGCCGCCTCTCTCTTCACTTGAACCAAGGCCTCCGTCTCGGCCTTCAACACTCCGAAGGTATTCACGATCTCCACGCTGGCATCCTCGTATTTGGCCAACAGCTTGAGGTTGTTCCCCAGTGGTTCCGTCTGGTTGTCCAAAAGATCCAGATCGAAATTCTCAATCAGCAGAGCGACCTTCCGGGCACTTCCTTCAAGTTGCTCAGTCGGCGCCGTTTCCGCCAACTCGCGGAAAACCCTGATCACGGGATTCTTCTGCTCATGGACCCCCTTCAGCATTTGCTTCTGTTCGGAACCCATGTAGACATCCCAAGTGATAAAGAAGGCTTGCAGGGAATTCTCCGAGCCAGCCACACCCGCCCCATAGGATGACACCAGGCTGATCTCGGATTCCGCGTGGAGGCGCTCTCTGCCAAACTCGAACTGCAGCCAACCGACTCCCCCGCCAGCGAGAGTACAGATGATTATCAGGGTGATGAGGTAATCTCGAATCGACATTGCAGAGGCGGACTACTTCAGCAAGTCTGCCGAAACCAGCGGGGCCTTCCGAAGATCTGTCACGTCCTCGATCCAAACGGTATGGACCATCGCGAGCATCTTCAGCGCGCCATTGTCGAGGCCCTCAACGAGCTTACGCAAACCAGGCTTTAACCCGCCTTGCCTGATAATTCCGGCGATATCCTTCGCCTTCGTATACTTGGTGCTGAAATCGGTAATCATACGGGCAGGGCGAACAACGTCGGCAGACAAGAATCCGGCCGGAGCGATCCCCAAAATGGCGAATCTAGTGAGGAGCGAACGTCGATTAAACACGGACTGAACGTGGCTCCGGAATCACGAACGTCAAATCAGGGCTTCAAAATCCTCCGACCAGGAATCTCGGGGGGGGACATGCCTGATGGCCGACGTGTCGCTGGTAGGATTTTGAAAAAATTCCTTTACGTAACGGTTGGGATCACGCGGCGGCCAGAAGGCCTGTCCACTCGCCGAATCTGGCAGCAGAAGCAGGCCGGCAGCCAAAGACGCAAACGAGGAGACTATCCGCATTGCACGCAGTCTAATACCGGTAGCGAAGCTGGAGCAATAACAGTGTTTCGGTGACCCGACCTGGAAACGCGGACACCCACCGACTCCGCCCGTTGCCAAACCCGGTTCACCCGCTGTCGCAGGACCCGACCCTGAACATAGGCCAGCGTCGTTTCCGTCCGGTTGACGCAATTCAGTTCCAGGAACCCGCTCATGATGTCGTTGCCGTTGTTGCTCCCGATCGACAATCCGCCCAACGCGCCAAGTGGCCCCAGATAAAACCTGGGCATCCACGCCAATTCGTTCACGTCGCACCCTCTTACCCCGAGGATTCAAGACATCCCCTTTCAGGAACGAAACGCCATAAGAATTCAGTCCGTAGAACGATTCCGCATCGATGGCCGTTACCGACGCGACCGGACACCGTAGAACGATTCCCTCCGGAATTGAACTCGATGCCACTCCCCCGGTTGAGCCCCACTTCATATTGAAAGGGCAGAATCGTGCCATTCAGCGTCAGCCCCCAATCGGATCGCCTGTTCGCCCCCCATAGTGGGTGTATTTTCAAATGTACAGATCATGAAAAGCTGATTCCCAAGGATGGGGTCTAAGTTTTCATTTTTTCATCTTACCCATTTGAGACCATACTCCAAACAGGTGATAGCGGGGCAATGCCGAGGCAATGCCGAGGCATCCTGTCTCTTCGCAGGCCCAACAGCTGCTTATCAATCGGCGGCGAATCCGAATCCGGAACCGATTTTCTGTTCACGCGTCAACGACGGTCAGTGGCCCGTCGAAAATCGTCAGGCTCACAACATCCGTCTTCGCCACGTGCGGACCGTGCGCCGCGCCCTTCGGCGCATGGAACAACGTTCCTGCGCCGTAGATCTTGCCAGATTCCTCCCACTCACCCGAAAGAATGTAAGCCCATTCGTTCGCGTCCGGATGAATATGCGCCGGCACCGTCAATCCGGCTTTGAATCGGCGCATTACCACCATTCGACCCGTTGCATCATCTTTATGCAAAGGCTTCAGCTCAACGCCCTCGTAAGGGCCCGTCTGCCATTCGCGTTCTTCCGCCAGGGCAATGTATTGGAACATTGGGCAGGAATAGCGGCAGACCGTCACAATTCCAAATAGCAATTGCAGAGTCCAGATCTGTCGATCCAACGGACGCAGCATTGAAAGTGCCAAATCCAGGCTGATTCTGTAGGTCAGGAGCACAGTCGGGTGAGTGCAGATCTTTTTAGACAAGTCCGGTTTCGTGCGTTCTAATCCCTCCCACATGATCAAGCATTTCTCAGTCGTCGTCGTTGCCGCGTTCGCCTTGGCCTCCTCCGCGCAGGCAGCCAAACCGGGCAAAGGATGGAAGCAGTTGTTCAACGGCCAGAACCTGGATGGATTCAAAATCGTGGGCGGCTATGCAACCTACGAGGTCAAAGACAAAACGATCGTTGGCAAGACCGCCGATGGTTCGAAAAACACCTTCCTCGCCACCACCAGGAGCTATGCCAATTTCGAGTTGGAGCTGGAGGTCAAATGCGAGCCCGCGCTGAACTCAGGCATCCAGATCCGAAGCCACCTCTACAAGGAAGACACTCCGCAGGCATCCAAGCCCAATCGCATTCGCGAAAAGGGCGAGATCTACGGCTACCAATGCGAGATCGCCAATGGCGACAAAGGCGTGTCCGGAAATTTTTGGGACGAAGGCCGGTGGACCAAGTGGCACGACGAACTGAGCGATGAAGGCAAGCAGGCCTTCAAGAACTCAGAATGGAACAAATACCTCATCGTCGCCAACGGGAACCGAATTCAGTCCTGGGTGAACGGCGTAAAATGTGCGGACTTCACCAGCGATCTGGACAGCACGGGCTTCATCGGCCTCCAGGTGCATGGCATCAAGAGGGGCACCGGTCCGTTTGAAGTGCGCTGGCGCAATATCCGCCTGCGGGAACTGAAGTAGCAGGATAGGACTGATGAACTGCTGGCTCAGGGAGCGGTCGTCGGCCGGCCGTTATCCTTGGGTCCAAGCTTCAGCAGAAACGGCACTGCCGTTCTCGCCCATTCCCCGGCGCGCGGATAACTGTCCGCCGCGCCACCAGAACAACTCTGCAACATCTCGGTGTTGATCACACCGGGGTTCAGCGGAACTACCGCCATCCCGGCGGGCACTTCTTGAGCCAGCGCCTGACTCAGACCTTCGATTGCCCATTTCGTGGCGCAATACGGCGCGACCTCACTGCTCGTCGATCGGCCCCATCCGGAGCTGAAATTCACAATCACACCCGCGTCCCGTGCAATCATCGAAGGAACGAAGTGCCGGATCACATTGGCCGTACCTTTGATGTTCACATCGATCACCTCATCGAATTCACGTTGTGGTACCTCCCACAGGTTGGCGTTCGCGTTGATGATCCCGGCGTTGTTCAGCAAAAGATCGGGCGCACCGTATTCAGCGATCACATCCAGCGCCCACTCAGCAACCCCGGCGTCATCGGCAACATCCACCTGTGCGAAGGAATGTCGATTCCCGTGTTGCACCGAAAGCTCCTCTGCGGCAGCTGCACTTCGCCCACACCCGATCACGGTGTGACCCGCCCTTACAAACTCTTCAGCCATCGCCCGCCCCAAGCCCCGCGACACCCCCGAGATCACCACGATTTTTCCTTCACGTGCCATCTCCGGAGCATGAGCAATTTCGAACTGACCCGCAAGCAGACCGGAGTCATCCATTCATCCAACTGATAACGGATTTGATCTGTTGGTAAAGAGGGTCACCGTCTTTCGGATCCACCATTCATCTCCCCCGGAACAATTTGGTGCGAAAGTAGCGCGGCTCTCCAGACCTGCAGGGGAGCTCCGCAAAGACCTTGGATCAGCCAAAAACACAACTTCATTGACCATCAATAATAGGGGCCGTGAACAACATCGATGCCAAGGTGATCAAAGACTTCTGGCTCACGGCAACAACCAGACAAACCGCCGCGACCATCATCTCAGTTTCAGTTCCGTCTCATATGTCTTGCGCAGCGTTGCGTAGTTGCCTCTGGCCAGGCGCACTCGATCAAGCAGTTGATCCCCTTGTTCGGCCAATTCCTGAATTTCGATCAGGCCCACGCTGGTTCCATCCGCAACTGCCGTGCGCGCATTGGCCACAATTCCCTCGATCTCATCCAACTGACTCAGCCGCTTGGCGATCAGAGTTTCAACTTCGTTCATCTTCCAGAAACGCATCCCCTTCCGCGCGAGATAGACCGGGGTGGTGTGGGCCAATGATCCGTCTGCGCCTCGTCCGCGAAGCGCCAGCCAAAGTCCACCCGTCACCGGCACCGATGCATTCAAGACGATCTCACCGTCGCCCACTCCTTTGCCAGTGACGCTCTTGATCGCCTCGCCGTGGGCAATCAACTCGAGTTTGTGGGCGCCGAGTTGGGGATTGATCCTTAGCCGCGCCCGCACTTGGACTGACCGATCTTCATCAAGTTCGACCGTGTCGCCAGGGAGAGCGCCTTCCACATCAAGTTCCAGCATCGGACCGCTACTCACAAAAGTGTGGCCCTTGCCAAACGCTTCAAACCAGTTGTCCGCTGAAAAATTCTTCTTTCCCAACTGGGCATACACCCGGACTTCGCCAATCGAGCCGCCCCAAGGCAAATCGGAGCCGGCCGACGCGGTTAGCGGGTAACCCAGATTCAGAAATTCGTAGTAGAGATCCGTGCCCAGATTTCCGAACTGCAGGATCTCGCCGAAATCCACCTTGCCGCGTGGAATGTTCATACTCATGTCACGATGCACGAAGAAGAGATCGCGGTTAATGTGGGCGTAACCGCTGAATCCGCCTTGGCGATGCACCTCGTCGAAGACCGTGTCGTAGAGGTAATAGCGCGAGGTATCGCGAATAAAAGATTTGGTGTTCATCGCAAGCGTGTGCCCCAGTTGTTCGTGCGTGCGTGGACATTCCTGCCCAGGCACCAGCACCCGCAGACCATCGCTTACCCGGTAGTCTTTGCCGTGGCCCCGTTGTTGGAAGAAGGTCCGGTTGATGTCGCCCATCTTCACAATATTTGCGAGGTGGATGTCCTCGGCTGCAACATAGGTAAGCAGGTTCCTGGCATCAGCATCGCTAAGGATCCGGCTGTGCACATGATCGTCTCCGGAATACCAACCTCCTTCGGGCATATTGATCCAACGACGCGGGCGAATTACCCGCTCCAACCTCTCCCCTGGCTTGAGCGTAAATTCCCCCGACTCAATCGAATGCTCAGGACCTCGCCGCACCGTCACCTCCCACTCCCCCGGCGGCAGATCCATTTCAAACGGACCCGAGACGACCCAAAAACCTTTGCCGCGCAACCCCGTCAAACGAGCGGTCCGAAGACTCGTCTGTCGCCCCTGCCCGCCGAACTGTGGAACCAGATCCAGCGCGGTTGCCGGCCGGCGATCGAGGTTACAGGTCTTCCACCGCAGACTGACCATGGCGGGAACGGCCTGCCCATCGTCGTCGGACAACACCGTCATCTTCAGGCGAGCCGCTTTCGGCGATTCAAGTCGCAGCGGAACGAGCTTGGTAGCTTCCCCTGCCCCAAGCGCGATTTTGAGAATCGTCGGATCGGCCGGCAGATCCGTGATCCGGGCCATGATCCAGGTAACGCCACTCCTGATGGCGCCCGCGCTGAGCGGTTCCCGGAATTCACCAATATCGAAACTGCGATCGTAGATGCGTCCACGATGCGGTCCCGTTCCATTCTCCACCCGCAGGAGAAAAGCGCCGGCATCGCCAGGTAAGTGAACGGATCGCGGAGAACGCGGGAAACTCGCCGTTTCCTGCAGATCAAGCCGCACCACCCCGTCACACGTTTCCAACAAAGCAACCAGCTCGGACGAAGCCTTGTTCAGCGAAGTGAGCGTCTCGGCATCGGCTCGGCGACGAAACTGGACTTTCTGAATCCCCATCCGCAACCGGCGATGAATCCCCCCGATCCGTTGCCGCTCGTCAGCCGGCAACAGATGGGAATAGTTCTGAGCCAATGCTTCGGCCAATTGCACCGCGTTAGCCGGAATCATCCTTCGTTGGGTATCAGCCCGAGCATCGGGATTGGCATTGCGCGTCGCGGCGGCCCGGGAGGCGAAGGGAGTTTGCACGACAAATTGAAACCGCCCCTCTTCCCCCGCTTTGAAGGACTTCTCCACCACCTTTGTGTCCGCGAATCCCAATCCATCCTGACCGCCCAGCACTAGCCGGGACGTCGCCGGATACGACGACCACAACGAGCGCCGGAACTCCACTCGGCTGCCGCGGCCCAATCCCTTCGGCGTATATCCGAACCACGACGCCCGCAGCTTTCCGCGCCCGAGCAGGCTGGCGGAATCACGCGTTGAGAGCCGCAGTTTGGGATTGTACAGCGGCGCGAGGATCACCTTCTTTCCATCCACCATTAGACTGACCGGACCGTCACCGGCCTGAATCATCCACAGCAGTCGCTGTTGTTCATCCGGTGTCTGCACCTGATAATCGTGATTCACATCCAACAGGTTCCGCAATTCCACTGCGAAGCCGGTCGGCAGATCCACATCGGCCGTGATTTCAATGAATTGGGAATCCACCACGACGCTGAAATCAAATCCGATTGAGCCTTTCGGAGTCCCGTGTCCGATTGCCAAACCCGGTCGCAGCAGGACGGCAACGACACCCACGGCCACGGCTGAGCGGATCCACCACGAAAGAGTCTTCATGCGCTCACTTGTCTCAGAGAAACTCCGTCCGTGGAACGATTTTCAAAGTCATATCCTTCGGGACGACCGAGGAATGGGAGGCAAAAAAATGATGGCCACCGATATCTCAATAGTCCGAGATCGCGAGCATCGTAGACTCCCCCCTGTTCGCAAGCCCCATGAATCAGGGGGCGCCATCTGATTCACGATTCACGGATAGTCATCTTTCTCTGAAAGAAGAAAGATGATGACAGACTCCGGAAGTTGGCGGGCGCTTCTTTGCGCCAATCGCCTATTTCGTCTGCAGCGGGTTGTGCAGACGCGGCGCTCCGGAAGCCAGCCGGCTTTTACTGAGCAGGGTTGTGGCTGTAGATTCCAAGCCTTGAGCGCGATCCCTTGCCTCAACATACCAGTAGACCTCGCGACCGGCCGCGCCATTTAACGGGAGCGTCGCCTCCCAATGCGGACCATTCCCCGCCCGCTTCATGGACAGCGATCTGTAACGGTCTTTGGCGTCGTTAAATCGGGCGCCCTTTTTGAAGCAGTAAAACAGACGAACATCCGTGACTTCCGCCTGGCTCTGCACAAGGGCGTCTATTTTCAACGCGCCTTGCTCGATCGTATCCAAGGCGGTCAATTTTGTAATTGGTCGCCCCCAGAAACAATGGGCGGCCCAGGCGCGATAGGCGTTTACGTGCGTGGGGGTCGCCATTCCATGTCCATAGTTGGCCGCATAGGTGAAGCTCTTGTCCCCGTTGTAGAAGGGATAGAACCCATGATCGTCGAAGCTGTTGAACAGCCGGTCGTTCGTGCCGATGAGATACATCACGGGAACGTTCACGCGGGAGAGGAATTGATAGGGGTCGACGTAGGCCATGTATTCGTAGCCGCGGGTGGTGTGCATGTCCTCAATGTGGATCAGGTATTCGTGATTTGACCCGGCATGCCGGGTCCTTATGGCCTCCGGGTCAGGCAGCCCTCCGGGGCGCGGACTGTGGGTTTGTATCAGATGCAGGAAATTGCCCGGCCGCGCGATCGGCACGATGCCGCGGATGCGGTCGTCAACCGCCGCCGCGATCCAGATCGATTGGGCCCGCTTGGAGCTTCCCGCGAGCACGAACTGCTGTGCCTGGATGTCCTCAAGCTCGCCGAGCGCTGTCATGGCGCGCATGTAGATCTTGGCGAGGGCGATCCAGTGAATCCAATTTGGGTCGCCGGTCCCGAAGAACTTCGCGGCGGTGTAGCGACGAACGGGGGCTTGTCCGGTGACGCCCCAATGATCACCCGGCATGTTGGATTGGAGCAGCATGGCGGGAATGCCCAGCTTCAATGCGGTCAGCGCTCCGTACTCACGTTCGATGTCGAAACCCTCCTTCACATTTGAACTGCTGCCCTGATTGATGACGGCCAAGCCCTTCTTCGACTCTGCAATTCCGCCGACTGGAAGATAGACTTTCGCCAGATGACGCACGTCTTCACCACCCCAGTTCTGTGAGAAGAACTCCAAATGAATGCAGCGAATCTTCTCCGCGCTGTCTTCTGACACCGGTGCGATTTCATCCGACAGGATCTTGAGATCCAGCGTGTCCGGATTCCGCATCTCCGCCATGTCGAACACATTGGCCGGCGGAAGCCTGCTCTGGTCCGCGCCTCGGACATCGGAGAGGGCGATGGCGAAAACTGCGCCTATCAAAGAAAGCCTGAGGCACATCACGTTCATCGGGTCGCCTTAAGAGTTGCCTCTGCAACGAGACGTTTGGCATTGGGATCCAATTTCACAATGTGGGGCATCTTGAGGCCGTCGCCGTCTTTTACGAGTTGAGCGATCACGAAGTCGGCGGCTTTTCTGGCTCCTTCCATAATTCGGGGATCATCGAGTCTCACCCCCATTTCGGCCAAGACTAGCACGGCTCCCGTCTGACCATGATCGATCGCCATGTTGATCGTGTTGTCGCCGAATTTTTCATTGTGATTCTTCCAGGCGTAATTGCCGTCCACGGCATAGGCGGTGTTGATCAGGCGATAGGCGACCTTGCGGATGGCCTCGTCGCAGCGTTTCGCGAATTCGGGATTCTCATCCCGCACTTCGTCCGCGAAGGGCCCCAGCCACAGATAGCTTCCCGAGATCCCGCTGCAGGCGCCGATGGTTTCCACCAGGGCGGTCACGCCGACGAACTCCGTCATGGCCTCCTCGGCGCTCAGGTCGTCCACCGTGCGCAGAAAGGCGTCCACCGTGGATCGCGCCGCGTCGCGGCACGTCCTGGCCAGCTCCTCATTGCCGGCGCGCCGATTCATCTGATAGCCGAGCCAGAAGGTGTAGCCGATCCCGGTGAGGCCGCGGCCGTAGCCCAGGTTCACTTCGCCCGCGCGGCCATTCATGTTCTTCCAGATGATCCCGGCCCGATTCTTCTTCGCTTCGGCGAGGATGTAATTGAGCGATTCATTTACGATGTCCTCGATCGACCGGCCGGGAACGATCTCGGCGCCGGGAATGGCCTCGGCGATTTTCATCAGACCGAAGGCGGTTCCGGAATTTCCGCGGCAGTAACCCATGACCACGCTGCCGTCGCCGCGCTTCCAGTAGCATTGCGCCGCGCCATCCGCCTCGCGTTTCTCCGCCGCGAAATACGCGAAGCGCGCCCCGCCGACCAAATACGG
>JBLFYM010000064.1:0-34043 GCA_047608975.1 Limisphaerales bacterium | reverse complement strand
GCGCGTCCACTCCGCATGTGGTCGTGCGCGCGTTGTCGGATCTGGACGGCAATGGACCAGATGATGCTTTCCAAGCTCGAAGCGCATTGGAAACCACTCACTGACCAGACCGATATCCAAGCCCCGGAGGAGATGACGCCGATGCTGATCTTCTGTGCGGCGATCCAGGCCATGGTCAAAGCCGATCAAAATCTTGCCGCCCAGGAACTGGCCTGGATTCAGGAACGGATGATCGAAACCAATGCGTTGCAGCGCGTCGCTGCCTCTATTCCAATCTTATCGCCCTCGCAATGGCCGACGGCGCCTACCGTTCCAAGGAAGCCGAGCTGATCGATACTTTCCGTCAGGGACTCGAGATCACCGACAAACACCACGACACAGTGTTCGACGTGCTGATGGCGCGAAACAACCTGAGCGTGTTCAAAACCGAAGAGGCTCAAAACCAAAAACTCGCGGAACAGGAGTCGGCGAACTGATCGCTCAGTTTGCCGCCGGATTCACTTCATCCGCCACTTCATCCGCCACTTCCCCTTCCGCCGGTTCCTCAAAACCGCAGGTGCAGTCGCAGCACATCCCGTCCATCATCTCGTCGGCCGTAGGCTTCCGCCCCACTTCAAAGGTCTTCTGCACGTGCCGCAGGATATGATCCTGCATCTTGGTGACCGTTTCCTGCGCGTTCACGAACTTCATCGCGATATCGTTTCCAGTAAAACTGTCCCGCACCGATTCGAAACGCGCGATCTCTTCAGGTGAAATCTCACCGCCCATCTGCTGCTTCTGCTGCAGAATTTCGCCCATTTCATTGAGCATCTGGTATTCATACTTCAACTTTTCATCCGACATGAAGTTGTTGATGCTCCCACAGAGGTCATTGAATTGCGCGTGCCCGGCGATGGCTCCGCAAAGGTCGAGAATCTTGGCTTCGAAGTTTTCCTTCGGTGTCTGGTCCTGATTTTCCATGAATTGTGGTCGGAACTTAACATTAAGACGCGACAGGGCCAGACGGTTTTTTGAGAATCCGGTCAATCCACCGGGCCACCGCTACACAGCACCCTCCCCGAGTCCCGCGAACATCAAATTCATCCTAAGCCCCCCCTCCTTCCCACGCGAACAAACGCCCGAGCCAAAACCCGTTTTAACGTTGACAGCCCGGAGTCAGATCTGTGTCATTCCCGCCGTTCCCGGCTCCCCGCCCATCACCGGGAAGTCCTGTTGTCTCTTGTCATCAGGGACGACCTCACATGAGCGATAAAAAATTTAAAATAGCGGTCGTAGGGCTTGGTTTTGGCGCGGAATTCATTCCGATCCACCAAGCACATCCGAATGCCGAACTCGTCGCCGTCTGTCGTCGCGACGAGGCGCAGATGAATGAGGTCGCTGACAAATTCGGAATCCCAAAACGCTACACCGACTACGACGAACTGCTGAAAGACCCGGAAATCGACGCAGTTCACATCAATTCCCCGATCCCCGATCACGCGCCGCAATCCATCAAGGCCCTGCGCGCCGGCAAGCACGTCATGTGCACCGTCCCGATGGCAACCACCATTCAGGAGTGTGAGGAACTCTGCAAAGCGGTCGAAGAAACCAGGCTGAAATACATGATGGCCGAAACGGTCGTCTACAGCCGCGAGTTCCTCTATGTGAAGGATCTCTACGACAAGGGCGAGCTCGGCAAGCTCCAGTATCTCGCCGCCAGTCACCCACAGGACATGGACGGCTGGCCTGACTACTGGGAACGCATGATCCCGATGCATTACGCCACCCACGTCGTGAGCCCCTGTCTCGGCATGATGGACGGCAAGGCTGAATACGTAAGCTGTTTCGGCAGTGGTGCCGTGCGGGAAGATATTGCGGAAAAGAGCGGCAACAAGTTTGCCGTCGAAACCTGCCACATCAAGGTCAAGGACAGCGACCTGACCGCCCACATCTGGCGTTTCCTCTACGACGTCGCGCGGCAATACCGCGAGAGCATCGATATTTACGGTACCAAGAAGAGTTTCGAATGGACGCTCACCGAAAACGAGCCCCACATTCTGCACGTCGCGAAACGACCCGAATCGGAAATTCCTGAGAAAGTCGAAGTTCCTGACTTTGCCCATCTTCTCCCTGAGCCGATCCGGAAGTTCACCCAGTCTATCGAAGACGACGGCCACCTGTCGTTCGTGCAGGGCGGCGGCCATGGTGGGAGTCATCCCCACATGGTAAACGAGTTCCTAAGCGCCCTCGTCGAAGACCGCGATCCCTGGCCGAACGCCAAGACCGCCGCGAACTGGACCTGCGTCGGCATCTGCGCCCACGAGTCCGCCGAACAAGGCGGCAAGATCGTCAATCTCCCCGATTTCACCCTTTGACCAATTAACAAAAAAAAGACTAAATGAGTACAGATACAAAAACAGCGGGTCGTCCAGATAATGCCATGCGGCTGCTCTGGGCGGGATTTATGGCCATTTTGGCGGCCGGAGTAGGCTTTGCAATTCGCGGAGGCATCTTCGACAACTGGGGTGCCGAATATGGCTTCACCGGTTCACAATTGGGCGCCATCGGTGGTGCGGGATTTTCCGGATTCTGCTTTGGCATCATCTTGGGTGGCCTCGTCTGTGACAAGTTGGGATACGGCAAGCTCGTGTTTGTCGCCTTCGCCTGTCACGTCCTCTCCGCGTTTGTCACGTTTGCAGCCGGTCCGGACAACGCCTACACCATGCTCTTCGTCGGCATGTTCATTTTCGCCTTTGCGAATGGTGTCCTGGAAGCTGTGGCCAATCCGCTGGTCGCCACCCTTTTCCCCGACAACCGCACGCACTACCTGAACATCCTCCACGCGAGCTGGCCGGCCGGTCTCGTGCTCGGTGGCGTTGTGGGTTGGGTGCTGGATGACAAGTTCGAGATTGGTTGGAAGATCCAACTGTCGCTCTACCTCATCCCGACTGTGATCTATGGCATCATGTTCATGGGCCAGACCTATCCAAAATCAGAAGCATCCGAGAAAGGCCTCAGTCTGGGCGAAATGCTCAAGGATGTTGGCTTTATCGGCGCCGCGCTCGTAGCTGCCCTACTCAGCCTGTTTTTCTCCGCTTCACTCGGACCACTCCTTGCAGATTTCACAGGCAACGCGTTCTTCAGCGGCAGTTCCTGGAACTATCTCTCCATTGCAATTGGCGTCGGCGTATTTCTCTGGTTCTCCGGCCTGAGCTCTTTCTCAGTCGGTGCTCCCCTGCTCTTCGTCCTGTTCCTCACTCACGCTCTCGTTGGAGCCGTTGAACTCGGAACAGACGGATGGATGCAGAACATTACCGGAAATATTCTGACCTCCGAACAGGGCAAGTTCCTGTTCGTCTGGACCTCGACCGTCATGTTTCTGCTGCGCTTCTGTGCGCATTGGATCGAAAAGAATCTCGGGCTTTCCCCGATCGGGCTCCTCTTCATCTGCGCGATTCTCGCGTGCGTGGGATTGAACCTCGCCGCCGGCATCCAAACGTTTATGGGTGCAATGGTTGCCCTCACCATCTACGCCTTGGGCAAGACCTTCTTCTGGCCAACCATGCTGGCCGTCGCCTCTGATCGATTTCCACGCACCGGCGCGGTAGCCATCAGCATCATGGGTGGCATTGGCATGATGTCCGCAGGTCTCCTCGGATCGCCTGGACTGGGATATGCCAAGGATCGCTTCGCCGGCGAAGCATTGGCGCAATCAAACAGCGCCCTCTACGAGTCGGTCAAAGCCGCAGACCCCAGCAGCTTTGTTATCTTCAAGAAGGTCAACGCAATCGACGGCAAACGACTTGGCGAAGCCAAGGAAAAGAAGGCTGAAGAACGCTCCGATGACGACAAGGCGATTGTCGCAGCGGATCAACAGGGCGATCGAGCCACTCTAAAGGCCGACTCCTTCATCCCGGCCGGAATGGCCGCGATCTACCTCCTCCTGATGCTCTACTTCAAGGGCATCGGCGGTTACAAGCCGTTGTCCATCGCCGCTGAAGGTGCTCCCGCCGAATCGAAACCGGCTGAAGGCGACGCCAAAGCCTAGATAGAATCAAATTCATCACAACGGCTCCCGGCAACGGGAGCCGTTTTTTTGTGCCTGTCAGACTTCCCGATCGTTCCAAGGCATTCGCAGTCGCGGCAGCGTCTTGGACTGCGGGTGTCCTCTGCCGCTTTCAGCTGCGCACTCATGCACCAGAATGGGTGGATTGGGAAATTTGACGCACTCAGTAAGAAATCCAGAGCGCGAAGGTCGATCCCGACAATCGTCACGCTCCCATTTTCAGTTCCTCAGAAAGAAATTATTCTGTCCAAAACAACGCAACGCGCCCCGGCAGGAACGCAACGCACTCAATCAATGTAAAGAAACGCTGCCGAGTTCAGCAGCGTATGACAGAAATCCCCCAACGCCATCACGGAAGCCGGGCGGCTGTCCTCGGGTTCACCTTCGATGTTCTCCCGGTATCGGATGAACGCCGCAAGTGATTCGCGAGCGAGCTGAAACTCTCTGCCAGTCGGCTCACGGCTGAGGGCAAGAGCATAGGCACGACGTATCTGTGCTTCCTGATCACCACCCACATCCGATTCGAGACGCTCAGCGAACCTTGATGCCAACGTGTGCACCGCTTCACTGTTGAGCAGCTGAAGCGGCTGCGTCACAACGGTCGAAGCACTGCGTTCCGAACAGTTCGGATTCATCGCGGGAAGATCGAAGGTTTCCAGCAGCGTGGGCATCTCCTTGCGCCGCTGGCGCACGTAGACACTGCGACGCCACGCGCCGTCCCGTTCAACCGCAGTCACCAATCCATCCGCGCGCACGGTCACCGGATCCGGCGCGCCGTAGGGCGTCTCATTCAGCACTCCAGCCACGACCAACAGCGAATCATGAACCTGCTCCGCGTCCATTCGCCGCATCGGGACACGCGAAATCAGCACATTCTCCGGATCATGGCGCCTATGCGCCTCGGTCACACGGGAGGCCTGCTGCCAGGCACGGGAATTCAGGATGAGCCGATGGATGTGTCGCATGCTCCACCCGTTGTCCATGAATTCGGAAGCCAGCCAGTCTAGTAACTCAGGATGCGATGGAGGGGTCCCGGTCGTCCCGAAGTTGTCCAGACTCTCCACCAGGCCACGGCCAAAATGGTGTTTCCAGATCCGATTCACCGCGACCCGCGCCGTCAGCGGGTTGCGACGGTCTGTCAGCCACTTTGCAAACGCGAGACGCCGCCCGGTCTGATTGGCATCGGGCCAAGGCTTGCGGATCTCGAACGGAATCCGTCCACCAAGTGCGGCCGGTATGTTCGGCGAAACGGGGGCTCCCGCCAGCAGGTGATCGCCGCGCCGATACACATAGGTCGGCGAGGGGCGTCCCCGATCCCAAAGACCGCGAATCATGGGCTCGACCGGTTTGCCTTTTTCCAAGGCCGCGATCTTTTTCCGAAGCGTTCTCGCATCGTTGGTCTTCGAATCCAGCTTCTTCAACTGCGCTTGAAGGGGGCCCACCGTCGCGCTGTGCGCGGCGAGTTTCGCCTTCCACGCCGAACGTTCGCGAGGGAGTGACACCGGCAGCTGACGATATCTCATCTTCTCCCACTGGTTTGAAAACGCCTGGGGAGTCATCCAATCGTATTCGTCATACGCACCCTTAAAAATCGCCCTCAGGGCATAGTAGTCCCGCTGCGTCAGCGGATCGTATTTGTGGTCATGACAACGGGCGCAATCGAGGGTGAGCCCCAATACTCCGCGAGCGAGGATATCCAGCTCATCGGCAATGACATCAATGCGATCCACCACCCGGTTCACCGGATTGGCGGTCGTTCCGTCAGGTGCCATGCGCAAGAATCCGGTTGCCACCAGATTGTCAAAAACGGTCTCGGTAATCGCATCTGGGGCGTCGTAATCCGCCAGTTCGTCGCCGGCAATCTGCTCGGTGAGAAATCGGTCGTAGGGCTTGTCAGCGTTGAAGGAGCGAATCACATAGTCCCGATACTTCCAGGCAAAGGCGCGAATCATGTCTGCCTGACGTTTCCCTTCAGAATCCGCGTATCCGGCCAGATCGAGCCAGAACCGGCCCCAGCGCTCGCCATAACGTGGGGACGCCAGCATCCGGCCGATCATGTCATTGCAGGAGTTTTTGCCACTCCGAAACGATTTGACGTCCTCCGCGCGCGGAGGCAATCCGGTCACATCAAAGGCCAGTCGTCGAAGCAGTGTTTCCGGATCTGCCAGCGGCGAAAATCGCAGACCCGCTGCTTCGAGTTTTCGCAGCAGAAATGCATCGATCGGATTCACCACATCTTCCCCATGCTTGACCTTGGGAACCTGAGGACGCCGCACCGGTTTGAAGGACCAGAGTCCAGCCGCATCCCGCTTCGGCCTTGCCGGATTCGCCTTTCCCTCGGGTGCTCCGGCAGCAATCCACCGCCGCAGTGCGTTCAGTTCACTTTCCGGAACCACCTCGATCCCCGCACGGCCACGATCCTTCTCTGGCGGCATCTCGTCAGCGACCAGTTTCAGGATCAGCAAACTCCCATCCGGATCTCGGTCTTTGATGGCGCTTCCCGATTTCCCTCCCGTGCGGATTGATTCAACGGTCCGCAAATCCAATCCCCCTTCCTGATACTCGCCACCGTGACAGATCACGCAGCGACGCAGCAGGATAGGGATCACATCGTGCTCATCCGGCACCTCAACCGCATGAGTCACGCCCCCTGCAAGCGAGACGGCGAGGAGGCCACCCACGCGCAGAACTGCCGAATTCAGAAAACGCATTCGCCACAGACTAGCAGCCTGCCGCCCGGCTTCGACATTTTTTGATCCAAGCATTCAAGGTCTGGACAAACCTCAAATGCAGCCGCGAGCGTGAGCAAGCAGCGTCTCCGAGGTGAGCTTCCCAAATTCCTGTGTCTTCCGCTGCTCGTTCACCGGGCAGCCCGCCGCTACTTCTTTTCCGGGGGCATGTCCAGATCAAGGTCCCCGAGATCGAGATCCATCTCCAAGTCCAATGAGTCCAAGTCAAAATCCAGCGCCGGCATGCCATCCGTTTCCTCCACCTCCGGCTTCGGAACCAGTTTATCCGGGAGCGTTGTCGAAAGGAACGGGATGTAGGTGATGAGCATTACACCCACCACGCGCACGGCAAGCATCGGCAGCACGGCGCGATAAACTTCGGTAAGCGGTTTATTGAAACGATACGACGCCAGAAACAGGTTCATCCCCACCGGGGGCGTCAGGTATCCCAATTCAAGGTTGGCCAGAAAGATGATTCCGAGATGAACCGGATGAATCTCAAATGCCTCTCCCATCGGCACCAGCAACGGCACCACGATGATGATCGCGGAGTACACATCCATGATGCACCCGACCGCGATCAGAAAAATGTTCAGCGCGAGGAGGAACGCATACTTGTTGTTCAGATTTTCTTGGGCCCAGGCCAACGCCTTGTCAGCCAACTGAACATCGACCAGGTAGTTTGTGAACCCGAGCGCGACCCCAAGAATCAGCAGAACGCCTCCGATCACGAGACCGCATTCGGTCATCACCCGAGGCACATCGGTTTTCAGTTTCAGATCGCGGTAGACGAAGGTCTCCACAAAGAACGCGTAGAACGCGGTCATCGCCGCGGTTTCGACCGGTGTTGCGAATCCTCCGAACATGCCGCCCAAAGCAACCAGCGGCAGCAGCAATTCCCATTTGGCTTCCCCGATCGCCGCCCGCGCTTCGCGGCCATCGAAAGGCAGTTTCTCCGAATCATCTTTCTTCGCCAACCACACTCCCAACGCCGCCATGGCCCCCACCATAATCAACCCCGGGATCAGGCCGCCCAAAAATATTTCCTGGATCGTGACGTTCTCCGCGCGAATGGAATAGAGAATCAAGGTCAGACAGGGCGGGAACAGTGAACCCAAAGCCCCCGCGCTGGTCACAAACCCAAGCGCATGTCGCTCGGAGAATTTTGAAGAGAGCAAAACCGGCAGCAGCAACCCGCCCAAAGCCAGAATCGTCACGCCCGACGCGCCGGTAAATGTGGTGAAGAACGCACAGACCAGACAGGTCATGATGGCGGAGCCACCGCGCAGCCATCCGATCAAAGACTGGAACACCCGCACCAGTCGCTTCGAAGCTCCGCCTTCGGCAAGGAAGTACCCCGCCAGCGTGAACAACGGCACCGTCGGCAAAATCGGATTGGTGTTCAGGCTGTAATGATCCAGCGACAAAGAAGCGATGGTCGAAATCCCGTCCTCGTTCATTGCTCCCCCATTTTCTCCCCAGAACAGAATCGCCGCCGCACCGCCCAACGTCACAAAAACCGGGGCACCGAGAATGGTCGCCACGAGGAGCACACCGAGCAACGGCCAGACCAGATCGGCAACGTCGCCCGGAGGGTTACTCCAAAACCAGAAGACCAGGGCAATCGGGACCAACGCTGCCAGACGCCAACGCCAGTTCTCCGCGGTGTGATACCAGATCCGGATCGCCACCAGCGCGAACCCCAACGGAATCACCGCTTCCATCACCCAGGTTGGCAACTTGCCCACGAGCAGATCCCCGAAGGCCTTCTCCTGCTTCACGAAACTCAGGCTTCCCTGCAACAGAAACAAGGTGACGACTGCGGCCAGACTCAACCCGATCCAAATGGAAATCTGCTTCGCCCTCCCTTTCAAAACCACCGGCAGGGCGGACATGGATAGCAGGCGATTCTCACGCGCGGCGATGGCGCCACCGAGCATGCCCAGAATCAGGACGCAGTGCTGGACCAGCAACGAGGCGCCTGGAACTCCGCTCTCGAAGAATTTACGCAGCAGGGCCTCCGTCAACGGCAGCAGCATCAGCACGCCGAGCACTGCTACGAGGACGCCATTTTCGCCGGCCTTGGCAGCGGCAATGATTCGGGTCAGCGGCGAGCTGTCGAGGATCGGAGCCGGGGGCAGGACACCTGCAGCATCGCCCGATGGATCGATTTTCTCCTGATCCGTGCCGCTCATTTCGCCGCGCGCTTGCGGTAGTCGGCCACGGAGTTCTTGATCAGATCAAACAATTCTTCATCCACCACTTTCCCGCGCAGCTTGGGATAGAGCTGCTCGGCGAATTTTTCCCAATCCGCGACATCCTCGGGCGTGGGTTCGATCACATTCAGTCCCCGCTTCTGCATCGCTTTTACGGCGAGCTCACTTTCTCGTCGCCCATAGGCGCGAATCTCGCGACCAGACAAAGTCGCCGCCGCGGTCATCGCCTTCTGCTTTGCGGGTGAAAGACGGTTCCAATCCTTGAGGTTCACAACCAGCCCGCCCACCAGCGGATTCCAGTTCAGGTTCAGCATGTTGTTGGCTGAGCGATAGATCTGTCCGGAGAGCCCGAACACCGGGGCGGTGGTCAACATGTCCACCAGGCCGGTCTGCAGACCGGTCAGCATGTCGCTCTGGTCCAGCGGCACACCACGCAGTTTCAGTTCCTCCATCAGTTTTTGGGTCTGCGTGTCACCGGCGTAGACGAACATCTTCATTTTCCGGTAATCGTCAATCCGCCGGCCGGGCTTGGTGGAAAAGAAGCGGAGATACCCGATATCGCTCCAGAACAGGACCTTGTATCCCTTGGCTTCAAACCGTTTTTCCAAGAGCGAACCCACCTTGCTGAACGCCGCGTCAAATTCCTTCAGGTCCTTGAACATCATCGGCACCAGTTGCACTGCGCGGGCCGATTCGTCGATCACCGACAAACCCTGAACGGTGAGCAGCGCCGCCTGAATCTGGCCAACCCGCATGCGCTTCACCATATCCGCCTCGCCCCCCATCTTGCCGTCGGGATAGATTGTCAACCTTACCCCCGCCTTCTTCCAGGTGTTGCCCATCTTGAGCAGGCTCTTGTGCATCGACGTTCCGGTCGGGGCCAAGGTCGCCAAGCGAATCGATTGCGCCATCACACCACCGGTCACCAGAAATGTGGCAACGAGCAGGACTGTAAGTTTGTTCATTTTGCGCATTTTAGAAATTCTTTCACTGAGCCGAATCATCGGGCAGCGGTGGCAAAGCGGGGAGAATCAGATCTTCCTGCCGCCCAAGCAACCAGCGCGCCCGTTCCTGTAGGATGGTGTTCACCAACTTCCATTCCGGGCGCGCCCGGACATTAATGTCGAGCGCCTGCTGGAGCAACCGTTCAAACTCCTCCGCATCCTGTTCCTGGATCGAGACCGATTCGACCCACGCCAACAATGGTCCCGCGTGGTTCCCACCGCTCAGTTCCATCGCCCGATCAAAGTGCTTCTTGGCGGTGGCCATCGGATCCTTGGACGGATCAGCGCGGGCAAATTCAAACGTGATCATGAATGAATGAAGCGCCCCGGCATCATAGTCCGGGGTCAACTGCAACGCCCGGTCCGCCATTGCTGCCACCTGCGGCAGGTCGGCAATTGTTTCGGGATCATCCTTCGAGAGAGAAATCAACGCGCCCCAGGCCGCGCTCGTCCAATACAGCAGGGCGACGTCCTTGCTGCGCGCCCGCCTGACCGTCTCCTCGGGATCTGCGAGCAGCGACTTTTCCCAACCGGGGTATCTCAGGTTCAAGGCCCGCAGTCCGTAATCCCGCGCGCGGCGATACAGTTTGGCAGCGCGGGTCTTCTTTTTCACCGACAGCTCGTAATCGTCGCCTTCAACGCGTTCGGCGTCCTGCTGCACAAAAGCGTAGCCGTACTGGGTGAACCCACTCACCAGTGAAAGCAGAAGCCCGTCATGGTCCGGCGTAGAAGCCAGGACAGTCTCCATGAGCTTCAGGCTGAATGGCGCCGCGTCACGGATCAATTCAGGATCATCATCTGACGCAAAAACCGTCGAGGTCCCAGACAAGGCGTCCCCCAACTTGTTCATCGCCATCTTCTCGACGGAACAGCCTGAAAAGAGAACGCCGGCCGAAAGCAAACCGATCTGAAAGCAACGTATGTTCATGTAACGCAAAAGGATGAGAATTTCTACCGGCACAGCTGCGGAGAGGCAAGGAATTCAAGGTGTGCGCTAACCATCCGCCCGGCCCGCCTCCATTGATGGCAAAAATATGGAGGGCAAAAACATTACAAACAGAGGCAAATGCGTCTTCCTGATATCTTTGCTAACTCAGGATATTTTTGCCCCCATTTTTTTGCCAAATCCGGAAACCGCGCCGAATCGCAATCTCAGGCGCAGGCCCGCCCTACGCGGGGGGACATGGGAATGAAGACAAAGGAATGAGCCCCGAATGTAGCAGCGAGCCAACGAATCCCAACCACGCTCCACCCTTAAATCTGTTCAATCCTGCAACCAATTCATCCCCTCGCCAACTCCACCACCACCTGCTCAGCCGCCGCGAAACCCAATGCACCGGCGACAAACGTCGCCGTACCAAAACCGCTGGCACAATCCAGCTTCAGCGTAGACGAATCTTCCCGGGCTTCGCAGACCGTTCCGTCGCTATTGGGAAAAACCTGCGACTCGGTGGAATACACCGCACGCACCCCAAATTCCGCCGCCGGATCGCGGGGAAAACCGTGATCGCGACGCAGTTTCTTGCGGACATCCTTGAGCAGCCGGTCATTCGTTGCCCGGGCCAGATCAGACCAACGAATCGGCCCCACCCGCTGCAGCCCCCCTGCCCCACCAGAGGTGATCACGCGATATTCCCGCTTCCGACATTCCGCGATCAACAGACATTTGTTGGCCAAACTGTCAATGGCATCGACGACGTAGTCATACTTCGTCGCGAGCAAAAAATCAGCGGTATCCGCCGTAAAAAATGAGGGGATTCCAAAGACCTTGATCTCCGGATTGATCTGCTGGATTCGCGCCGCCATCACTTCGGCCTTGTTCCGGCCCAAATTGGAAGTAAGAGCGTGAACCTGCCGATTGGTGTTGGTGACGCACAGATCATCCATGTCCATCAGCGTCAGCTTGCCGATCCCCGAACGGGCCAGCGCCTCAGCCACCCAACTCCCCACACCACCAATGCCAAAGATGCAGACATGACTGTTTCGCAGCCGGTCCAATCCCCCAGTCCCATACAGACGGCCAATACCGCCGAACCGTTCGTCGTATTCCCCCATTACTTCCCGCCCTGTCGAATCCATGCATCGACTCGTTTTTCGAGAATATCCAGCGGCACCGCACCCGATCGCAGCACCAGATCGTGAAACGCCTTCACATCAAAGTTTGCCCCCAGCGCCCGGGTCGCGCGGGCCCGAAGTTCCGAAATCTTCAGCTGGCCAATCTTGTAAGCCAAAGCCTGTCCCGGCCACGCGATGTAGCGGTCAATCTCATTGACCACGTCCGGCCGCATCTTGGGCGCATTGTCCATGAAGAACTCGATCGCCCGCTCACGACTCCAGCGCTTCGAATGAATCCCCGTGTCCACCACCAGGCGAACCGCGCGCCACATCTCGTAAGTCAGTTGGCCGAATTTATCGTAGGGGTCTTCATACAATCCCAGTTCGTCGCCGAGTGATTCCGCGTAAAGCCCCCACCCTTCGATGTAGGCGGTGATGCTGAGATGCCGCCGGAACTTCGGCAGATCCGTCTGCTCCTGTGCCAACGCGATCTGCAGATGATGACCCGGCATCGCTTCGTGAAGCGACAACGCCAACATTTCCCACTTCGGACGGGTCTCCGGTTGGTAGAGATTCACGAAATAGGTTCCCGCCCGCGACCCGTCCGGCGCGGGCCAACGGTAATAGGCAGTCGTTGTGTCCGGCGCCATCTTGGCCGGGATGGGTTCGATCCCATAAGGCATCCGCGGCAACACCCGAAAGACCTTCACCATCAAGGGATCGATCACGCGACTCCGCGCCCGGTAGTCCTGCAGCAGATCCTCACCCTTGGTGAAAAAGAACTTCGGATCAGTCCGCAGATGTTCAAAGAACGCCGCCAGATCGCCATCGAACCCGACCTGCGCCCGGATGGTCTCCATCTCTCCGCGAATACGTTTCACTTCCGCCACACCGATCTTGTGAATCTGATCGGCAGATCGACTCGTCGTCGTGAACTTGCGACACAGATAATCATAGGCCTGTTTGCCATGCGGCCACTGCCAGGCACCCACCGAATCGAAACACGCCGGCAAATACTCTTTCTCGAAGAAAATCTTAAACTTCGCAAACGCCGGCACGATGTCCTTCTTGATCACCGTCCAAGCCTCGCTCTCCAGCCGCAGTTGCTCCCCTTCCGGTATGTTGCGATGAAACTTTGCGAAGGTTTTGTAGAACGGACTCTGCTCCGGTTCCTCCACAATCTGTTTTGCCAATTGCCGAGGCACCCGTTCCATCACCACCCGCGCGTGAACGATGCGACGCAGAATACCTTCCTTCATCAGCTCCACCGTCTGATCGATGTAAGCCGGCAGCGCCTCCATGCGATCGAGCCAATCCTCATAATCCTTCACCGTTTCAAACCGCAGCGCAGCCGCCGTCTCATCGAGACTCTGAACTCCATCCCGGTGATTCATCGGCATCAGGTAGAGCATCATCGTCCCCTGCTCGATATCGCGCTGCGCGGATTGCTGAAAAAGATCGTAGTTCAGCTGATCATCCGCCGTGAGTTTCGACCGATCAATCCGACGCATCAATTCGAGAACGCGTTTCTGATGCAGTTCATGGGTGATTTCCGCCTGCTTCGACCGCGTCTCCCAGCGATTGTTCCATCGACGATCCCCAAGGATCGACGCCCAGACCGGCCGCCGCTGCATCTCATAATCCCACTCGCGCCCAAACAGCCCATGAAGCTTCTTCGCCTCCGAGGGCGCCGCCGTCGCAGCGAGCGGCAAAAACAGGCAGGCAACCAGTAACGTGAAAAACAATTTCATATTTCGCGCGGGACTTTACAGAAGCACCGGCGACGGGCAAGCCGGTGTATCTGCAGATCGTGGAGCAGGTCAAATACGCCGCTGCTTCCGGCTGCTCGACCCCTGGCTAATTGCTGGGAAAGCCTTCAGCTTAAGTAAGACAGGGCAATCAATGCAGTTGGAGTAGGATGGGCATTCCTGCCCGGCCATAAGGACAATGCGACGCGCCCCTCCACCGGTTCATTCCCGGCGCTGCACAAACGCCTGAAACCGACTTCCCAGTTGTGCGGGATGGGTGAGTGTCTGAAATTGGCGGATCTCTTTTGGACCCAAGTTCCATCGCCCGGACTCCGCCCGATGGGCCCGCTCCAAAACGCGGGTCAGGAACCTACCCTGACTGTCCGGCCCGGTGGTGGTGAGTCCCACGGATTCACCGGCCGCCTGAATTGAAGACCAGTTCACATGTGCGGTCAGGTCCTGTTCACCGGGATCGGCGAACAGATCATCGATCATCTGATGATTCCGATAGGCACGCAGCGTGCCGGCCGCGCGGCCGGGCGCAAGCAGGCCCTCCCGGCTGTCGCCATAGTCAAATGCGAGGAGCCTCCCAGAAATCAAAAGCTGCGCCGCAGCGCGCCACCAGCCGATGGCGGCTGCCGAGGTCTCGAACCGGAAACCGTCGGGCAAGAGCTGTTCGAGTTCAGCCGGAAGCGCAGGCCGAAACGGGTCGGTCGCCACTCCGGTTGCACACCATTCCAACCCACCGTCACGTTCCGTCACTCCGCGTTCACACCAACATCGCTCCGCCGCGCTCCACTCGTGGGCTTCCACGGGAAACGCATCGAGAAGTTCGTTTGAGAAAATCACCCCCCGGATACCGCCAAACTTGGTTCCCAACTCCGTAAGATCACGGACCCACATCACTTTATCCGACCGCTTGGCAAGCTGCCTGCTCTGATGCTTCGACCTTTGTTCGGAGGGTTCAACGATGATGTATGAAATCCGGGCGAACACCTCGGGGTGCTCCGTCTGCAAGGCCGCGAGCACATCGGTTGCAAGTCGTCCGTCATGCGCCCCGGCTTCAACAATGTGAATCAATGTTTCATCCTTGCAGAACCAACGGGCGAACTGGCTGGCCAGCAATCTGCCAAAGAGTGGCCCGACAGCCACACTGGTAAAGAAATCCCCGGCCCGGCCCACCTGTTGGATCTGGCGTTCGTAGTAGCCGTGTTCCGGATGGTAGAGCGCGAGTTCCATGAATCGCCGAAACGGCATCGTACCGGGCGCGCTGATTTCAGTTCGGATAATTTGCTGGAGTTCGTTCACTTTGGTGGTTCATGCTGCTCGCACTTCCGTTTGAGGTATGGCTAAAATCGACGCGTTCTTCAATCTCATGATGCAGCAGAAGGCTTCCGATCTGCATCTCGCCGCTGGCAACAACCCCATGCTTCGCATCAACGGCGAACTCCGACGGGTGAATCATCCACCGCTCGTGAGCGACGAGTTGAAGGAGATGCTCTACGAGATTGCGCCCGACGTGAAGATCAAGATGTATGAAGAAACGGGCGACGTGGACTTCGGATACGAAATCCCCGACGTTGCCCGCTTTCGTGCAAACTTCTTTGACCAGAAGAACGGTGTGTCCGCCGTGTTCCGTCAAATTCCCGCAACCGTGCTTTCTTTTGAAGACTTCGATAAGCTCGATGCGCCGCTGCCGCCAGTACTAAGGAAGCTGGCGATGCTGAACCGGGGTCTCGTCGTCGTCACCGGCCCCACCGGCTCGGGCAAATCAACGACCTTGGCGGCGATGGTGGATTACGCGAACAAGAACCGTAAGGATCACATAATCACCATCGAAGATCCGATCGAGTTCGTGCACACGAGCAAGGAATCACTGATCAATCACCGCGAGGTGGGAATGCACACGAAGTCTTTCTCATCGGCTCTGAAAGGTGCCTTGCGTGAAGATCCTGACATCATTCTGGTGGGTGAGATGCGGGATCTGGAAACAATCGAGATGGCGATCACCGCCGCGAGCACCGGTCACCTGGTTTTCGGAACGCTCCATACCTCAAGTGCCGCCAAGACGGTCGATCGTATCATCGATGTCTTTCCGGCGGATCAGCAGAACAAGATCCGCTCCACACTTTCTGAAGCCATGCGCGCCGTGGTCGCCCAGAACCTGTTCAAACGGATCGACAAACCGGGCCGCGTCGCCGCGCTCGAAATTCTGATATTCACATCCGCGGTCGCCAACCTCGTGCGTGAGGGCAAGACCCACCAGATTCCCGGCATGATTCAGGTGGGCAAGAAACTCGGTAACCAGCCGATGGATGACGCCATCATGGAGCACGTCCGTCAAAAACGCATCGCCCCGGAAGAGGCTTACGACAAGTGCCTCGACAAAAAGAAATTCCGTCTCTTCCTCGCCAACCCACCCGTCGATGACGACGCCCTCTGATTTTATGAACCTCGAACACCTCAGCTCCGATCAGGTCGACGGCCTGCTGGAACTGCTCGTTCTGGGCATGTATGCCGACAGTCATCTGGCCGCCGCGGAAGACGCGACCATCCGCGGCGTCGCCGCCGCCGCCGGACTCCCGACCGGTTACGACATGGACAAATCGTTTGATCGCGCCGTCAGCGTCACCTCCCAGCACGGCAGCGAGGCCGCGGCAATCGCCGATCACCTTGATGAACTGGCGCGCGTGTTCGACACCACCGAAATCAAACGCGATGTGCTGGACGCATTGGAAGGGCTTCACCAGAGCGATTCCGCCGAGGCCGAATCGGAAAAGAAATTCATGCAACTGGCCAAAGAACAATTCGGTATGTGACCGACATATGCGCTCCAACGAAACTGACTACATCCTCGACACGATGCTCGCGTCCCAAACGGACGTATCTGACCTGAACATCACCGTCGACAAACCCCTGCAGGTCGAGGCCTCAGGCCAATTGGTCGGCGTGGATATTGATCCGCCCGTCAATCGACTGACCCCGTATCAGACGGAGACGCTGGCACTGAATCTCCTTTCGGGAAGCCGCCGTCTCTCTGAGGATCTGCAACGCACCGGCTCCTGTGATGCCTCCTATGCCCTGGGCGAAAAGGCGCGCTTCCGGGTCAATATCTTTTCCCAGCGGGGCAATTATTCGATCGTCTTGCGCAAACTGAATACGCAGATCCCGACGCTCACCGAACTGAACATGCCCCCCATTATCGCGGGCATGGCCAAGGAAAAGACCGGTCTGATCCTCGTGACCGGAGCCACCGGTGCCGGCAAGTCAACCACGATCGCCGGGCTTTTGAATTCGATGAACGAGGAAAAGTCGATTCACATCGTCACTTTGGAAGATCCCGTCGAGTTCGTTCATCAGCAAAAGTGCGCCACCTTTAATCAGCGCGAACTGGGCACCGATTTCGACTCCTTTGCAAATGGTCTGCGCGCTGCCCTACGACAAGCCCCCAAAGTGATTCTGGTCGGCGAGATGCGGGATCGGGAAACGGTGGAACTCGGTCTCAGCGCCGCGGAAACCGGTCACCTGGTTTTATCCACCCTGCACACGATCGACGCCGGTCAGACCATCAACCGTATCCTCGGCATGTTCGATCTTGAGGAGCAGGAACAGATTCGTCACCGACTGTCTGACACCCTGCGATGGATCGTCAGCCAACGCCTTGCCCCGAAGCAGGGCGGAGGGCGTCAGGCGCTCCTGGAAATCATGGGCAGTAACATGCGAGTCCAGGAAGCGATAATCCAAGGCGAAAGCGAGGGAAAGACCTTCTACGAAATCATTGAATCCTCCTATCCGTTCGGCTGGCGCAACTTCGATCAGGCCTGTATCGAAGCCTTTGAGAACAACCAGATCGACGAGGAATCAGCCCTCGCCTATTGCAGCAAACGCGGCACCTGCTCGCGCGGCCTCGACAACGTCAAAAAGAAACGCGGCGATGTCGCCGGCCCGGTCGAACGCCTGTCCATGCAGGAAAGCCAGGCCGCCCAGCAACGCAAACCGCGTGATCCCTCCCTACCTGGCCGCGGCCTCAAACTGAAGTAAACGAAACGGCATTCACCGACTGAACATGAGCGAATTCGAGGAATACGAATACATCAGCCCGAGCGACAAACCCGCGTTGATCGCCGTCAGCAGCATGGAGACCTTGGCCAACGTTCAGACCATTTGTCTGGAACTCGGCTACAAGGTGCATGTTGCCAGCAATCACGAGGACTTTTTCAAACGCTTCAACGCCATCAATTACGAGCTCGTCGTGGTTGAGGAATTGTTCGCCACCGCGAAAGTGGAGAACAACGCCGTCCTTTGCTCCATCCAGGTCATGCCGATGAACAAACGTCGCCACTGCTGCTTCGTGCTGGTCGGTGACAACTTCCCCACGATGAACCCGTTGGTGGCCTGGCAAAACAGTGTTCAGGCCGTCGTCGCCCGGAACGATCTCAGCAGCCTTGGTCAAATCATCGGCAAAACGGTGGCCGACAACGATGCGTTCCTGAAGACCTACCGAGACGTGTCGGACGAACTGACCCGCGGCCAGTTGCGCTAGCGCCGCAACGATTCAGTAGCGACTCGGCCGATTGCAACGAACGGCAATGGTACCCGCACATCTTGTGCTCCAGCCCCGTGAGCCTCCTCACGTCGAACCACTTTCACGCGTGATTCCGGATTGATCGAAACCGCGAACAAAACTTCCTGATCAAGCAGCCGCTGGGGCGCGTCCGAATCCTGCGCCACAATCGCGGCATCGAGTTTCGCAACGTTCAGTGGATGCCCGATGAACTCCCGGGCCTGCCGAAGCGTTCGCGGCGAGCGCGAAGCGGCCTTGATTCACGGTCAACCGGAATTCGCGCGCACCCAGATCTGAAGAGAATTTTCGATGTAGGCCTCAGGCAATCCATGTTCAATCGCACCGGTGATCACCTTCTCCAAATACCCATCTCGAGGAACACCTGCCTCCGCAATCGGATCAACATAGACCAGCGATTCTGTGGACCTACCGCCTTCCAGACTCACTTGAAAAAACTCCCGGCGATAGCGCCCTTCGGCAACGCTCTCACAGATATCCAGGGTGGATTCATGGGCCTCGGAAATGCGCCAGACGACGCCATGAACGTTTTGCTCGGAACTCTCACAAATCGTCGCGACGCCACGGCGATTGATACGGAACTCCCTATCTGGAAGCACACCCGTGCCCTCCATAATGGCACCGGGACAACGTTCCGCCATCTGCGCCCGGTTCATGTTCGAGCCGTAGGCAAAATAGAACATGCCGGTCAAAGTCGTTCCAAGATCTCGGCAGCTTTGGTCTCGAACATTTCCTGCCAGTCGGGTGCCAACATGCAATCGCTGTCTTCCTGGGCGCGGCCAACGTTCTTCAGCTGTTCTGCCGTCGGACAATAGTAGATGTAACCGTTGGTGTATCCGGCGACAAAGGTAAGTTTGTGGGGCGAACCCTTCTTGATGTTCAAACCGATCGGAACAGTCACTTCGCCGGGGAACGTGATCAGCCGGAAATCTCCAATCCGCAAACCAACGACCTCAACCTCGAGCGGTTCCATGGCGGCAGCGGTGTTGCGCATCTGATGCTTCTCCAAGAGGGCTTTGTTGATCAGCAGACGCGTAAGGTTCTCCATCGTGTGCACGTTCTGACGATAGCGCTCGATATCGGCCAGGTTTTGCTTATCCAAGATCTTCAGGTCTTCGCGCCCGATTTGTTCATCGCGGAGGTACCGGTAGGAATCTGACGAGGGAAATGCACCCGCCGCGCTGTGCTTCATGTAGAGTGACATGAACGTCTTCAGGTTCAGCGTTGTCCCCCGGAGCGATTTGGTGAGCCGTTCCTTTTCGATCTCCATTTCAGCAAGGCGCTTCGAATGATCCGCCCGAGGAACGCGGATTCGTTCATTGATGATTCCGATATTTTCGACCGCAAGCGTTTCGATCGTGCGCGCCGCCTTCAATGTGCTCAGCCCAAGCATGTTCCCCAACGGCTCCGCGTCGCGCGGAAAATCGACTTCTTTGTACCGGATCGGATTGATATCGCCGCCACATCCCTGAACAAAGAACGCCATCGCACCCGGATCAAGATTCTCCTCGATCACCTTCGACGCGAAGCCTGTCATATCGGCCGTGTCGCCCGCCGTTGCCGGCGTCCCCTTGATGGGATGGCAGGCAAAGTTGTAAACCAAGGCGAGGGTCTGTCCGTTCGTCCGGTCCAACCGCAGAATACCGATCTCGGTATCGACCGGGCCAACGGCGGCAACTTCTTCATCAGCAGGAAGCGCGTAGGCGTGCCGCACATCCGCCTGGCGACCGCTCTTCAGGATGAGGCGACGGTTCTCCATGATCCGGTTCTCCGACCCGACTCCCACCCCGACCCGCACGGGAACGAGTTTCGCAGCGGCGCGGATGACGGCCTCGACCGTGCGCGATTCCACGTCCTTGTGAACACTGCCATGGCAGTGACTGGCGTTGACCACCACATGCTCTGGCTCAATCCCAAGCTCAGTTGCCAAGCGCGCGCGAACGTTGGCGAGGTAATCGTTGCCGATCGATCCGATCTCGCCGACTGCCACCGCATCGAGCGTAACAATCACAATCGTCTTCTTCCCATCGGCGATCACCAATGCCTTGGCATAGAGAGTATTCCCACTGGGTTCCGCCGCCACCCGACTGATGTCCACCTTTGCCACGCCAGCGCGCAGACCAGCCTGCGCTGCGAACGTGCACAGGAGTTGGGCGACTACGAGGAGTTGTAAAACAGATCTCATGATTCACCCGGAATAACTGAACGAAGGCATTCCGGCAACTCCCGGCTTGGCTTCAAACAGCCGCCCGGCATCCGGCTCATCCAGATTCGCGAACCGACCGGTGGTGATAAATAGGGTCTTCAGATCCGGGCCGCCGAAAGCACAAGCGGTAACGCCGGTGACAGGAAGGTCGATTCGATCCAGCTCCCCGCCCGTTGCCGGATCAAAACAGATCACGGCGCTTCCACGACAAAACGCCACCCACAGATTTCCGTTCACATCGATCGCCATCCCATCAGGGCTGGAAGTGATGTGTTGGGTATCAATGGCCGTGCGTTCACCGGAGATCTCGCCGTTCGCATTGTCGAAATCAAACGCACGTACTTTCTTCGAAGGAGTATCGATGTAGTAGAACGTTCCCGCATCCGCCGACCAGCAAAGGCCGTTCGAGTTGGTGACGTTGGGATATTTCAGATGCACCTTCCCCTCCGCGTCGAGCATGTAGAGCGCCGCAGCGCCGGTCTTCTTCACCGTGCTGATGGTCCCCGCCCAAAAGCGCCCGGCGGGATCACACTTGCCATCGTTAAACCGATTGTCCGGCTTCTTGTCCGGTTCGGGATCGGCAATCCGAGTAACCGTTCCGCTCTCCGGATCAACAAACGAGAATCCATTGTCACCGGCAATCACCCATCCTCCGGATTTTCGTGGAACAACCGTTCCCACGCGTTCCCCCACATCGACAACCGTCTCACTCCCCGACGCCGGATCGAATCGGATAACCTTGTGTCCTTCGATATCGACACAGAGCAGGTACCCTTCGTGCCATATCGGTCCTTCGCCCCACTGAGCTTCGTACTCTCCTACCAAGTTTGCGCTGATTGCCATCGGCGGGGTTTAGCGGATCAGCGACCAGAAATCGACGAAACACTGTGTAACGGGTGCGTTTGAAAGGTAAGCTGATCCGGTCCTTTCCAAGGTAGCCCGATTGATAAGCTCGCGAAATTGGGAAATCGAACGGCACAGACCCGCACGGCGATTCCCTCAGTTACGAATGCCCCCCTGTGTAACCCTACGCCGATATCGGTCAGCGCTGGCAGTTTCCGCAGAAGAATGTGCTCCGAGCCGCCTGGACGATGCGTTTGATGGGTGTCGAGCAGACTGAACACGGTTCGCCTTCGCGATCGTACACCCGCAACTGCTCGTGTTGATAGTCAGAGGAACCGGCCGCGCTCCCGTAGTAGAACATACCGTCACCGGTCCCATGCCCGGCGAAATCGAGCGGGATTGTGCTTCCGCATTCGATCGCCTGCCCGAGCGTGCTGCGGATCGAATCGAAGAGCTTCTCCGTTTCGGCAATGGTCAACCGCCGAGCAGCCTTGCGTGGTGAGATACCGGCGCGATACAGCGCCTCGCTGGCGTAGATGTTGCCAACTCCAACGACCAGACTCTGATCCAACAGTTTGACTTTGATCGCCTGGCCGGAGCGCTTCAGCACGGCGCGGAACGATACCGGATCGAACTCATCCTCCAGTGGTTCAGGGCCGAGTTTTTCGAGTGATGAAAGATCCAACGTGAACCGCCCAAAATAGCGCGTGTCCTGGTAGACGAACTGACGCGCCCCCAGCGACATGGATACCGCGGTGTGCTTGGGAAGCGGTGCCCGCGCAGGCTGGACGAACATTCGCCCCGTCATACCGAGATGCCCGAGCAATTCGAATGGGCGTCGGCCACGCTTAAGGTCGAAGAGCAAAAACTTCCCCCGCCTTCTCACCGACTGAATTCTCGCTCCGGTGAGCGCCTCAGAAAGTGCTTTTTCTGAAGTGGGATTGATAACCTTGGCACGCCATACGTGAACATCGCGAATGGTCTCGCCGCGCAGCAAGGGATCGAGATGCCGCGCCAAGATCTCGACTTCGGGAAGTTCCGGCATCCGTGCGACTCAGATCAGAATGCCGACGACGGTCGCGGTCATGTAACTGGCAAGCACGCCACCGATCATGGCGCGCAACCCGAGCTGTGCCAGGTCCTTGCGACGTCCGGGAGCCAGGGCACTGATGCCGCCGATTTGGATCGCGATGCTGGCGAAGTTCGCAAACCCGCAGAGCGCGTAGGTCGCGAGGATGTAGCTGCGCGGTTCGAGAGATTCCTTCATACCAGTGAGCGAGAGATAGCCAATGAATTCATTCAGGACGATTCGTTCGCCCATCACCTGCCCCACCTTCACGCAATCTTCCAGTGGCACTCCCATCAGAAAAGCGAAAGGGCTGTTGAGCCAACCGATGATCGTCTGGATCGGCCGATCCGTTTCCCAACCGAACCAACCGAAGAATCCGCCACAGAGATAGTTTGCCAAGGCGACGGCGGCCGTAAAACCGATCAGCATGGCGATGACGTTCATACTGAGCTTCATGCCATCACTCGCGCCGTGGCACATGGCTTCGATACCGTTGATCGTCTCCCGTTCGGTCGACGCAGTGGCACCGGCCGCAGTTTCACTTACTTCGGTTTCGGGAATCATGATCTTGGCAATCACCAGCGTGGCGGGCGCGCTCATGAGCGAGGCGGTCAACAGATGGCCGGCATCTATCCCCATGCCGATATAGGCGGCCATTACCCCACCGGCGATGGTTGCCATGCCCCCAGTCATGAGGGCCATGAGTTCGCTGCGCGTCATCTTGTCCAGATACGGTTTGACCACCATCGGGGCTTCCGTCTGTCCCATGATCACATTCGACACTGCCGCGAGGCTCTCGCTGCCGCTCGTATGCATCAGTCGCTGCATCACCCAAGCCAGCGCCTGAACGATCTTCTGCAGGATGCCGTAGTGGTAGAGCAGCGCGGATATGGTCGCGACGAGAATAATGGTACCCGTAACGATGATCACGAAGACGAAGGCGTTCTCCGGACCAAAGGGCTTCGCCATCAGATTTGGCTGCCCGAGAGGGCCGAATACCAGATTGGTTCCCTCCGCGGCGAAGGACAGCAGCTTGGTGGCGGCGGTGTGAAACTTTGAGAAGAGTTCCTGTCCCCAATCGGTTTTGAGGAGCAGAACTCCCAGCAACATCTGGAGACCGATTCCCGGGAGCACGGTTTTCCACGGGAACTTTCTGCGATTCTCCGAAATCGCCCAGGCAAACGCCAGGAAAGCGGCTAGCCCCACAAAGCTGAGCAGTTTGAGTCCCATGTCGCGGCGAGAATCAAACACGTGCGCGCGCTTGTAAATGCTTGATATCAGGGGGATTGCGGGCCCGCGCGGGCGCTGCAACGCAATGGCAAAAATTCTTGGCTCAACCCGTTTCCATTGTTTACTGTCCTTTTTGTGGCTCAAACACTTTCAAACGAACGAAGTGAAGCCGTGACCACGCTCGTCCAAAGCGCCGTCGCGGACACCCCGGTGTATGATATCCACACCCACCTCTATGATCCGGCGTTCGGAGACCTGCTCCTTTACGGCATCGACGATCTGCTGGTTTATCACTATCTGGTTTCCGAAGGCTTTCGCCAGTTCGACCTGGAATATGATCAGTTTTGGGCGATGTCCAAAGAGCAACAGGCGGATACGATCTGGGACGCACTGTTCATCCAGAACTCACCCATCTCCGAATCCTGCCGCGGTGTCTTGACCACGCTCAATCTGCTGGGTTTGGACGTGAAAAAGCGCGACCTCAAGAGCGTCCGCAAATGGTTCGCGGAGTGGAACAAGGCCGACTACACGGATCACGTCATGAACATCGCGAACGTCGGCACGATCTGCATGACAAACTCGCCGTTCGACGCCTTGGAACGGCCGATCTGGGAAAAGGGGTTCACACGCCACGAACGATTCACCTCCGCCCTGCGCATCGATCCCTTGCTGCTTGATTGGCAACAGACCAGTGAAGCCATCGCCGGCTGGGGTTATGATGTGACACCTGATCTTTCCGACCGAACCATTTCCGGCATTCGAAAATTTCTGGCTGATTGGTCAACCAAGATCGACGCGAAATATCTGATGGTCTCGCTGCCACCCGATTTTTGCTACCCGGGCGACAGCGAGTGCGCACGCATCATGGAGTCAGCCGTGCTTCCGCACTGCCGGGATTTTGGTCTCCCGTTCGCGATGATGCCCGGCGTGAAGCGCGGGGTGAATCCCCAGCTCAAAATGGCCGGTGACGGCGTGGCCAAAGCCTGCGTGTCCTCGTTCAGCCACCTGATCGCCGCGCATCCGGACAACAAATTCCTGGTCACCGCACTCTCCCGCGAAAACCAATACGAACTCTGCGTCGCCGCCCGGAAGTTCCGAAATCTCCACATCTTCGGCTGCTGGTGGTTCACCAACATTCCCTTTCTGATCAACGAGATCACCAGCATGCGAATGGAACTTCTGGGGCTCAGCTTCACACCTCAGCATTCCGATGCCCGCGTGCTCGATCAGATTATCTACAAGTGGTCGCACTCCCGCGCGATCATTGGGGATGTGCTGGCACAGAAATACGTCGATCTGATGAAGACCGGCTGGGAACCAACGGCCGAAGAAATCCAAAGAGACGTGAGCAATCTGTTTGGGGGAGCGTTCAGGAAGTTTTCAGGTTCTGCTTCCAGTGAGAGTGCGACCGAAAAGTTTTTCCGGGCCCAGCAGGATGAGACTCCGGTCGCTTCATAGCCTCGCGACGCCCGCAGAATTGCTCCTCAGTATCTTCCAATCCGCCGGGAACCCGCATCGGCACTCATCGCTTCCGCGTCAAAGCTCTTCACCAGCAATTGCGCCTTGATGTCAGCGTGCTCAGCGCTCTGCCAGAGATTGCGATGCTCGTTTGGATCGGCCTGTAGATCGAATAACTGCCCGCGGCCCGTGCCGTGATAGTTGCACAGCTTATGACGCCGATCGCGAATCATCGTCCCCCAGGATGGCGAGCCCTGGAGCGTTTCGGTGTAGGTGCAGCGAACGAATTCGCGATGCTCGTCCGAACCCGATTCACCCATGAGCTGACGCAACAACGATCTCCCGTGCATTTCCGCCGACGGGGGCAATCCAGCCAATTCCAACAAAGTGGGTGTGATATCAGTCAGTTCAACCAACGCATCGCTGCGAAGACCTTTCGGAAATTTCTCCGGCCAAGACATGATCAACGGCACGCGAACCAGCCCTTCGTAAAACCGGCAGCCTTTGGCCGTCAATCCGTGATCGCCGATCATGTGGCCGTGGTCGCTGGTAAAGATCACCACGGTGTTCTCGCGCTGGCCGGTGTCCTCCAATGCCTTCAGCATTCGGCCGACCTGATCATCGATCAGTTCAATCATCGCCCAATACTTTGCGAGATCGCTCCGGGCCTTCTTCGCATCCCGGCGCGTCGCCTTGGATTGAAACTGCACACCCGCCTTCGCCAACGATTTTTCCTCCTGCAGATCTTCCTCTGTCCAATCGGGTAGCGGCAGGCTGTCCAGGTCAATTCGATCCAGATATTCTCTCGGCGGATCCAGCGGCGGGTGGGGATCAAAGCAATTGTAACTGAACAACCAAGGCCCGTTTCGCTTCTCCCGCATGAAATCGATTGCCCGATCTGCGCACCACGTCGTCTGGTGATATTTTACCGGAATGCCACCTCCTGACTTTTTCTTCAGCGGCCCATACTCCAATCCCTGCGCGGTCAACCAATCATTGTAAGCATGCCCCTCGGGCCAACTGTCGTGCGGGTGATGCGACCAGTGAAAAACCCGATAGCCATCATCCAGTCGCGGCTCGATGCGATTGTGGGCAGCCGTCAGATGAAACTTCCCCGCCAGCCCGCAGTCGTAACCGGCAGCGGCCAGTGTTTTCGTCACCAACGGTGCTTCGTTTGCCCAATCCTCAGTGCCGTTCTTGCAGGCATTCAGATAGCGCGGATACATGCCGGTCAGAAAACTCGCCCGACTCGGCGTGCAGATCGGGTTCTGACAATGTGCATGGGTGAACGCCACGCCTTCGGCACAGAGCTTGTCCATGTTGGGCGTTCGAATGTGTTCATTGCCCAACGCGCCAATCGTATCCCAACGCTGCTGGTCCGTACAGATCCAGAGAATGTTCGGAGCATCAGGACTTGCCGGAGCCGGGTTTGCATTCTCTGCATTCAGAGCCGCCGCCGCGCCGATATTCCCGGCCGAAAAAGTAGTGATAAATTGTCTGCGATCCATGGATGAGCCGGAAGAGTATCCCCGTTTTTTGGAGGAACCCAGAATGTTAGGCACATCCAGGTTGATCCATTGTGCGGTTGAGAGCTGGGGGGTGGCTGAGTCCACTGGACCCGTGTTCAGAGTTTGCGAAAGGAATCCCTAAGCCTCAAAATCCAAGCTCGAACGAATTGTGAATAATACGGGGTTCATTGCTGCCCCCGAGAACGCTAGACTCCGTCCGTATGGACTACAATCCGATCATCGTTCCGCTTGATGTGCCAACCCGAGATGAGGCTCTGGCACTCACTGAAAAGCTCGCTGGCTCGGTCGGTGCGTTCAAGATCGGCAAGGAACTCTTCGTCAGCGAAGGCCCCTCCATTGTCCGCGAAATCCGGGCCACCGGCGCGAACATTTTTCTGGATCTGAAGTTCCACGACATTCCAAATACCGTTGCCGGCGCGGTGCGAGCGGCGACTCGCCTGGATGTCCAGATGGTGACGATCCACACCTGCGGCGGGACCGACATGATGGTGGCCGCAGAAATTGCAGCACAGCAGGAGGCCACTGCTCAAGGTCAACAACCGCCGCTGGTTCTCGGCGTCACCGTGCTCACGAGCATGGACGCCGAAGATATCAACGAGGTTGGGACAAACGGCGAAGTCGCGCCTCAAGTTGAACGTCTGGCCAAACTCGCCGCCACGTCCGGCCTTCGTGGTTTGGTCTGTTCCCCGCTTGAAATTGAAATGCTTCGGGCAGTCCTTCCCCCGGAAGTAAAACTGGTCACCCCCGGTATCCGGCCTGCCACTTCCGATACCCAAGATCAAAAACGCGTAATGACTCCTGCGCAGGCAATGACGGCGGGCGCGGATTGGCTGGTGATTGGCCGTCCGATCACGCAGGCGGATGATCCAGCGGCGGCGGCACAAGCGATTCTGGATTCGATCTGAAGCGCGAGAGGTGGAATACCTGAGCGCAAGGTCTCTTCAGGCGGAGACGTCCGCGATCATCTCGAGGAGCACTTTTGGCTGGAACGGTTTCCCGATGAAACGATCGGGTTGCACGGCAAAGCTCCCAAGGATGTCCTCCTTGACCTGCCCACTAAACAGGATGGTCTTCAGCCCCTCGACTTTTGTGCGCGCGGTGATGATGAGTTCCATCCCGTTCATTCCCGGCATGACGTAGTCCGTCAGCAACACATCGGGTTTACGATCAGAAGAATCAATTGCGACCACCGCCGCTTCGGCATTGTCGAAAGTTCGAGTCTGGTAATCTTCGGAGCGCAAAATCGCGGCAACGACTTCGGCAAAGATCTCCTCGTCGTCCACCACGTAGACGAGTTCGCCATTTCCCAAGCCTTTGTCCGGTTGTGCACTCATGCGATTCTCAGAGGACAGAACGGTAGAACCTTCCTCCGGGAAAACAAGTGCGGTTTATCCCGAAGAACGTGTATTGACGTGATCCATCCAACTCCCGACGCCAATCCGGCACCCTCCTGAGTTACTCCCCCACCGCAAAAAACGGAGCGCCGATTTCTCAGCGCTCCGTTGAAAAGATGATCCAGTTCCGTCCTAGTCAACGCGACCGGTCACGAGTGATTCGACCACGGATGGATCTGCCAACGTGGATGTGTCACCCAAGCTACTCACATCGCCTTCGGCAATTTTGCGCAGGATGCGACGCATGATCTTGCCCGACCGGGTTTTGGGCAGCCCTTCGGTGAACTGGATCTTTTGCGGTGTCGCATGCGGACCGATCGCCTGACGCACCTGTTGAACAATCTCCTTCTTCTTTTCATCGCTTGGCTCCTGGCCGGTGCGAAGCGTGACGTAGGCGTAGATCGCATTGCCTTTGATCTCGTGCGGATAGCCAACGACCGCTGCTTCGGCCACCGACGGATGCCCACCGATCGCGCCTTCGATCTCAGCCGTGCCAAGGTTGTGACCGGACACAATGATCACATCGTCCATGCGCCCCGTGATCCAGTAGTAACCGTCGGGATCGCGCCAGCAACCGTCACCGGTGAAGTATTTGCCTTTGAAGGCACTGAAGTAGGTATCGATGAAGCGTTGATGGTCGCCATAGATCGTGCGCATCTGGCCCGGCCAGCTCGCCTTGATACAGAGCGCACCACGAACATCGTTGCCTTCCAGCGCGTTGCCTTTCTCATCCACGATTTCAGGTTGCACGCCGAAGAATGGCAGCGTGGCAGAACCGGGCTTGGTCGGCGTGGCACCCGGCAAGGGGGTAATCATGACACCACCGGTTTCAGTCTGCCACCAGGTGTCGATGATCGGGCATTTCTCCTTGCCAACCACTTTGTAGTACCAGTTCCACTCGGGCTCCTTGATGGGTTCTCCCACCGTGCCCAGAATGCGGAGGCTCGAAAGATCGTGATCCGTGGGCCATTTGTCGCCCTCCTTCATGAGTGCACGGAGGGCAGTGGGTGCGGTGTAAAACTGGTTGACCTTATGCTTGGCGCAGATCTCCCAAAAGCGGCCGAAGTCCGGATAATTCGGAACACCTTCATACATCATCGTCGTCGCACCATTGGCAAGCGGACCATAGAGGATGTAAGTGTGGCCGGTCACCCAACCCACATCCGCAGTGCACCAGTAGATGTCGCCAGGATTGTAGTCGAAGATGTAACGATGGGTGGTCGCCGCATAGACGAGATACCCGGCGGTGGTGTGCATCACACCCTTGGGTTTTCCGGTGGAACCCGACGTGTAGAGGATGAACAGCGGATCGTCGGCATCCTGCTCGGACGGCGGACAAACCGGGTCCGCAGCGTCACAGGCATCATGCCACCAGACATCCCGCCCGGCAGTCATGTTCACGTCGGAACCGGTTCGTTTCACGACCAGGATCTTTTCGATGGTGGGCGTCTTCTCCACCGCGAGATCCGCGTTGGCCTTCATCGCGATGTCCTGCTTGGTTCCGCGAACGCCGGTGTCCTGCGTGATGATGGCTTTGCAGCCGGAGTCGTTGATGCGGGTAACAAGACTGTCAGCCGTGAACGCGCCAAACACGACGGAATGCACCGCGCCGATCCGGGCACAGGCAAGCACCGCCACCGCGAGTTCGGGAATCATCTGCAGGTAGATGCACACGCGATCACCCTTTGTAATACCGAGGTTCTTGAGTGCGTTGGCCGCCTTCTGCACATCGCTCTGGAGCTCGGCATAGGTGATTGAGCGGCTTTCGCTTGGGGCGTTCCCTTCCCAGAGAATCGCAATGCGATCGCCATTCCCATCTTCCACATGTCGATCCACACAGTTGTAACTTGCATTGATCTTGCTCCCGAGAAACCACTTGATCTCAGCGGTGTGGAAATCCCACTCCTGAAGCTTGTCCCATTTCTTGACCCACTTCAGACGCTCAGCCTCTTCGGTCCAGAAGGCATCAGGATCCTCAATGGATTTTTTATAAAGCGCCCGATAGTCATCGAGTGATTTCACATGAGAAACTTCGGAAACCGATGCGGGCGGATTGTATACGGGAATAGATGATTCGCTCATTCGTTTGTGTGGAGTTTTCCGGATTGTCAGAACGAAGCCCGAAATCGCCAAGGGAAAAACAGAAAGAAGAACGAACGTCAGGATCAGGCGATGGAGGGTGGAGGGAAAAAATGATCCGGGTAGCAGACGCCAAGGAGGTGGGGGTGGGGAACCCCTCTGAAGAAACGTGCTGCCACCCGGATCAAAATCCGTAGGTTCTAAATCACGTTTAAAAAATACCCGAAACGTATTAAGTGTCAACGCTCTTTCTAGAAATATTTCCAAGAAAAACCAACCCGGATTAAGGCACAAAAAAAGGCGGCTCAAATGAGCCGCCTTTTGAAGAGTTGCAGGAGCGCTTACAGCCCCTTGCTGATCACGTATTTGACGAGATCACCAACGCGGTTGCTGTAGCCCCATTCGTTGTCATACCAGCTCACCAGTTTGAAGAAGCGGCTGTTGAGTTCGATGCAGGCCTTCTGATCTAAGATCGAGCTGAATTCGCTGTGGATGAAGTCGGTGCTGACAACCTCGTCCTCGGTGTATTCGAGGATGTCCTTCAGGTAGGTTTCGCTCGCGGCCTTCATGGCGGCGCTGATTTCGGCGAGACTCGTTTCTTTCTCCGTGCGGAACGTGAGATCCACCACCGAAGAGGTCGGCGTGGGAACGCGGAATGCCATACCGGTCAACTTGCCCTTCACTTCAGGACAAACGAGTGCAACTGCTTTCGCAGCACCCGTGCTGGCGGGAATGATGTTCTGGGCAGCGCCACGACCATCACGCCAAGCCTTGCGACTCGGTCCGTCCACCGTCTTCTGGGTGGCCGTGAATGCGTGAATCGTGGTCATCAGACCTTCAGCGATTCCGAAACCTTCCTTCAACAAAACATGCACGACCGGAGCCAGGCAGTTGGTGGTGCAGGAAGCGTTGGAAATGATGTGGTGATTGGCCGGATCGTAATTCTCGTGGTTCACGCCCATGACGACCGTGATGTCTTCTTCCTTCGCCGGAGCGGAGATGATGACTTTCTTGGCGCCTGCTTCGAGATGGCCCTTGGCCTTATCGGCGGAGGTGAAAAGACCGGTGGATTCGATGACGATGTCCACTCCGAGTTCTTTCCACGGCAATTCCGCAGGAGTGCGGGCACTGACGACTTTGATCTTCGCGCCATTGACCACCAAGGTGTCGTCGCCTTCATGGGAAACTTCACCGGCAAACCGACCCTGCGTGGAGTCGTATTTGAGGAGATATGCCAGGTTGTCAGCGGGGACGAGGTCACCTACTGCGACGACTTCGACTTCGGAGCCGACGAGTCCCTGTTCGATCATCGCCCGGAAAACCAGACGGCCAATGCGGCCGAAGCCATTGATTGCTACTTTTACAGCCATTTTTCGTATTATTGTTCGTTATCCTGTTCGTAAACGGAGGCGCATAGTAGTAGCGAACCGGGGAGCGTCAATCATGGAAAGCGTGTTTTACGGGCATTTCAGGCCCAACGAGCGGCAACCGCCTGATAGATCCCCTAAAGCTACGGCGGGACTTTGGACTAATTGTATTTCTCCCTCACGTCCCGCATTCTGGCCTCGGCGGACTTGCTGACAACAAAATCGTCCAGCGCCCCCTCGTAAGAACACTACCCAAGAGATGGGTCAGTAACTGGGATAAACCGCCGCCACCGCAAGAGTCTTTCGGCGACGTCCCGGCCATCGCACTGAATCTGAATCACGCGGAAGGCAGAAACTTCTTCACCTCTTCCAGCAGTTCCGTCGGGCTGAAAGGCTTGGTGAGAAACAGGGCCGCTCCAGATTCTTCGGCCTCGGTGCGCGTCAGCGTCTGGCCTTTGGCGGTGAGCATGATGACGGGAATCTCCCGGGTCGCCTCGTTCTCCTTGAGCTTGGCCAACGCCCCCAGTCCATCCAGCACCGGCATCATCACATCCATCACGATCAGACTGGGCAATTCCGCCACGGCCTGGTCGTAAGCCGCTTGCCCATTCACGGAGGAAACAATCTCACAGCCCGTTTTCTTCAGGGTCATCTGAAGGAGTCTCAGCGAATAGGTTTCGTCGTCTGCTAATAGAATCTTGGCCATCGTCACTGCGTGTTTTCCTTGTTATCAGCCATCAACAAAAATGTCAGGTCGTCAGTCGCCGGAGCGCGATCCACAAAGGCGGCGACGGATTGAATCAGACTCTCTTTGATGGCCGCGGCATCCGGCAGATCGGCAATTGCCTGACGCCACCATTTGTCCAGTCGCTCATCGTTCCACATCTCTCCCGCGCGGTTCTTCGCCTCAGTAATGCCGTCTGTGTACATCAATATGTGAGTGCCTGGATCCAATTCAAATTGGGTGCCGGCGTACTCCATATCTTCGATTATTCCCAGCGGCGGTCCATCCGCTTCGATCGACATGAACTTCCCGGTCAGGTGATTTCCCACCAGGAGCGGGCAATGTCCCGCACTCGCCGTGGCCGCGATTCGTTCCGTCGGATTCAGGTAAACCAGTTGCGCGGTGATGAACATGTCCACCCGATCCAGATCGGCGTAGAGAATCTGATTCGCCTTGGCCAACAACGCGGACGGAAGCGCGCCCAGTTCCTTTTGCGCGCGCAGCACGGTTCGAATAATGACCGAAAACATCGCCGCTGGAACGCCTTTGCCCATCACGTCCGCCATGCACATCAAGATCCCGCCATCAGGCGTTTCAAAGACATCGTAGAAATCCCCACCGACGTGCAGGGCGCTTTCGTAGTAGCCGGCCAGGCTTACGCCCGATACGTCAGGGAGGGTCTCCGGAAGCAGTGATCGCTGAATATTCTTCGCGATTTCGAGTTCCCGGGAGACGACTTTGGATTTGATGTTCTCGTCCTGATACCGCGCATTGAGAATCTGCAGGGCCAGAAAATCACAAAAGGTATGCAGCACGTTCACATGGCCGGCGCTGAAATGTTTCCCGTCGACCGACTTGCCGAGGGCGAGCGTCCCGATCAGATCCTCGCTGAGATAGAAGGGATGAATGATGCCCGTTTTCGTGTCACTGAACGCACCGAGCGAAGCATCGCCGCGAGCAGCCTCGGGGCTCTCGATCCACACATCCTGTCGAGTCCGGGCGGCATCCAATTCAAACCAACCCGGAGCCTCTTCGGTCAGATCGAGATCGGGATATTCCAGATGCTCGTCCGAGGCCACGAAGGGGACCAGTCGATCCCCTTTTTTCAATCGCAGCAAGTACGATTCGGATTCGGTGATCTTCAACAGATGATCGAAAATCAGCCGGGCAAATTCGTTCAGATCGCGTTGCCGGCTGAGTTCCCGGCTGAATTTGAAAATTGCGGCGAGACTTTCATAACTGGATGAAAGCTCTTCCGTCATGCCATCCAGCGTTTCCTCCAACGCCACCACCTCTGTCTGCAGTTTTTTCACCGCCGGATCGGGGCGGGTCCAGGAGGCAGTATCCACCCCCTCACTGCGGCTCCGCATGAGCAGACAGTTCTGCCGTTTGCCTTTCATGTAGCTCACCGAATCGCAGATGGATTCGATCAGGAACAGCCCGCGGCCCCCTTCACTCACCGGGTCCGGCAGCTCGACATGTTCGGGGTAGTCAAATCCTTCAGTCCGGTCCAGGACCCTTACCTCCACCCAGTCGCGATCCACCACCGCAGAGATTTCGAACTCAACGCCCAACTCATCCTTGTTGCCGTGCTCGACCACGTTGTTGGCCGCTTCCGTCAGCGCCAGTTCCCAACCCGCAGCATCTTCAGCGGGGATTCCCTGCTCTGTCAGAAACGCGCGGATCTGACGACAGGCCTCGCGGGAAGCGTTCAAGTCCGGCACCACCACAAGTCGCAGGCCGGCGGCGGCAGGCATGGATTGAC
>JBLFYM010000063.1:0-34092 GCA_047608975.1 Limisphaerales bacterium | reverse complement strand
GCTTAGCGGGAACCTTCAGGTTGAACAGTGAAAATGGAAAGGAGTGGGGCAAAGGGACGTGATTGCAGGTGGGTGGCGGCGTGTGCCATGTGGAGGGACGAGCTGGCGAGTCCGAAGGCGTGTGTTAGCACTGAAGATGAGGGCAATCACGGTTTCGTGTATGGCCACGCAGCAATCGCACCCGAAAGCCAGCAAGCCAGCACCTTTGGCTGGCACAGCGCCACGGACTCGCAAGCTCGTCCCTCCAAAGATAAACGCTACTTGTCCCGCAGAAACCAAATGGCGGGGATAGCGGTGGGCTCAGTGAACTTTCCGCCTTCAATCAGCAACTCGAGCTCCGCGTCGCCGGTGTAGTCGAAGTATTCCAACCGCATGGCATTCAGTCCGGCGCGCAAACGGACCATTCGGCTGAGGTGCTGCAGCGGATGGTTGTCATCGTTGTCAATGAACTCGGCACCATTGAGAAACAGTTTGCTGCCGTCGTCGGACCCGAGGCTAATCCGGTAGAGACCGGTTTTGGGAATGTCGAGATACCCGTTGAACACGAGCGCGAAGTAATCCGAACGACCTTCCACGAGTGATTCCGTCGCGAGCTCCTTGGTCGTCCCGGTCTGTTCCGGTTTCAACTGGGAGAAATCAGGTAGAATTTTGTATTTGCCGTGGTACACTTCGAACTTAAGTCCCGCCTCTTTGCCTTTACGCGAAACAACGTCAGGCAATGGTTGCGGAATCAGTTTCAGGGTCACTTCACGTTTGCTCTTGCCCGCCAGTTTGAACTTCAGTTCCTGCCCGGACTTGTGCCCGTGCAATCCGAGAATCCAATCGACGCCCGTTCGCAGATCGGCTCCTTCGAGCGAGCCAATGACATCCCCCTTCTTCAGACCCGCCTGGGCAGCCGGTGAACCGGGTTTAACCGACTTGATCCGCGCCTTCTTCGTCAGGGTATCAATTTCAATCCCCGTCCAGAAATCGGACAACACCTCGATTGGCAACAGGTGACCAAACAGGCGGCGGACGCGATCCATCGGAATCGCGTAATTGATATTCTCCTCATTCAGAACCCCGGAACTCACGATTCCGATCTGTTCGCCCAAGGCATTCACCAAAGGTCCACCGGAGTTCCCGGGATTGCTCGCCGCATCGAACTGGATGTACTCATCACGCCCGCTCAGGAAATACGTCATCATCAACGCGTTCGCTCCATCCATGATGGAGGGCGCGCTCACGATTCCCTGGCTGAAAATGATCCCGCGACCGCCGGGATTCCCGGCGGCAATGGTGGGTTCCCCGGCCATCAGGTCAGAACTCCGACCCAATCGAATCGCGGGTGTCTTGGAATCTGTGCGCAGTTGCAGCAGCGCGAGATCTTTGCCCGGCAATCGTCCGATTACCCGGAAGGGGACACGTTTTCCATCGAGCAACGCCACGCCGGGTTTACCCTCGGTCACATGGTCGTTGGACAGCATGAATCCACCCGAATGAATGAGCGATGCCGTGCCGCTGCCGATCGCGCGTTCGCCTTGGATAAAGATCGGCAACACCGCCGGCTGAATCTTGCGGATCAACCGGACCGTCGGCGTCTCGCGCGCTGAGATCCTGGATTGGTTTGCCGCAGCAACCGACAGGCAGGTCGCCAACAGGACCATGAATACAAAGTCGCTGGAGCGGGAAATCCAACGAACATCAAATTGCGACAACCTGGTCATACGCGCTCAATTGAGATGGGCAAAACTCTCACCCAGATCGAGTTTGTCACCGAGCTCCAGCTGCTTTTTCAACAGCTTTGCAAATAGCTTTTTCATGATCGGTCCTGAGCGCTTTTGCCCGGCGATATCCTTCGTCTCCAGCGGATCGCGCTGGAGATGATACAGCCGTGCTACTTTCGCAGTCGGATAGAGAATGAGTTTGTATCCATCGTCGATGATGGCGCGTTGCGCATTAAGATACGCCCCATAGATGGAATCCAAATGGGACTTCTTCGTTGATCCGTTCAGCAATGGTAGGAGACTCTCAAACTCCACGTAGTCGCGCTTGCCGATACCGGCGAGTTCGAGGCTCGTGGGCATGACGTCCTGCAGATGGATGGGAGTGGTCAGGCGTTTGTTGCTGTCGATTCCGGGGCCGATCGCGATGAACGGCACGCGCAGGCTGTGATCATACATGTTCTGTTTGCCAAACAGTCCGTGATGCCCGACCGCCAGGCCGTGATCGGCGGTGAAGAAGATGTAGGTGTTCTCCTCCTGGCCGGTCTCCTTCAGCGCTTTGAGAATCCGGCCGATCTGTTCATCCATATGTGTCGTTAACGCGTAGTATTCCTGACGATGCACCTTTACCGAATTTTCGGTGCGGGGAAATGGGCCGAGTTTTTCGTCACGGAGCCGGACCCCAGATCTCATCTCTTTCTTGTAGGGATACTCAGGCTGAAAGCTCTTCGGCATCTTGATGCGATCCAGGGGATAGTCATCGAGGTATTCCTTGGCAACCTGACGCGGATCGTGCACCGCGTTGAACGCGAGATACATGAAGAATGGCTTCTCGTTCTGCTTGGCGATGTTCATGAAATCCACCGCGTCATCCGCGACGACTTCACTCCAGTGTTTGCCACCTTCCCAAAAGCCGCCGAGTGACTTGTCGTAAGGACTCCATTTGTCCTGCTCGCCCGCCAAAGGACGATTGTAGGCCGAGGGAACGGTCTTGGGCATGCCCGCGCGAACATTCGCCGCCACATCAAAGACATCTTCGGCTTTGGCCTTAACGTGCCACTTGCCCGTAAAAAATGTCTGATACCCGGCATCACGCATCTCGACAGACCAGAAGCGGCTGGCATCGATTTCAGGTTCCAAGTCCTTGTAAATATCCTGCGCCCGCCACATGGAACGACCGGTATTCAGCATCGTGCGACTCACGATGCAGACCGCACCGCTCCATGAACCCATGTTGTAGGCGTGAGTGAACGTGGTGCCACGTCGGGTCAGCTTGTCCAGATTAGGCGTATCAATATCCGTGTGCCCCAGCTCGCGAATGAGCTCGTAGCACATGTCATCCGCGAAGATGAACAGGATGTTGGGTTTGGATTTGGCTTTGGCTTTGGCTTTGGCAGCGGCCTGAGCGTCGGAAACGACAGCCAATGAGACTCCGGCGAGGAACAATGAGAACAACAATTTCTTCATGCGTGAGGTAATTAGTGGGACGGGCCAATGTGAGGATCGTACGGCACAATTTGCAAGCGGACTTTGCTTGCGGGATGCGATTGAGGCCAAGCCGGGGGTGTCTTTTGGCCTCAGATCAACCTGCTCGCTGTTGTTCCGCGACGTCTGGCTGGCACATCCAGCTTCGACGGCATGCCGGCAATGATTGCAGACGAGTTCGCGAATCGGTACCTAGCGAGCCCCGGCTGCCGGAGCGACAATTTCTCCACGCTGCAAGAGATTTCCGATGACGGTAAGACCGACCTTTCTGCTGGCGGTGACAAATTGAGGATCCGGTGCACCAATGGTGTAGAGTTTGGCGCTAGCCGCCCGGTTGGACTTCTTCGCCTTGAGTATCTGTCTGCGCAGGGTCTTCAATTCTGAGGAATTGCCCGCGACGTCGAATGACGATGGCATGACGAAATCACCGGCTTCATTCACCGCACCGATCTTTGCACCGATAGGGACCAGTTGCGTGATCTTGCGGTCGCGCTTGTTGAGCGCGTTGAGAAGTTCGTATTGGCCGGCGATGAACATGGCATTGGCCACCGAGTCGATGGCTCCAAGCTGAGCGATGGCTCCGGGGAGATTTTTTGCTGCCTTCAAGCGCTCCAAATGGTTGGCAATGTAGGCGATTTCGCGGGGGCTGAAATTGGGGTTGTTCAGGAACTTGTCGAAGGCGGCGATCTGTTTGGCGTCCTTTCGTTTGTCCAGAGCATGGTTGCGGATGTAGTTCCGGTTCAGTTGGAACCGCAATTCGCTCGGGAGATTGTCGCGGATGAGAATCTCGGTCTGCCCGTCAATGGAGTCCGGCGTCAGCGCCCCGTAGATCGTCACGTAGAGGCCGGGGACGGGAATGGCCATTATCGCCCCGCTGATCACGATTTTTCCCATGGCCTCCCGCTTGGCGGCCGCGTGCATCAATTCATGGGCGTAGGGATTCTCGGTGTAGACATCGAGCTTCAGATCGTAGGCTAAGATGCGCGCTGTCTTGCCGTAGTATTTTCCTCCGGCCGCCTCGTCGCGATCCTGTCCCGTGCTACTTTTGGCATCGTCATCCTTCTTGCCTTGGAACAGACGGCCGATCGTGCGCCCCGCCTTGCTGAAGGAGCGGCCGATCGCCTTGCGCGCGCGGTTCGGATTCGTCACGATGGCCTTGGCACCCGTGCCAAGATTCTTCAACGAACCGGAGAAGCCCTTCCATACCTCCCGTCCTTCATCGGTGGCTTTGTATTGTTCCATCACCCGGATCTCGTGACAGACCTTCAGCAGATTCTTGATCGACTCAACCTCGTAGATCCCGTGCCCGGACGTCACCTTGAACTGGTAGTAGACACCATCGAGGTTCACTTTTGGGTCAATCTCGTAGAACTCGGTCTTGCGCGGCAGCAGGTCGTCCAGGGAACGGATGCTGTCGAAACGGACTTCAGCAGCGACCGCAGAACTTTGGGAAAAGATGACGCTCGCGGCAAGGAGGCTGAAGAGGCGGGGGAGTTGGATCGGTTTCATGGTACGCTTTTTGGGTGACCGGATCATGTATGAATCGAAGCGGAGATCCAGTTCGAATGGTGAATATTGAGTACGACCGCTGAGCAATCGCACGGTGGATTGGCTCGGACGTTGTGTGGAGATCCTGACGTATTGTCTGATGCCGAAGCATTTTGATCACGAAGATCAGCTTGCTCACGCCCGCTGCTACAGTTTTGGGGACGTTAGCCGGCTCAGCCTATGCGTGAACCAATGGCCTCGCGCATTTCGCCTTTGGGTCGTCTACAGCTGTTCGTTCGCGTGGATTTCGTGGAACGCCTTTTCGAGTTCACGGGCGAGCGAGGATTCTGATTCGATCAGGTTGTTCTGTTCGCCGGGATCAGCGGCCAAATTGAACAGGTGATACGGTTTTTGAAAGGGTTTGCCCTTTGGCAACTCGCGCCCGCCAGATCCGTTTCCCAGAACGAGTTTCCACTTCCCCTGGCGGATTGCGAACATGCCACCGGAGGAATGGTGGATCACGGGTGGGCGGTTCCATTTTGTTGCCGCCTCATCCAGCAAGGGGAGGAATGAGGTGCTGTCAGTCGCCGTGCCTTTCGGGCGAGGAGCGTTCAATACATCGGCAAGCGTCATAAAGATATCGGTCAGGCAGATGGGCTGCGGAAGCTTGAGGCCGGCTTTCACCCGCGCCGGCCAGCGAACGAAGAAGGGAACATGATGGCCCGCCTCCCAGACATCCGCTTTGGTCCCGCGCCAAGGTCCGTTCGCCCGATGGTTGCCCGGGTGAAATTCCTGTTTGGTCGCATCCGTTACGTGATCCGGCTTGGCGGTGTCGGTTAGTCGGCGCATGAACGAGCCGTTGTCGCTGGTGTAGATCACGATTGTGTTTTCCTTCAATCCCAAGGCGTCGATGTTCTTTACCAGAGAACCGACGATATAATCGACCTGCGCGACAAAATCACCGTAGGGCCCCAGTTTGGTTTTGCCGACAAAACGGGGATGCGGGAGCACGGGTTTGTGGGGCGCGGTCAGCGGGAAGTAGAGAAAGAAGGGTTGCTTGGTTTTGGATCGGGACTTCACGTATCCCACCGCTTCCCGCAGAAGATCATCCAGCGAATCTTCCGGTGTCAGATCTGGTGAGCGTTCCCCTTTGCGCAGATAGGCGGGGAAACCGATCGCCTCTTGAGACATGGAAGGATCGGCCGTCAGTCGCCCGTTTCGGATGTAGACGTAGGGAGGAAAATCCAGGGACGCCGGGATGATGAAGGAGTAGTCGAATCCGCGGGTATGGGGTCCGTCGGTCAACGGTTTTGAGAAATCAAACCCATTGCCGGATTGATATCGCACCCGCTTGCCACGTTTGTCACTCGATCGGGCAGGGGGGGAATCTGCCTTTTTTTGAAAACCCAGACCGAGGTGCCATTTTCCGACGATACCCGTGTGGTAGCCCTGAGATTTCATGAACCCGCTGATCAACATGCGGTCCGGTGAGATCAGCGGAGGGGCATAGCCGTTCAATACCCCACTCTTCAGCCATGTGCGCCAGCAATAGCGTCCAGCCAGCAGCGCATAGCGAGTTGGAGTGCAGACCGACGACGGGGTGTGCGCATCCAGGAACGTCGCGCCTTGTCGGGCCAGTCGGTCCAATCCGGGCGTTGGAATTTTCGATTCGGGATTCAGTGCCCGCACGTCCCCGAATCCCATGTCGTCCGCCAGGATGAGGACCACGTTCGGCTGTTCGGCACGGATGGCCAAGCCGATCAGAAGAAACGAGAAGGTAAGCAATCGCCGCATAAGGGCGGAAACGTAAAAGCCTGGTCCAACGCGAGCGATCAAATTCATTCTGGTTTAGCTTCCCGAAAATCCGCCAGAGTCAGGCCATGCAAGCGGCCTACATCAATGAACCGGGACCACCGGAGAATATCTTCTACGGCGAGTTGCCCGACCCGGAACCGGGGGCAGGGCAGGTGCTCGTGCGGGTTGCCGCAGTCAGCGTGAATCCCATCGACACCTATATCCGTTCTGGAGCGGTCGCCGTGTCGCTGCCCAAACCATTCGTGGTTGGGAATGACCTGGCCGGTACGGTTGAGGCGGTCGGAAGCGGCGTGACGGATTTCAGGCAGGGCGATCGGGTCTGGTGTTCGAACCAAGGGATTGCGGGGCGGCAGGGGACTTTCTCAGAACTCGCCGCCGTGAATTCCGAATGGCTGCATCCGTTGCCGGACTCCGTCGCGTTTGAGGACGCTGCTGCGGTGGCGTTGGTAGGAATCACCGCGCATCTCGGTGTCGTGCGGCGTGCCCGACTGGCGGCGGGTGAAACGATCTTTGTCCATGGCGGATCCGGCGGCGTGGGGTCTATGGTGGTGCAGATGGCAAAGGCGATCGGTGCCCGGGTGATCACGACGGCGGGCTCGGACGAACGCGTGGCAAAATGCCGGGAACTGGGAGCTGACCTCGCCATCAACTACAAATCTCAGAGCATCGCCGAGGCAGTTTCTGAATTCGCTCCGGACGGGGTGAATGTCTTTTGGGAAACCCGGCGGGATACCGATTTCGAAGCCATCATTCCGTTGCTGACCAAACATGGCCGCGTGGTCGTCATGGCGGGCCGCGAAGCCCGCCCGGTTTTGCCCATTGGCCCGTTCTACGTGAAAGACTGCGAGTTACATGGCTTCGCGATGTTCAACTACGACGCCCACGAACAGCGTGCTTCTGCAATTGCGGTCAACGAGTGGTTGTCCGCCGGAAAGCTCCGGGCAAATATCGATCGGGTGCTCCCGCTTTCCGAGACGGCGGCCGCGCACCGATTGCAAGAGGACAATACCATTCGCTGTCTCGGTTCCCTGGCCGGAAAGATTGTTCTGCGTCCGGGCACAGACTAAGGTTTGCGCCTCGCATGAAAGTCATCACGGACGAACGTTGTACCCAATATCGCGCCGTCGGCCATCCGGAACGCCCGGCCCGGATCTCCGCCTCGGTGACGCGTCTGAAATCTCAGGAAGAGGTCGCCATTGATTGGGTAAAACCGGCGGAGGTTTCACGGGAACAGATCGTTCGGGCCCATACCGACGGACACTACGCGACGGTCAAGGTGGCGGAGGAAGCATTCGACGGCGACACCCCGGCCTACCCCGACATTTACAATCATGCCTGCCGGGCAACGGGTTCAGCGTTGAGGGGACTTGAACTCGCCCGGAAGGGGGAGACGGTCTTCAGCCTGATCCGCCCGCCGGGGCATCACGCCACGACCAAACGGGCGATGGGCTTCTGCTACTTCAATTCCGTCGCCATCACCGCGCTTGAAGCCTTGGCCACCGGAGCCAAGAAGGTGGCCGTTTTCGATTTCGATGTGCATCACGGGAATGGCACGGAGGCAATCCTCCTGGACAAACCGAATACCCGGTTTTACTCAATTCACCAGTATCCCTGCTATCCCGGCACCGGCGAAGAGAACGTCGGGAAGAACTGTTTCAATTTCCCGGTCGCACCGTCCACTCCGCGCGTTGAGTATCGCAAAGTATTGGAACGCGCACTGGAACAGTTGGGCCGCAGCAAACCCGACGTGCTCGTTGTCTCCGCCGGCTTTGACGCCTACGCGCGTGATCCGTTGGCGCAGGAAACGCTGGAAGCCGAGGATTTTCAGTGGCTTGGGGAATCCATCCGAAAGCTCGGCGTCACCACCGTCAATTGCCTTGAAGGGGGCTACAGCAACGATCTCCCCGATCTGATTCTGGCCTATCTCCGCGGCTTGAACGGTCATTGAGTTTCCGAGATAAACTGTTATTCGATTCGTAGTAGTGCAGATGCCAGACAATTCTCCCGCAGCATGACACCGCCTGAGCTTCCGGAAAACGAAGAACAGCGCCTCGCGGCGCTGCGGCGGTACGGCATTCTGGATACGTTGCCAGAACAGGCCTACGACGACCTCACGTATCTGGCCGCGCAGATCTGCGACACTCCGATCGCGTTGGTTTCGCTTGTTGATGAGGACCGGCAATGGTTCAAATCTAGTATCGGGATGGGTGTGGACGAGACTCCCAGGGATATTTCCTTTTGTGGCCACACAATTCATGGTGGCGAATTCTTCGAAGTGGCGAACGTCCTCGCCGACAAACGATTTCGCGACAACCCACTCGTCACCGGCCCACCCGGGATCCAGTACTACGCGGGGGCTCCACTGATCACCCCGGACGGTTTTGCGATTGGCACGTTGTGTGTGATTGCCCGCACTCCCCGGACAATGAACGAGGATCAACGGAGCAGCCTCATGGCTCTTAGCCGACGCGTGGTCGCTGAGTTGGAACTGCGGCGATCAGTCCGGGAGCTCCAGGAATCCAAGCGCGAAGCAGAAGCGGCCAGCCAGGCAAAGACCGATTTTCTCGCCAACATGAGCCATGAGATCCGCACCCCGATGAACGGCATCATCGGCATGGCAGAGCTTGCCCTCAAAACCAAGCTCACCGACCGCCAACGTCGCTACATCTCCAGCGTCACCGATCTGTCGGGCAGTCTGTTGCAGATCGTGAACGACATCCTCGATTTCGCCAAAATCGAGGCCCGTCAGTTCGCGCTCGACTACAATCCCTTCGAACTGCGCGAGATCGTCACCCGCGCGCTCAACCCCTTGGCGGTGAAAGCCCAGTCGCGGGGAGTTGAATTTCACGTCCGCATCGCCCCTGAAGTTCCGAACTGGTTGGTCGGGGATGGCGGCCGAATTCGACAGATCCTCGTCAACCTGGCTGGCAACGCCGTCAAGTTCACCATCCATGGCGAGATTCTGGTCGAACTGAAACTTGGCGAACTGAAACCTGGCGAACTGAAACCTGACGACCCCAGTCAGATCAGCCTGCATGGTTCGATCCGGGACAGCGGCTGTGGCATTCCCGCAGACAAGCAGGAGATCATATTTCAACGGTTCTCCCAGGCCGATTCTGGAGTCTCACGACGATTTGGAGGGACCGGTCTCGGGCTTTCCATCTGCAGCAATCTGATCGAGGCCATGGCCGGCAAGATCTGGGTCGACAGCGAGGTCGACGTCGGCAGCTGTTTCCATTTCGAGATCCCGATCGACGTCTATCCGGAGCCAAAAACGGCATGGATCGAAAGCAGCGTACTCGCACTCGCGGGTCAGCGTTTTCTCCTCGTCGCTGAATCGGACAGCACCCGAACCATCGTGTCGGAAATGATCACTTCCTGGGGACTCGATGTCGATGTGGTCAACAGCAGCATCAGCGCACTGGATCGAATTGAGAACGCACAACCAGGCTATCACGGCGCGATCATTGAGGCCGAGATGTCCGACGTCAGCGGCTGGCAACTCGCCTCGATGATCTCGCGAGAGACCGGGATCGATCTCCCGATCGTGCTGCTCGCCAATCAATCGGCGGAAAGCCACACCCAGTTCCTGCGCCAGGAGCAGATCTCCTTCGAGGCGATTCCCAATCCGCCCAGTCATTCGGAACTCAAAGAAAAATTAATGAAACTGGCCAAGGTGGACATTGCCACCCCCCGGCCCGAATCCGTTACCCTCCAGAACTCATCGCCACCTGACAGGTCGCTTCAGATACTTCTGGCCGAGGACAACGAGGTTAACCGGGAGGTCGCCATCGACATGCTGGAATCACTCGGTCATCAGGTAACAACCGCCGAGAACGGGCGTGAAGCCGTTGCCGCCTGGCGCGGTGGAGAGTTCGATCTCGTCTTGATGGACATCCACATGCCGATCATGGATGGCATCGAAGCCACCCTGATGATTCGCGAACGGGAGAAGGTGTCCGGAGGCACCATCACCCCGATTATTGCCATCACCGCCTACGCCGGAAAAGCCGATCGCCAGACCTGCCTTGACGCCGGCATAAACGAGTTTTTGGCCAAGCCCATATTCGAAGCGGCAATGCGCGATGTTCTCGCGCCCTACACGAACCTGGCCGCACGCGGCCCCCAGAAGTCCAAGACACGGGCCTTGGACAGCAACCCCGAGTTGTTTGAAAAGCTCGCGTGCATCTTTTTCGAACAGGGCCCCTCACTGATCGGCGAGATGCGGAACGCGCTCGCCGCTGGGGATAACAATCTGCTTGCCGCCAAGGCTCACAAGATCAAAGGCTCACTGATGCAGTTTGGCTCCGAGGAGGCCTACGAAGTCGCTGGCGCAATTGAACACGCCGCACGCGAAAACCGCCTGGGCGATGTTCCCGAACTGTTGGGACAGTTCGAACCGGCAGTGGCCGATCTGCTTGCGGACCTGCGATCCCGCCTCGAGTCGGATCAGTTCAATCGGTAGTCCGATTCGCGGCCCGTTAGATTTCTCCATCCCCGCGTCCCGGCACGCCGGGGCTTCCCCCCAATACCACCTGGGGTCAATACCCCGGTTGAGCCTCCTGACAGTGGAAGTATGTTCCTACATCAAATCCAACGACTGAGACCCCAAAATACTCATACCGACGATGAACCCAAAACTACGCACCGCCAAATTGGAATCCTCCGCCCAGCAGATCAGCGTAAGTTTCCCCACCAAACGCGTTGTGTTCCTCGACGTGGTCGTGCGCCGCTTTGCGCGGTCCCCACGCCAGTTCGAAAAGCTTGATCGGCCCAACAGCTCGTAAACAACTCCGGCGGAACGTCGCTCTCTAAGAATTTTCCCGATTACTCCAGCAACCCGGAACAGCTTAAGAAAGGAGGCGTAACGACCTACGAAGAATTTACTGTCTCTCAATGAAATCGTGACGATTGGCTGTGGAATCGATTTCAAAGAGAGGCAGAATGGATGCGGGAGACTCTGCCTCTCCCGGCGTCCGCCTTTTTGGGGATATTCCAGAAGGCGATACACTCATTCCACCGATTTCAACGACCCACATCGGAGCGCGACCTTTAGGACGCTTCAGCTTCTGCATGATCGATCGGTAACACTCCGCCTCCAGTGGCTAAAGCAGAATTTCCATGTGGAGCGACCATCTTGCGCGGCAGCAGTCTTGGACAGCTGCTGCGCACCCGATCGCCCCGTTTTGAGAATCGGCCCAGATCTCGAAACGGGTCACTGAAAGTATTGAAAATACCTGAAAAGGTTTGTGGATTAGTTCGATGACTAACTCCCGGAGCTTCCCGATCCGCCGAGTTCCAAAAGGGAGGCGATCAGTTTGTCCAAACGATCCTCCACGTCCAGGGTTGCCAGGAGTTCCTGCTTCCGGTTCGGATCTGCAATCAATGCCGGTGCCAACATGTCTGCCAATTGCCCCGGGGATTCCATGCGCGCCATCTGATCGGCAAGCTGATTGAACGAATCTCCGCCCATCTTCGCGACATAGGCAGCCTCGTCATCCGGCGCCTCGTTGGCGGCGGAGATATCCGGCTGATTGCGGCGAATCAGTTCGCCGGCCAGTTCCTTCACTTTCACCGCGAGCGCGATCGCTTTGACTGATGGATCGTCGGCTTCATCCACGGTCAGGATGTCGATTTCAGGATAAGGCTCGTAGTGGGCCACGCCGGTAACCATTACTCGCGATAACCCGTTCAGAATCACATGACTGCTTCCGTCGTCGTTTTGAACCGAGGCACGGATCAATCCCACCCCGGCCACGGATTCAGGTTCTTCTCCCTCGCCGGTCAACATCGCCACGGCAAACATCCGGCCGCCGTTCAAGGCTTCGTCTAACATCTGACGATAGCGTGGTTCGAAGATGAACAGGGGCAGCATCATCCCGGGGAAGAGGGACACTTCCGGCAGCATCATCACCGGGACACGTTTTGGAATTTCAATTCCCATGCTTAGCGTGGACGTCCTTTGAGAACGCCCTTCAGCATCTCTGCCTTCGAGGGACGTGGACGAATCCGGGCGGGCGTCGCCAAACCGGTTTCACGATCGAACTCATCGAGCGTCCGGATCTCCGGGACATAATCGTTGTATCGCTCCTGCCAATTTTTCAACTCGCCGCGCAGGGTCTTCAAGACTCCGGCGAATTTTGGATCTGCCGCGATGTTGTTCAGCTCATGTGGATCGGCATTACAGTCGTAGAGTTCCTCCGGAGCTCGGGGCGTTGTGAACGTCGTCATCTGGTGCGGAGCCAACTTGCCGGCGTCGCGCAGCTTGATCATCTCGCGATACATTGGGCTTCGCACGCCATCGGCCGATGGCGTCAGTGGCAGGTCGGGATAGAAGTTGCGCAGATACTTGAACCGATCCGAGCGGACGGCCCGGACCTGATCTTCGTAGTCGTGCCAGTGCTTCTCGGCAAAGGCATACTTTCGGATCTTGGCTTTGGGATTCTTGAAGATTCTCGCGAAGCTGTGTCCCTCCCAAAGAGGCGAGGGTTTGAAGCCGGCAAGTTCGAGGAAGGTCGGTGCAATATCCACCGCACTGACCACACTCATCGTTGAGCTGCCAGCCTTGATTCCGCGGGGCCAACGCATGAGCCACGGCGTGCGGATGCCACTGTCATAGAGGGTTGTCTTGTCTCTGACAAACGGGCGGCCATTGTCGCTCATGTAGAGGATCAGTGTATTCTCAGCGATGCCCTGTCGCTCCAGCTCGTCCATGACCCGGCCAATGTAGTCATCCAACCGGGCGATCTCGTCGTAGTACAGCGCCAGATCCTTCCGGACACTTGGGTGATCGATCACATAAGGAGGGATGATTACGTCCTCCGGCCGGAAAGGTTTCTCACGAATATTCTCATCGTAGGGGCGGTGTGGATCCAATGCGCCGAGCCACATGAAGAACGGTTTGTCCCGGGGTCGCTCTTTCAGGGTCGGTACCCACTGATCGCAACCGCTCCGGGCATCGCCAGCCATCCGTTGCACGAACTTGCCGTGCTTCTCAGCTGCTCCGGTCGGCAGTTGAAACCCGGAGACATCAGCTTCCTTCACGACATCAAAGTGTTTCTTCACCGCTTCACCCAGGTGCCATTTTCCCGCAGCGGCGGTCCAATAGCCGGAACTTCGCAACAATTCCACAAAGGTCAGCGTGCCTTCAGGAATCGGCCAGTGAAGTTGCTCCGCGTCGGTGTTATGCGGGTAGCGACCGGTGATAATGCTCGACCGACTCGGGCTGCAGGAACTGCTCGTAACGAACGCGCGGTCAAAGCGCATGCCTTCACGCGCCAAGCGCTCTTGGCCCGGGAGCTTCAGGTGGGGATGACCATAGACACTCCCGTCGTCCCATGCCTGATCATCTCCGATGATCAGAATAATGTTCGGTCGGTCTGGCCCCGCACCGATCAATTGGTTCGCACTGAACAGAAGGGACAAGACAGATGAGACCGCAAACAACAAACGCCAAGGTTTCATCTTCCCATTGTAGCAATGAACCTTCTGAGATCCCAATCTGAATGTTCATGAGACTCACGCAATTGGGTGCGTTTGAAAGTGAGGGACAGATTCCGTCCTGTCCCACGTATGCTGATTCGAGCTTGCGAGTCCGCGTAGCGATACCCTCAGTTACGTATGTACCCACTCAATTCTCCGTCTTGACAAACTTACTTTGTAATGCAAAGTGAATCCATGAGTTCCAACTGGGCCGAGGAGAATCTCCAAGTCATCCGCACTTTGATGGAACGCTCCGCCCTCTACCGTCGCGCCATGTCACCCATGATGTTGGTGGCCGGAATACTGGGTGTCCTCGGCGGTCTCATCGGTCATTTTCAAAACTTCGCCACCCTGTCCGCCTTTTTGCAGCTCTGGTGTATCATTGCCGCTGTCGGTCTGCTGCTGGCTGCGCGACTGATTCGCAGTCAGGCAATGAAGAGTGAGGAGCCTTTTTGGACGCCACCGGCGAAACGGGTTTTCCAGGCAGTCCTTCCTGCATTCATTGTCGGTGGTGGGGCGACCGCACCTTTTGTCTTTCCCAATCTCATCCCCGTCAGTTCCCCGCCGGCCATTGCCTTTGTGGGTGGTTGGCTGGCGCTCTACGGCTTCGGTATTCACTCGGCTGGCTTCTTCGTGGCCAAAGGAATCAAGCGTCTGGGCTGGATCTTCCTGTTGACCGGTTTGGGTGTTATCCTCAATGAATTCACCAATCAGGCGCTATTTGGTGAGCTGAATGCGCACCTGACCATGGCCGTCACCTTTGGCGGTTTTCATCTTGTCTGTTGGATCTACCTGTTCGTAACGGAAAAAAAGGATGAACCCGCGTGAATCCCGAAAGTTTTTTTCAGTTGGACCGGGTGATCCACGAGAAGGGTCGCATGGCCATCATGTCCCTGCTTGCCGCGAACGACTCCCTGTCGTTTACCGAATTGCGGGATGCGTTGCGGCTGACCGACGGAAATCTCACGACCCATATCAAGAAGCTGCAACAGGCTGGCTACGTCGCTGTGACGAAGGCGTATCTGAAGAAGCGGCCGATCACCACCAGTGCCCTTACCAAGGAAGGCCGAAAGGCGTTTGAGAAGTATGTGAAACTGTTGGAAGACATTGTGGCTCAAACGAAAGATCTCCATTGATTGAACGAATCTCAAACTTGCCGGTCACTTACTTTGTAACGCAAAGTAAGCGGCGCATTCACTCTCCTAAACTATGAAAATCATCAGAGCTCAACACCTTGGAATGTGCTTTGGCGTGCGCGATGCGGTTGCCCTCGCCGAAGAATCCGTCCGGGAGCGACCCGTCACAGTGCTCGGCCAACTCGTACACAATCAGACCGTGCTGGATCGCCTCGCCAAGCAGGGCGTCCGGTTCGCGGACCATCCGGAGTCCGTCGAGACCAGCGATGTGATAATCACGGCGCATGGGGCTTCCGAACGTAGAAAGAAAAAGGCGGTCGATGCCGGACTACGGTTGATCGATTCCACCTGTCCGCTGGTCGCTCACGCGCATCGTGCCATTCATATGCTGGTAGCACAGGGCTTTCATCCGATTGTCATTGGCAGACCAGGACACGTTGAAGTCAACGGGATGACGGAGGATCTGTCAGAATGCGACATCATCCAGACAGCTGCCGATCTTGATACACTAAGATCACGGCCGCGCTTCGGTGTCTGCGCGCAGACCACCCAACCAATCGATCGCGTTCTGGCACTGGTCGATCAACTGCGAAAACGGTTTCCCGAATCCGAGGTGAAGTTTCTCGACACGGTCTGTCAGCCCACCAAGCAGCGACAGTCCGCAGCGATCAACCTCGCCGGCCAGGTCGATGTCGTCGTCGTCGTGGGTGGTCCCAATAGCAACAATACGCGCGAACTTCGTGAAACCTGCCGCCTCCACTGCGCCCGCGTTCACCAGGTGCAGTCCGGGAAAGAGATCTGCGATGAATGGTTTCACCCAGAGGACACGGTGGGAATCACGGCCGGGACCTCCACGCCGGACGAAACCATCAACCAGGTTGAGCAGGCAATTTGGAGCAGCAATGAGCCTGCTCACTTTGTAATGCAGAGTAAGAATATAACACGGGAAGGCGCTTGTGAGGAGTCTGTGCCATTGGCGGTTTGATTTCCCCGTCTGAACAAAACGAAAGGAATCCAATTGAAAAGTTGGCTGCAGCAACTGTTGAACGATAACACCCCGGAGCCGGACCGAGAGGAGGGAAACGAACATGAACTGATTTGTGCGGTCCTGCTGCGGGAGGCAGGGGGGCAATCGTGATTTTTTCATTTTCAACAAACGGATCGAGGCGGTTGTGATGAAGGGGGGTATTCCCGAGATTCCCGGTTTGTTGCGCGGCGAGATCGACTCGGCCGTTTGCTGGACCGCGGAGGTGAATGGTCGTCGACTCCTGACCTGGCTTCTGGTCGCCGTTGTTGGTTCGGCCGCATTCGGCGCTTCGATCGGCTGGTGGCGCGCGCCGGAGCAGGCGATTTATACGGCGATCAAGTTTCCGGTTGTCATCCTGTTGACGGTGTTCGGGAACTCGATCCTGAACGCGATGCTGGCGCCGTTGTTGGGAGTTGATATCGGTCTGCGCCAATCGTTTCTCGCGATCATGATGTCTTTTCCTGTCTCGCCGGAAGCCATGCCTCGATCCGTCAGATCATCGGTCTGGTCGGTGGGTTGCTCGCGGTCATGACGCTGCTGCTGATCGGATTCGCGCCGGTCGCGTGGGTCTTTTCACAATCCACGGAATCCGTCACGACCATGGGAATCCTGCATCTGCTGTTCTGGGGAATCGCGATGTATTTTGCCACCGCCTTCTTTCTGACGGGCTTCAGGGAACTCGTCGCGGCAAAAGATGGGAGCGTAATGAAGGTATGGCTCATGGTGTTTGTCGTGGTGGTCCTGCAGATGTCGACGGCCCTGCGTCCCATCATTGGCACTTCCGACTCCTACCTTCCCACGGACAAACGATTCTTTCTTGGTCATTGGCTCCAAAGCATCGAAGAGGGGAGTCGATCGTCATCCACTTCGATAAGCGATTCTTCCCGCTCCACCTATTGAATCAGCCATGGCTCAGATCGAACCTCAGTCGCTGAAACGCTGCCGTTTCTGGATCGCGGTGTTCATCGTCGGTCTGTTGCTCAGTGGCATCACTGCAATCCCGATCGAGTGGGAACTGAGAATCCTGGCGGATTGGTTTGGCGTGCTGGATTCCAACGCGGTGCCCGAGTCCGCCGTGGCTGCCTGGATCGGGCGAGTCTATCACGCACTGAAGGAGATCAACGCCGAGCAGCCATTTGTCTTATACGCCTTCGACTGGCTGGCATTCGGTCACGTCATGATCGGATTGGCGATGGTGGGTGCCTGGCAGGATCCCGTTCGGAATCGTTGGCTGTTCACCTTTGGGAAACTTGCCTGCGTCCTCGTCATTCCCTGGGCGTTTGCGTTTGGCGCGCTGCGCGGAATTCCGATTCCGTGGCGGCTCATCGACTGTGCGTTCGGCGTGTTCGGACTGCTTCCACTCTATCTGGCGGAACGGGCGGCGAAGCGTCAGCTGTGGGAAGCAGAAGAACAACCTTAGGGGCGGCCATCTGGGCCACCCCCGGGCTGAAAATGTCGATCTATCCAATTGATCAGAAGGCGTATTCCCAAGCGACAGTCAGAATCCAGTCGGTCTCGAGTTGCGGGCCGTCCAGGTTCTGATAGACGGGCAATCCACCTTCCACCGAAACGCGGTGACCTTTGAACCAACCGCCACGTGCGTAGTAGTTGATGCCCATGAGGACATCGAGCCGGGTACCGCCTCGACGATTCGGATCAGCGGTGGGGATACCGAAGACTGTCGGCAGGGGAAGCGTCGCAATCCGCTGATCGCGTCCCTCGTAATTGCCCCAGGCGAAGGATTTGAGCCGAAAGGAACTGCTCACTGAATCATTGAAACGCCGGGCGATCCACGTGGAGGCCTCGATCGAATCGCCGAGCGAATACCCCTGACGGTTGTCGTCGATCCGGAGGGTGCCCAGGGTCTGAGCACCCCATGACCATTTGTCCGACTGCCCCAGATAGGTCAGTCCCGGCATGAAATCCACGGTCCCGGATCCCAGTTGCATTGGATACGGCAACAGCACCTGGCCAAACGTTCCGCCAGCACCATTGGGGATGGGTGCTTCACCGCGTTCGTCGATCGAACCGGACGGAAGACTGAGACCCAGGTTCAGGTGCAGACTGTGTCGATTCTGGTTGTAGAGTTTGATCAAGCCGCTGAGTTTGAGGTCTCCGATGCCATCGCTTTCAGTGGTGAAGGTTCGTCCGGCCAGTCCCGCAAGTGGCGGGGGCGGTCCAGCCGCGACAACGTGGTCCATCGTGTTGTTTTGGTAGGGAAGCATCACCATGAGCGTGAGGTTGTCTGAGGGCGCATACATGGTGCCAAACATGTGCATCTGCATGTCCATCCGCGTCGGGATCACCGGGAATCCGAGACCGGTGCCAAAGGCAACGTCATCGACGGAGAGACTGTCTGTTCCCATGCGATTGCCCTCCATATGCATATTCATGAAGCGGTAGGAGAACATGCCTTCGCTCTTGCCGTGGTAGTGATTTACCATCACCCCGGCTGGCGCGTGGCCGTCTGGACGCCCGGATTTCCAAGGGTCGTGGGCTTGGGCTGAGATAGACGCGAGCGTGGCAATTGCGAGGGCGGGCAGAAGTTTGATATTTGAAGAATTTTTCATGAGTTTTCTGACAGGGATTAAGAAATTGAGAGTTAAAGATCCGTACACGGACGGACTTGGTTTGGGTGCCTCGCCGGTTGGGCTGCAGGCGGTCGCAGACTGGGCGACGAAGGCGGAGCGGTGAACGTCAGACGTTCGGCGGCGGAGAATGCGGGGGGTAGGCCAACCGTTCGGCCCGGGGGAACAAATGTTCGAGAGAGAATTCCACGTTTACCGGTGCGACCGTGATTTCGCGCCCGGCCTCGTTGAAAAAATCTAGTTTGACGCTCTTGTGGAACGTCTTCTCGTCGGAATCCGCACCTCGGCCTTCCTGAACGAGATCACAGATTCGGCAGGGTTCCTCCCCGCTAAACGTCTTTCGAAACGACTGGGAGATCGAATTCTCCTGTGAGTAGGCCGCGAACATGCCGGCCCAGGCCACCGACTGCAGCACTGCCCAATGCAGCCCGATGGTCAGGGCTACTGTCATGAGGACAAATGTGTGTGCCAGCTTTTGCATGCAATTTCGAGTCGTAATAGATAGACGAAGGAACGGCACCCGGCTAGGGGTTTTTGGAGCTTTCACCTCCTACTCCGTCAGGACGATGCGCCGGTTGTCGCGGCGAGCCAACAGGCGATCCAACTCATCCTGTTGCAATTGACCCTTTGCTCCGATCAATACGCTGGTGGGTTGATTCGCTGAACGTTTCACGCCCGACCAGTTCTTGCGAATGCGATTCACGGCATTGGTCCGCTCGGCCGGCTGACTGATAAAGTCATATCCGGTTGTGTCCGTGCCGATCCGTTTGATGGATCGATGGGCGATGTAACGGACCGCATCGTAAGAATCCTCCATCAGCACAGCGAGATATGGGGTCAACCAATCGGTAGTTGAAGTGGCGGTTGCCGTTTCCCATCCCATCGCCCAGGCGATGAGCGCACGTTGGGCGGCATCGCCTTCGAGGGCCCACGCTGCGGCCGCCGAAATGTTCTTCTGATCTGCGGTCAGTTCGGGGCCCTTCTGCCCATACCATTGGGTCAGATGGGTTGAGGTCCACTGCAGAGTCTTGTCCAGATGGCAGAGATTGCACGCGTTCGGTCGGCCGTGTTCCGTCGACTCCTTCACATTCGGGCTGGTGATGGTGTGGCTGCGAACGGCCTTCAACAGCCCGTAGCTGGTGTGCGGCATGTGGCAGTTGTAGCAGAGGCTACCGGAGGATCCGGCCCCGTGATGAGTGTGTTTCTCGGTCTCGAAGGTCTGCTTTTCATGACACTGGGTGCAGGCCTGATTGCTTTCACGAAAGTTCTCGTGCAGCTGATCATCCGCCCACTGCTGGTAGCTCCGCGGATCGGACTTCGCCTTGTGCATTTTGTGACAGGAGAGACAGGAGAGTTCCCCGGCGGTATGACATGAAGTGTCGAGGAGGCTGTTGTACTCGCGCCCAACGATACGGGCCATGCCGTCATTCCAAAAACTGCCGTTAAACTCGGCCTCGACCGCCGCTTCAACATCCTCTTCGCCGCGCTTGATATATTCCTCACGCAGATAGTCAGTCGTCGCTTTGTTTCGCCGACTGATCTTCCGGGTCTTGCTCAAGAGCTCACCGGGACGATGCATGACGCGTTTGGTGTGGGACTCATTGATGCTGTGACAGCCGCCACACACCTGGGCGGAAAGATCCGCCGAAAGGTCCGCCGGATTCACAATGGTGTCGTTGTCTCCAATTCCGTCCCGATGAAGGGCAACGTGCTGTTCCGCCGGTCCATGACAGGCCTCACAGGAGATCCCCAACTCGGCGGTTCGGGTGTCGAACAGGATTTCCTTCTTCTCCTTGATGATGGTGGCACCGGTGTCGCCATGCGTGCTGTGACAATGCACGCAACCGGAATTCCAGCGGGCGGGCTCGACATTGAAGGTATCGACGTGGGGACCGAGAAAGGCGGCCGAGCGCGGAATCCAACGTTCAGTTTCCTTGAGATAGACCACCGGCAACAATCCGACGGTCCGACCCGCTCCGAGCGGGAACCAATAGGCCTGCATGTGATGAGACCCCGTGGTCATCACAATGGGGAATTTTTCCCGCGCCTCGGGATTGGTGAACTCCAAGCGCTTCTGGGGCCCCATCTCCACCCAGCAGAGCCCATGCTCCACGGTCAATTTGTAGCGCTCCGGCTTCGGACCCATGACCACCTCCACATCATCGAAGTCGGCCATCACGAGGTCTGACGTGGCGAGCTGGGTCATCGTGCGATGGTAGGAATGGTGCCAGGATTCGTGATTGTTCTCGTGGCATTCCCGGCAGGATTCGGAGCCGATGTATCCATCGCGCGGCTCGATCTTCGGCCGGATTGCAGTGAGTCCCGGTGGGTGCTCTCCATTGGTGAATACTTTGTATTGCCGTTTGCCTGCAACTCCCGGGTCGACTTCGGGGGAAATCGGCTTCTGAAACTGGAACCACATGCTCATTGCTCCCAGAGCGATGACCAGGATCGCGAGTGCGGCGGTGCCGAGTTCGGCTCCGCGTTTCGGATCGTTGGGTGTGGGATCGTCGGACATCGGTTCAGATTTTAGGAGCGGGCCATCGGTTTGACAAATGTGATTGTAGTTCTGAACCCACCGAACAGGAAACTGTTCAATCCGCGGGGCTATTTCTCGCCCGTCGTTGCGGTTGCCGCTTCGACCCGCTCCAGCATCCAGTCGGCATCAGGGAATTTTGGATCGATGGCAATCGTTCGGCGGAGATGTGTGCGTGCCGAGATCAGGTCGTCTTTGACCATGAACAAATACCCGAGATTGAAATGCAGAAGCGCATCGTTGGGCATCACTTTGAGTCCTGCCTGTAATACTGCGAACGCCGCCGGCTGATTGCTGCTGGTCACGTAACTCATCGCGAGCGACAGGCGATGTTTGGGATTCTGCGGTTCCAATTCGATGGTCTTCTGAAGATGGGGAATGGATTCGATGACGCGGCCCGTTTGATAAAGAACATCGCCAAGGGCGCGCTGGGGATAGGGATGATCGGGTTGTTCGGCGATGAGTCTGCGAAGATAGGATATCGCCTCGTCGGCCCGTCCCTGCATGAGCAGGGCGCCCACGCGGCGGCGTTCCATCGTTTGCTGCCGGTGGTGGTGATTTCCACCCAACGCACCTGCGACCCTGATGGCTGTGAGATCATCCGGTCGGGCGCGGAAGGGGGGGGCGGCGGGCAGGCCACGTTCAATTGCTCGGTGGAACACTTCGGCGGCCAACCGCGCCCCTTCGACATTGGGGTGCATCTGATCCCCATTGGAGGTGTAGTGGGTGCGCGCCACAACATTCGTTCCCAGCGATCGCCAGTGCTCATTGAAGGGCACCGACAGGCGGAGGACCGGCAGTCCGTTCATGGTCGCGAGCCGTTCGATGACCAACTGATCAGGACTTCGAGGCATGAGTGGGTCGTCCACAATCTGTCTGTTCTCGAATCGCGGCCAGGCAGCCACCAGCACCTGAAAGCCTTCGCGGTTTGCCAACTCCCGCAGCCGTCGCAATCCGGTGACCACATTGTTCTCCCCAATTGCCTTCCGGTTCCATTTCAGGGGATCGCCTTCGGTCGCGAATTCAAACCAGTTGAAGCGCAGACTCAGATAGCGAAACAGGTGCGAATCCAGGAACAGGTGTTTGCTCCACGCCGGTCGCGGAATCACTCCCCCCCCCACTGTGTGTTCAGGGATGAAGTTCTGGAAATCATTGATCACGAAAACGAGCACCACTATGTCGGGTTTGAATTGCAGGCCCTTCTGCTCGAGCAGTTCGATTTCGGCCAGCGTGCAATATCCGGCGGTACCGAGATTTAGCACCTCGGTTTTCTGATCTGGATAGAGTGACTCCCATTGGCGGGTGAGGGTCTTGTCGTCCGGCAAATGGGTGATGCCTTCAACGACGGAATCTCCCAAGACCACGATCCGACGGGTGCCCGCGGGTTTCGGCAGGTCCCGCTCCCGGTCGCGCAGCCCAAAACTGTTGGCGGTCGCCCGACCATTGGCATGATGCAGTTCGCCACCGGGCCGGATGACATGGCTGAGAATGGCATTGGTGGAGCGGATGTAGATGGCGTCCTCGTCGTCGACCCACAGCGCCTGTACCGGCGGTACGAGTTTCATCATCCGGACTGCGCCTTCGATCAGGAGCAACCCGAGCACGGACGAGGCCGTGAGCAATAAGAACCTGCCCGCAGTTGAATTCAGTTTTGGGCGCAGACTCATGACGCCGGCTTGGGTCCGTCTCCTCCGATCGCAACGGGTTGCCCGCTCCGGGCGGATTCGTAAATCGCGGTCATGATGCGGACGTCGCGCAGTCCCATCTCCCCCGGGAAATACAGGTCAGTCTCACCTCGGCACGATTCGGCAAAGTGATCCATCTGCGCGGCGAAATGATCGACGTGCTCAAACTCCTGAGGCCCTTCATGCGTGCGCATCCGGATGTCGCCGAAATAAGTGTAGGCAGGGGAAAGTTCCCCCCAGCCCTCGTCGCCGGAAACGAAGAGCCGATTGAGCGGGCAGGTGTAACTGGTGGAGCAATTCGCGATCGCTCCACTCGGAAATTTCATGGTCCAACAAAGCGTCTCGTCCACCTCATCGAACACGTCGGGCAGCATCTTCGTCTCGGTCGCGCACACCGCGATTGGATCTTCACCAGTCAGGTAGCAGGCGCCCTGAAGCGCGTAGACGCCCACATCCACCAAGGCACCCCCGCCCGCTGACTTCTGGCTCCGGCGCCATTTTGAATGCGGGGCGTTCGGGTTCCTTACGTGAAAACCAAAACTTGCCTCGACCAGCCGAATGGTGCCAAACGCGCCGGCTTTCGCGAGTCTCATCAACTCCCGATGATGCGGATCGCAGTGGCAGCGATAGGCCGTCGCCAACACGCGTCCCGCGCCTTCGCAGGCCGCAATCATTTCCTCACACTCCGCCACGGAAACCGCCAATGGCTTCTCGCACAGTACATGTTTTCCGGCTCGCGCGGCGCGGACTGAATATTCTGCGTGTTGGGCATTCGGCAACACGATGAACACCGCATCAATGTCCGGATTGCGGGCGATCTCATCGAAACGATCGAACGAGTAGACTCCCTTGGCGGGCACGCCAAACTCCCTTTGCCACTCGGCTGCCTTCTCCGTGGAGCTCGTCACGATTCCTGCCAGGCGACAGTGACGGCTGTTCTTGAAAGCGGGAGCAATCGCATTCCTGCTCAGGACGCCCAGACCCACCACACAGATTCCGAATTTCCGCTCACTCATCGCAAGAGTTTTAAGAATTTCGCGGGCTCGCACGCGTTGGTGAGATGACGCCAAGATCTGAAAATGTTCATCATAGCTGCGCGCAGATGTTGCGTGCGCGTTCTGGCACTGGCCACCTCTTTTTGGAAATACTCAGGCCTCTGCGCGGAGGAGTTCGAGCGGGGGATGGCGGGTGATGCCCCAGTTTCCGAGAAAGCCGACGACGACGGTGATGACGTAGTTTATGGCGACGGCACCGAGCACGGGCCACAGCGGGAACACAAACGCCACTTCGAAAACAAAGGTGGAGAGCGCCCATTGCCCTCCGACCGCCAGCAGGATTCCGGTAAAGCTGGCCATGATTCCGAGCAGGCTGAATTCGATGAACTGAATCCAATGGATCTGGGATCGGCTGGCTCCGAGGGTGCGGAGGAGAATGCCTTCACGGAATCGCTGATAGCGGCTGTTCAGCGTGGCGGTGATCAGCAGCAGCACGCCGGTCAGAGCGGTGAAGAAGGCCATGAAGCGCACCCCAAACGTGATTTTGGATATGATGCTTTGCACGACGTCCATCACGAGCATCAGATCGATGGAGGAGACGTTGGGGAATTCACGGGTGACCTCGCGCTGCATGGCGGCGGACGCCTCACTATCCTCCACGCGGGTGCTGACGATGTGAAAACCGGGGGCGTCTTCAAGCACTCCCACGGGAAAGACGACGAAGAAGTTGGCCTGGACCTGCCGCCACTGAACTTCGCGGATGTTGGCAACCTTGGTCGTGATGGGGAGTCCTTGCACATCGAAGACAATTTCGTCTCCGACCGTCACGTTCAGGTCGCGGGCAATCCCTTCCTCGAGTGAGATCGGAACGTATTCATCATCGAGCGAGGCATGGGATACCCATTCACCTTTCAACAGGGTTTCCGTCGCGGCGATCTGTTCGCGATAGGTGCAGCGGTATTCGCGGCGTAGCGCCCAGCCGGGTGGGCGACGTCCTCCGGGCCCCTTGCGAGGTGGGCCATCCGCATCCCCATCCTCCGATCGGCGGCGTCGAGGCGTGATGTCACGAACGTTGACGCCCTTCACCGAGGCGAGGCGCATGTTGATGATCGGGGAGACGTCCAGGAGGGGGAGTTTCTGTCCGGCCAGAATTTCTTTCACCCCCGCGAGCTGATCGCTCTGGATGTCGAAGAGGATGGCGTTCGGTTTTTTGTTGTCCGCGTTGGGCAGGAGTTCGCGAACGAGTCCGTATTGGGCAAGGTAAAGTGTCAGGATCATGAACGTTCCCAAACCGAGCGCGAGCATGAGCAGGCCGGTGCGGTTGTTCGGCCGGTGCAGGTTGGACATGCCTTGGCGAACGACGTAGGGCCACCAGGGCCGAATGAATGCTTTGGCGATCATGCGTACGATCTTGGCGACCAGCAGCAGAACCAGAATGGCGACGGCCAGTCCGACCACGAATCCGACGCCGTGTTCCCAGCGCCGGGTCTGGGAGAGGGCGAACCCGGTCACTCCCATGGCAATGGCGAAATACAAGAATCCAACCCAGGGATCGCGGCCGCCGAGTTGGGCGACGCTTCTTCGCAGAACGATCAGGGGCGAAACGCGACGCACCTGCATCAAGGGGATCAAAGCAAAGAGCAGGCAGATTCCGAATCCCACCCCGGCGGCATGCAGCACCGGCAGCCAATGAATCGCGAACTCAATCTCCAGCGGTATAAAATCCTGAAAGGCCAGCGGGAGGTAACGTTGAACGGCAAGTCCGGTCGCGCTGCCGGCAATCACCCCGGCCAGGCCCAAGGCTCCGGCCTGAATCAGGTAGATCGCAAAGGTCTGGCCGACGCCGCCGCCGAGGCAACGGAGTACGCCGACGGAATCAAGTTTTTGGCGGACGTGCAGCTGAATGGCACTTGCGATGCCGATCGCGCCGAGCAGGAGGGCGATGAAGCCCACCAGATTCAGAAAGCGATTGAGGTTCCGCATCGCGTTGCCGAGCTCGCGTTTGCGTTCCTCCACGGTATCGACGTCCCAGCGATTCTGGCTGCGAACCTTGGTGAGCGCCGCCTCGGTGGCGGCCAACTGTTCGGGTGAATCGACGCGCAGGTAACAGCGATAGCGGGCGATGCTGGTATTTCCGATGAGTTGGGAAGCTTCGAGCATCGCCGCTGGGAGAAAGACCCGTGGCGCGACCGTGGCGAAGACCATGTTCTCGCCGGGAACGGACTTGAGGGCACCCACAATGGGGACGGGGAGGGTACCAATCTGGACGAAATCCCCGACCCGCGCGTTGAATTGCAGCAAGAGGTTTTCTTCAACGAGAACGCCTTCGTTGTTTTTGAACTGCTGATAGCCATCGACGGGATCGGATTCGACCTCGCCGTAGAAGGGAAAGTCGCCTTCGAGTGAACGAATCTGAACGAGCCGCGCGTCGCCGGTGAAGGGAAACTGGATCATCGATGAGAACGTCGTCTGGTAGGAACGTTCTGCTCCCAGTGAATCGAGCAGGTTACGTTGTTCCTGGGTGAACTCCTGGCGTGAATTCACCTGGATATCCGCGCCGAGGAGGGAGCGGGACTGCACTTCGATTGCGTCCGCAAGGTTTTGTCCGAACGAACCGACCGCGACCATCGCTGCGATTCCGAAGACGATCGAGGAGGAGAACAGCAGCAGTCGTCCGCGATGGCGTCGACTGTCCCGCCAGGCCATCCGCCAGGTCCAGGCGGTGAACATGGATTTGAAGAAACCCTGGTTCATGCGGTGGAGTTTTCGACGGGTGTGTTTGCCGGTTCGGTCTGCAAACGCCCATCCCGAAGCCGGATGACGCGCGAGGTTTTCTCTGCGAGATCAAGATCGTGCGTGACGAGGACCAGCGCCGTGCCGAGTTCCTGATTCAAGGCAAAGATCAGATCGATGACCAGCTGACTGGTATTGCCGTCGAGATTGCCGGTGGGTTCATCGGCAAAGAGTATCTTCGGCTGATTGATAAAAGCGCGGGCGAGGGCGACGCGTTGTTGTTCGCCACCACTCAGCTGAACGGGGAAGTGATCGAGCCGCTCCGCCAGTCCCACGCGGTCGAGCAGCTCTTTGGCCTTGGCCTGGGCGCCCGCTTCACCACGCAACTCCAGCGGGACCATCACGTTCTCCAAGGTCGTGAGATTTGGAAGCAGTTGGAAATTCTGAAACACGAATCCGATCTCGCGGTTTCGCAGGGCGGCACGAGCGTCTTCGCTTAGTCCCTCAAAGGAAGTTCCGTTGAGCTTCACCTCACCGGAGCTAGGAACATCCAGGCCGGCGCAAAGTCCGAGCAGAGTCGTCTTGCCGCTGCCGGAAGGACCGACGATCGCACACGTTGCGCGGGGTTCGATGGCGAATGACACATCGTCGAGCACCGTGAGATCACGATTTCCGCTGGGATACGTCTTGGTGAGGTTGACGGCTTCAAGTATGGGATGTGAACTCACGCGGCTTCGGCTTTGGTTTTGTTGGCGATGGTCAGTTTCAAAGGGAGGCGGGAAACTAACCGCATTCTGCGGAGGAGCAAGCCGATCTGAATCATGCTGTGCCGAGGCAAATGGAATGAGCAGATGGAATATCCGGCGTCACTCGTCGTCGGTGAGTTTCAACATGGCGGCGGTAAGTTCCATCCGTATCCGCTCGACCGCTTCGGGATCCAAGTCGCGTTCGAGCTTGAACGGTTTTCCCATCCGCACCGTGCACTGCGCGAAGGGCAGGGGAATCTGAAAGCGGTCCCAGCTTTTCAACCGGATCTTCCAATTGACGTGGTAGCTCACCGGGACGATCGGATAGCCGGTGATTTGCCCCAGTGAAACGATCCCCGGATGGATCTCATAGCAGGGACCTCGCGGACCATCCGGAGTAATCGCCAGATCAAGCCCGGCTTCGCCGAATCCGACCGCTTCGCGCAGCGCCTGTGAACCGCGCCGGCTGGACGAACCGCGGATCGGCTGGACATTGAACAGCTCCAGCACCCGGGCCAGCATGCCACCATCGCGGCTCGCACTGACCATGGCTGCCATTTTACGGTGCTTCCAGCGGCGGCTGACGTAGCGGCGATACAGGATGAGCGAAAGCGCGAGGCGATTGTGCCAGAGGCAGAAAATGACCGGGCCTTCCGGCTCCTCCTCGAACAGTCCGGAATCATCCTTCCAACGCCAGCGCAAGGTGGCGGACAGCAAACTGACGATTAGCCAGATGACACGGGCGGCGATACGCCCCGAAACAGTTGCGCGTTTGGGCGCGGAAACACCGGGTTCGCGTTTCGCTTTTTCGGGGGGCACGGCTGGGAGCGTAGTTACTTTTTGAGCGCGGCACGAACCAGTTCTTCGATCGTCGCCTTGTCTCCGAGCATGGCGATCGCCGCCTTCACGGATTTGTGTGCGTCGTCCTGTTTGAATCCGAGTGCGATCAGTGCCGAAGTCGAATCAACGAGTCTCTGATCACCGCCAGATCCGGCACGTTTGTCGCTGGAAGCCTCCCACGCGCCCACGTCTCCGATCCGGTCTTTGAGATCCACCACGATTCGCTCCGCAGTCTTCTTACCCACGCCAGAGATTGAGGACAGGGCTTTGACGTCGCCGTTGGCGATCGCGCCTTTGAAGGAAACCGGGTTCGTGCCGCTGAGAATGTTGAGCGCCAGCTTGGGCCCGACGCCTTTCACGTTGGCGATCAGCAGGCGAAAGAGTTCGCGCTCCTCGGCTGTCATGAATCCGTAGAGCACATGGGCATCCTCGCGGACGGCCAGGTGGGTCAGAATTTTGACATCCTGGCCGGGGCCGGGAAGTTTCTCGAAGGAGGACAGCGGAATGAGGACTTCATAGCCCACACCGTTTACATCGATGACAGCCCGGGTGGGAATGGCTTCGGCGATTTTGCCGCGGAGAAAGGTAATCATGTCTGGTTGCTGAAAGGGGTTGCGAAATCAGATTCGCTTGGGGGGATTGAGTTGGTGGCGCCCACTCTCCTGGGAGTAGGCCAAGGCCAGGGCCAGGGCATCCGCAGCATCTGGGTCCGGTTCCTCCGCCAACTCAAGCCGGCGCTGCACCATCTTGGCCACCGCCGATTTCTGGGCTCCGCCGAAACCGACGATCGCCAACTTTACCTTGCGGGCGGCGATTTCGAATACCTCAAGGCCCGCCTCGCCGGCGGGGGCGATCGCGGCCCCGCGAGCTTCCCCCATCACGATGGCGGTCTTCAGATTTTGCGCATGAAAGATTCCTTCCACCACGCAGGCCGTCGGTTTGTATTCCCTGATCAGGTTACGAATGGTCTGGCCGATAAGGGCGAGGCAGCGTGAATGTTCCCACTTGGGCGGACATTTGATGGTTCCCTGCGCGAGGGTTTTCGGATGTGGCTCCGCGAGTTCGATCACGCCATAACCCGTGCCTCGCAGTGAGGGATCGATGCCCAGGATGAGCTGATGGGCAGCGGCAGGTTTCAGCGTTGTGGGATCTTCCGTCGCCCTGCGCTTTTTTCGCGGGCCGAGCCGTTCCTGCAAGTCTTGAAACTCTTTCGGCGATATGCCCATTACAACGATGCTGGCGGGAAAGCGGAATCCGGCCAAGCGTTTTGTGTGAACGGGGGATGGAAGCGGCCAACTGTTCCAGTTCGGTTTCGTTTCTGGATCTGGCAAAAATACGGCGGCAAAAATGTCAAAATCAGACGAAAGAACTGCCACTGACATCTTCCCTTCGGTGAATATTTTTGCCATCAAATAGGGTGACTGGACGATTGAGAACGTGTTTGCTCAGGGAACTCCCCAAAACTGATCGTCTACGAGGTCGGGAAACCGGTAGCTTTTCATAGCCGGTTTGTTTGAATCACTTACTGAACGCATTTCAAAACCGATAGATCTCATGCAACACATACTCGCCCGACTCATCCTGTTGATCGCTCTGCCTGCCTGCCTTGTCAGTTCTGCGGCGAAACCCACTCGTCCGAATGTCCTGATGATCTGCGTCGATGATCTGAACGACTGGTTGGGATGTCTGGGTGGGAATCCGGAAGTCAAGACACCGAACATTGATGCCTTGGCTGCACGAGGACGCAACTTTTCCAATGCCCATTGCGCGGTGCCGGTTTGTTCGCCGTCCCGGGTGAGCATCATGTCCGGCCTGCACGCCACCACCACCGGCAGCTACGAGCTGGGGGCAAGTTACCAGTCCATTGGTCGACTCGATAACGTTCCTACCATGCAGCAATATTTCCAGCAGCACGGTTACCGAACATTGGCGGGCGGCAAGGTCCTCCATCATGGTTTCGGGGGGCGCCTTGCCGCTGACATTGACGAGACATTGAACCGAAAAAAGGGTGGTCCGAGACCCAAACAGCAAATGAATTGGAAAGGGGCCTGGGATTGGGGTGCTTTCCCGGACACGGATGCCGAGATGTATGACTATCAATTGGCTCAGAAGTCAGCGGGTATTCTGCGCGAAAAAACCGATGAACCGTTCTTCCTGACGGTGGGATTCTTTCGCCCGCACGTCCCGTTGTTTGTGCCGCAGAAGTGGTATGACATGTATGATCCGGCGACGATCACGCTGCCGAAGGCACCGAAGAAGGATCTCGCGGACGTCCCGCCGAATTTCCAGAACATGAGCCAGATCGCGCCCACTCCCGAGGAGGTGAAGGCGGCCGGAAAATGGCGGTCACTCGTTCACGCCTACTACGCCAGCGTCAGCTTCGTTGACATGTGTGTCGGCGAGGTCATGAAGGGACTCGATGCCGGGCCGCATCGTGACAACACCATCGTTGTGCTGTGGAGTGATCACGGTTTTCACTTCGGCGAGAAACAACATCTGGCTAAACGTACGCTCTGGGAGGAATCCACCCGCGTCCCGTTTATCGTCGCTGGTCCCGGTATCAAACCCGGAAACTGTCGCGAAGCCGTGAGCCTGTTGGATGTCTATCCCACGCTCGTTGAACTCTGCAATCTGCCTGAGAATTCCCGACTCGAAGGCCTCAGCGTCGTTCCCCAGCTCCGAGACCCGGCCCGAACGCGTGAGCGTCCGGCGCTCATCTCCAGCTACTTTGGCAATCACGCGATCCGTTCACGTGACTGGCGCTACATCCGCTACCAGGACGGGGCCGAGGAACTCTACGATCACCGAAGCGATGCCAAGGAGTATACCAACCTGGCCGCCTCCGCCTCGCACCGGGAAGTGCTTGCCAAGCTGGCAAAATGGCTCCCCAAGAATCCCGCGCCCGAAGTGAAACCGGTTTCCGAATTCGGACGGAAACGGAAATAGGGATCCGGCTGTCCTCGGCCGCTATTCAGTGCACATGCGAGTGACTGGATGATGGCAAAAACATGAGGGGCGAAAATATCCACAGAAGGGAAGCTGGGAGGATTGGGAAAACTGCGGCGTTCAGAAAGAAACCCAATGCGAGCGCCAAAGATTTCCCCCCGCGACGTAGCCGTTTGTTCCCGATCCCGGATTGTGGTTGGCGGAACGATGGCTGATTCGTCAGATTCGCGGGCAGAAAATTCCCTATGAAAGCTGAAGCGAATCCGGACTGGAAGAAGAACCGGGGCCGTGTTCTCAATGTCCGCGCGAAATTCACCCCTTAAAAACAGAACAGAATCGAAATGAGACGTTTACTCGCATCGCAACTTTGGGCCGACGGCAAGCGCCTGCTCATCATTCCCTGCCTCGCCTTTGGCCTGCTCGCAGTCACGGGAGCTTCCAAACCCAACTTTATCCTCATCATGTGTGATGATCTTGGGTGGGGGGATGTTGGGTTCAACGGTGGCAAACACATCCGCACGCCCCACCTCGACAAGATGGCGGCGAACAGTCTCAGGCTGACCCGTTTCTATGCGCAGGCACCGGTGTGTTCGCCTACCCGCGCCTCGGTGGTGACCGGTCGACATCACGATCGCACCGGTATCTACACAGCGAACAACGGGCATCTCCGCGCCGGCGAATTCACACTGTATGAGGCGCTGGCTGGAGAGGGCTATGCCACCGGCCATTTCGGGAAATGGCACATCGGCACACTGACAAAGAAGGTGAGGGAGTCCAATCGGGGCGCGAAGAAACCACAGGACTTTTCGCCACCCTGGAGTCACCGGGTGGACAGCACCTTTGCCACCGAGGCGAAGACTCCGACCTTCGATCCGATGTGGAAGCCGGCCAAGGCAGGGGACAGCAAATCGTTCGATACCGCCTCGCGCAAAGGCTGGAACCAGGTTTCTGCGGGCGAGAAGAAGGTTGCCTATGGCACGCACTATTGGACGGCTGAAGAGACCATGGTGGATCCCAAGTCTCCGGAATTCACGGGTGACGATTCGAAGATCATCATGAATCGTGCACTGAAATTCATCGAAGCCGAAAAGGATCAGCCCTTCCTCGCCGTCATCTGGTTGCATGCCCCGCATTTGCCGGTGGTCGCGAGTCGGGAAGACGCGGCCAGCTACGATGACGGATCGACTACCGGTTTCGAACAGAACTACTACGGTTGCGTGACGGCATTGGATCGTCAGATCGGCCGCCTGCGCGCCTTCTTGCGAGATCAGGACATTGCTCAAAACACCTTCGTTGCCTTCTGCTCTGACAACGGCCCCGAAGGCGGTGATAGTTCTCCCGGCAAACAGGGACCGTTTCGAGGTCGCAAGCGCAGTCTTTACGAAGGCGGCGTGCGGGTCCCCGGGCTCATCGAATGGCCCGCGAAGATCAAGGCGGGTTCCACCGCCGCGGCCGCCTGTACTGTCGATTACTTCCCCACCATCATGGACATCGTTGGTTTCCAAATGCCGGACGAGCGTCCTTTGGATGGCATCAGCCTGCTGCCGATCATCAACGGCTCCCTGAAAAGTCGACCCCGACCGCTGGCATTTCACATTCGCGGAAAAGCCGCGTGGCACGACGGAGACCTCAAAGCAGTTGGAACCGTCAAGGGCGACAAATGGGAACTCTACGATCTCGCCGCAGATCCGAAAGAATCCCACAACCTCGCTGCCGAAAAAGGAGCCAAACTGAAGTCCATGGTCAAAGCCTGGACCCAGTGGAAGGCATCCGTCGATGCCAGTGACCAAGGCGCGGATTACTGATCGTTACGTCCGTGGGGATTTGCCGCTATTTGGTGGGAACGTCCCGCTTGGCTTCGGCCTTCATTGATTTAAGCACGCTGTGGTCAGGTCTTAGCTCCAGTCCTCTGTTCAAAACCACCAGCGCGTCTTCCGGGCGGCCGTTGCTCAAATACGCCAGGGCCGCCTTCCGGAGCAGCCAGACTTTTCCCGGGGTCAACTCCAATTCCAGTTCCATGAGTTGCAGTCCAGCGTCGACTCGCCCGTCTTTGATCAGTTGCTGGGCCAGTGCCAGATTGGTGCCTCCCCAGGCGGCTTTCTTGCCCTTGGCTCGGAACCATTCAATCGCCGCCTTTACGCCCTGGCTTTTCACCATTTCATACATGCGCTGGTCTTGGGTGATCCGGGCCTTGCCCGGCAATCGGTAGGGCTGGCCGGTTGCCACGTGGATCAATTCAGCGCTCAACCTGACCACGGCATTCCACACCTCCGAGGCTCCGTAGGCATCTCCCTGATTGCAGAGAACGATGACGAAGGCGTCGTCATCCACCAATCGATTTTCCATGGCACGAAACCCATTGATAGCGCCCCCGTGATTGATGACCTTGGTTCGCTGCTTGGTCACCGGATGGGTGCGGGTGTAGATCTGCCAACCATAGCCGTAGTTGCTGTGGGGTCTTCCGCCGGCCGCCTTTACTTCTGGTACGTCGCCGTTGGGCGTGAACATCAGCTCCCGGTATTTTTGGTCCAGGAGCGTGTCGGTATCCAAGGCCCGGTCCCACAGGAACATGTCTTCCACCGTTGAATAGATGGAGCCGCCGGCGCCGGGTGAAGAATCCATGTCCAGGTAATCGGCGTTGGCATAGCCGAAGGGACCTCGGGTGTATCCGCCGGCGCGCTTCTCCAGCACATAGCGATTGCGATCATACCCGCTGTTCTTCATTCCCAAGGGCTCGAAGATACGTTCTTGGATGTTTTGCTCGAACGTCCTGTGGGTCACTTTTTCAATAATTCTGCCCAAGATGGAGTATCCCGCATTGCAGTACGAGTAGATCGTGCCGGGTTCGTGCACGAGGTCTTCACTGCAATACTTTTTGATAAACTCA
>JBLFYM010000062.1:0-34249 GCA_047608975.1 Limisphaerales bacterium | reverse complement strand
GAACGGAGCTGATCTGAAGAGTGGAGATCAGATTCGAATCCTGTCGTTCAATATCGCAAAAGCGTTCTCTTATGCAGGTCGTGGCAAATTCAAGAGCTTAGAGGCTGTATCGGCGCGGTTGGACAAGGCGGCGGAGGTGATCACTGAAGCCAAACCCGATCTGGTCTTTCTCTCAGAAGCGATGCGGGATTGCCGACCATGTCCGATCAATCAGATCGACTACCTCGCGGAGAAGGCAGGTATGTTCTCGTGGGTGTATGGCGAGAACTACAGTCTGGGATTGCCGTTCTATCGGATCTCCGGTGGTAACGCAGTGATGTCGCGGTGGCAGCTGATGGGGCTGGACAATATTGATCTGCACGGACGAAAGCCCAGGTATGTTTCGAAGAATAATCGAAGGGCCATTTTTGCCTTCACGGTTGTCGCCGGCCAGGAGGTCGTGATGGCGGCGCTTCACAACGATTCATACCATCTTGATGTCAACGCCAAGCAGGCGCGGCAAATTGTCGACTATCTGCGGAATACCGAGACGGCTTCGATTTGTGCGGGCGACTTCAACGCACCTCCTGATTCTGAATCGTTGAAGATTTACCGCGAATCAGGATTGTTCACCGGTGAATGGAACGGTCGCAACACCTTTCCCGCAGAAGCCCCCGACCGCACTATCGACTACATCTTGGCTCCTAAGGGGTGGGAATTGGTCTAACATCGCGTGATCCGGAACGACGCGTCCGATCATTGTGCGATACTTTCCGTGTTTGAAATCAACTGAGGTCCGCGCTAACGCCGCTTGGGCTTGTTCATCGCCATGATGCTGGTGCCGCGATAGATGTTTCCGACTCCGCCGGTGATGACGCGTTTGCAGGGGACCCCGGTTTTAGGATCCTTGCTGAACGCGTCGTCGCTCATGCTCTGCTGAGCTTCGAAGCGTCGGGGCTTCTCGCCCTTCTTCTGGGGAATGGTTTCGTAAACGTAAGTTGCCATGTCTTTCGATCTGTTTAGCGGAACGGGTTTCGATTTGCAATCGGGCGTTGGCCCTTCAGGGAACGGCAAGGGTTACTTGCGGGATTGGATCTTGTAGAGATGTTCTTCGCTCCGGATGTAAATCGTGTTGTCGGCCATGGCGTAGGAAGCCAGCGTGCGTTCCTTCAGATTATTGCGCGCGATCACTTTGAAATCGTTGCCGGGTTTCAGGACGACGCCTTCGCCGGTCTCGTTTTGTGCGAAGATCAGGCCATCGGCGTAGAGCGGCGACGCTGAGTAACCGCCACCGAGGCGTTCCTGGTAGTGTTCTTCGCCGGTCTTGGCGTCGAGGCAGGTGGCCATGCCGGCATCGGAGAACATGTAGAGGTTGCCACCGACGAGGAGTAGTGAAGGGGTCTTGGGAGCGCCGCGCCGGGTTTTCCATTCCACATGGGTGTCGGTTACATCCCCGGTGCCGGTGGGACGGATCGCGATGACCTGCTGATCGCCGAATCCGGTGGCGATGTAAACCAATCCGTGACCAAAGACGGGTCGGGGGACGACCGAGTAGCCCTGCCCATAGTAACATTCCCAGATGATCTTTCCGTTGTCGGGATTCAGCGAATAGACGACTCCGCTGCCGGGACAGATAACCTGCCTTTTGCCAGCGGCTTCGATGAGCAAGGGGGTGGAGAATGAGAATTTACGGGAGGCGTCCGATTTGCGCGGAGTCTTCCAGAGGACTTTGCCGGTGTTCTTGCTGAGCGCGACGATGAACGGCTTCTTCGAGCCATCGCAGGAGAAGATCAATTTGTCGTCAACCAGGGCCGGGGAACCGCCGTTGCCGTGAACCGGAGGGTAAGGCAGTGAAGTCTGTTTCCATTTGACGTTGCCGTCGAGGTCGAGCGCGGCGGTGCCGTTGGGGCCGAAGTGGGCATAAAGACGTTGGCCTTCCGCTATAATTGTGGGACTCGCATCGCTGTTCTTCTTGTGCTTCTTCGTCTCATTGCCGCTCAGGACAGTTTTCTCCCAGACGATGCGACCGCTTTTCTGGTCAATTGCGACAACCCCAAGTGAGAGTCCGTCTTTTTTTTTGTCCGCAGTGGTCAGGAATACCTTGCCCTGATATAGCACGGGTGAGGACCAGCCCGGTTTGAGCGCGGTTTTCCAGGTGACGTTCAGCTCGGGACTCCACTTCGTAGGGAGGTTGCGGGCGGAGCTGTGTCCTTGGCCACCGGGGCCGCGAAACTCGGTCCAGTCGCTTGCGGGCGCGTTCAGGGAGAGGGCGAATACGGCGATTGTGCAAATCCAGCGGTTCATTGGTGCGGATTAGACAAGAAGCCGCACCATGAATTCAATGGTGTTTTCTGTGCCGTCGCCCTGGAGGAGAACAGGTGAACATCGATTGAGGCGATATTCGCACCCACATGATCGATTTTGACCTGGGTCCGAGAGGCTTTAGCCTGCGTGATTTTCAATCTCTGTGTGAGGCCCCCCTGAGAGATCGTGCGGGAGGTGGAAAGTGACCGGGGGTTTGGATTTGATTTTTCAACGGGCGGAATGGTGGGCTTCGTGGGAAGGCCCCGTGCGTGATGACAGATTGGCCAGAAGTTGGGATGCCGATTTTGTCAAAGAACGAATCAATTGTCCGTTTTCTTGGGTGCGGGCTTCTTCGCGACGGGCTTCTTGGGTGCGGGCTTCTTGGGTGCGGGCTTCTTGGGTGCGGGCTTCTTGGGTGCGGGCTTCGTTGCCGTTGCCGCCTTCTTCTTTTTGGCGGCATCACGAGCGCGTTGCATCGGATTCTTCGACTTGGACGAAGGCTTTAACTGGATGCGCGATTTCACCGGGCGGCGGGGGAAGTAATTGTTCTCGACGTCGCAGTCGGCTGTTTCGAGATGCGGGTCGAGGACAATGCTTCGAATCTCCTTTTTGGAGAGAATGACCTTTGAGGTTTTCTCGGCGTTTCGTAGCCATATTTCGGCGGGATAGCGGAGCTCTTCCTTGGAACCATCGGCGTATTCGACTTCGAGAATGATGGGCATCACGAGGCCACCGATGTTCTCGAAATCGACGACGTAGAAGTGGCGGCCGGTCTTCAGCAGATCCTTCTGGCGATCGGTGAGCCCCTTCAAGAGCCGGTCATACTTTTCGCGATCCGCCTGGGTCACGTCGAGTTCGTCGTATTTGTTGTAGAAGTCTTTCAGTTCAGGGAAGCGGTCGACACGTTTCGACAGACCCTCATTGCGGGCGGAAGAAACTGTTTTCGGATGTTCGTCGCGATCCTGTCTCCGATTGCGTTTGTCCACGACCGGATCTTGGGTATCGACCTGATAGAGATGTACCTGGTCAATCGCGATATCAACGTGATCAGTGGTGAAGAACCAGCCGCGCCAGAACCAGTCGAGATCGATACCGCTGGCATCCTCCATGGTTCGGAAAAAATCGGCCGGTTGGGGACGTTTGAATTCCCAGCGGCGGGCGTATTCCTTGAACGCAAAGTCGAAGAGCTCACGGCCAAGGATCGTTTCGCGGAGAATGTTGAGTGCAGTTGCCGGTTTGGCATACGCATTGGGACCGAATTGCAGGATGGATTCGGAGTTCATCATGATCGGCACCTGCATTTCACTCTTCATGTAGCCGGTGATCTTCTCAGGATTGCCGCTGCGTGAAGGATAGTCTTGCTCCCATTCCTGTTCTGCGAGGTATTGGAGAAAGGAATTGAGTCCCTCATCCATCCACGTCCATTGGCGCTCGTCGGAATTGACGATCATGGGGAAGTAGTTATGCCCGACTTCGTGGATGACCACGCTGATCAGAAAGAGCTTTGTGCGTTTGTCATACGTCCCGTCCTCTTCGGGGCGGGGTTTGTTGAAGCACACCATCGGATATTCCATTCCACCACCCACCGGTCCGTTGATGGAAACCGCCACGGGATAGGGATAGTTGAAGGTGTATCTCGAATACACGTCGAGCGTGTGAATGATGGCGTGGGTCGAGTATTTGCTCCAGAGCGGCTCCGCTTCATTTGGGTAGAAGGACATGGCCATGACCGTCTTGCCGCCGACCTTGTAGCCTTGTGCGTCCCAGATGAATTTGCGGGAGGAGGCAAACGCAAAGTCGCGGACGTTCTCCGCTTTGAACCGCCAGGTCTGCTTCTGCTTGCCCCGCTTCTTTTCGTTCGCTTTCGCCTCATCAGGGGTGATCACAAACATCGGTGTCTTCGCGGTTTTGGATTTCTTCAAGCGTTCCTGTTGGGTCTTTGTCAGAACGTCCTGTTCGTTCTGCAGGACACCGGTGGCGCTCACGACATGATCTTCCGGAACCGTGATGTTCACCTCATAGTCACCGAATTCGAGGGTGAATTCACCGCGCCCAAGGAACTGCTTGTGCTGCCAGCCGGTGTAGTCCGTGTAGGCGGCCATGCGCGGAAACCATTGCGCTATCTCGTAGATGTAGTTGTCGTCCTTCTTGAAGTATTCGTAGCCGGTGCGCGCCCACATGACCATCGCGTCGTTGATATTGTAGTCCCAGCTTACGGAAAAGGTCGTTGCGAGTCCGGGTTTGAGTGGTTTTGGCAGATCGATCCGCATCATGGTCTTCACAACCTGATACTTGAGCGGTGCGCCCGAAGTTCCTTTCACCGAATGGATGTTCACGCCGCCGTCGAACTCTTCACGGGTCAGCCAGAGATTCACGGATTTGTAGGAAAGGCTCTTCATCGAGGGGGCTGTTTCGATGGCGGCGTGATCCGAGTCCGGGCTCATGAGATTTGGATCCAGCTGCATCCAAAGATAGCTGAGTGTGTCCGGCGAATTGTTCCGGTAGGTGACCTTCTCGTGCCCGATGATGCGTTGCTTTTCATCGTCCAACTCCACGTCAATGACGTAGTCCGCACGTTGTTGCCAATAACGATGGCCGGGAGAACCGGATGCCGTTCGGGTTTCGTTTGGGGAGGGGAGAATCTCTTCGAGTTGGCGGAACTTATCGTTGGAGAAATCTTGGGCGAACAGCGCTGCCGGCTGAGCGATCAGGACGACTGCCAAGAGAAGCAATGACGGGACTTTCATGCGCGGGATCATGAAACCGTTCAGCAATGAGTCAAAGTGTAAGTTGGGGAATGCCCGTGACCCGGTAAGATTGCAGATGCGGGTTGCGAGCCAGATACCGGTTGGAGTTCACGCTTCAGCGTGTGGGGCCGAACTTGTTCGCGCCCTTCAGGCCCGGCACGCCAAAGTGTGAACTCCAACCGGCTCGCGCCATGCACTGACGGTTTACATTGAGTCACCGGCCGGAGTGTTGAAGATGGCGTTCCATGCAATCCAAGTTCGGTATCCTATTCTTGGGCGCAATGCTTTGCGCCGGCACTGGGGCGACTTCCGCTGATGCTGATGAGAAGGAAGCATTGCCGAAGAAGGTATTCTCCCTCCTGGAGAATTATCTGGATGCCTTTCAGCACGCTGACACCGGCATTCTGTACGGCGCCCGGCTGAGTGGGAAAGACAACTGGACTTCTCCCCAAGACGTCCGGCAGGAAAAACCCAAGCCTTGGGGGTATGGTTCCCGGATCGCTGATACGGCATTGCACACGGGACATATGCTGGTGGCGCTGCTGGGTGCCCACGAGGCGCGTCCCGATCCGTATTTGCGACGCCAGATCGCCCGACTGTTCGCCGCGCTGAAACTGATCGGCTCACTGCCTGAAACGCATCCCAAGCCCGGCCGACCAGACCTCGAAGGATTGGTCCCGCGTGGTCCGCATCCGAACGATCAGGCTGCCTACTACGATGATTCGTCGATGGACCAACACACGACTTACATCATCAGTCTTGCGGTCTATGCCAATTCTTCGTTGGCCACCGAATCGGAGAAAACGTGGATTAGGGAATCTCTGGACAAGGTCGGCCGCAGGTTGGAACGACACGGCTGGTCTATCAAACGGGCGGACGGGGTCACCCAGGCGCACGTCGGATTCTCGTGGAAAGGCCACAACTCCAGTCATGCATCGATTCTGTTGCCCGCCGTTGCCGCCCTCTATCACGGAACTGGGAACCGTCACTGGCTGGAACAGTATGAAGACTTCCTGAGCGAAGCGGAGGGGAAACGCTGGCAGATGGTCCATCCCGGCCCCCATGTGCGCATCAACAGCCATCCGATCTACGCAAATCAGAATGCCTTCCGGTTGCACGCTTGGCATCGTTTCGAACCAGACGAGGAACGCAAGCAGGTGATCCGCGGTTTGTTGAAGCAGTCGGTTGAAATGCAACTGAGCCGGGACTTTCCCGGAGAGTTCTACCGTCGCTTTCACGACGCAAAAAACTGGCAGGAATTGGCGGCGCGTTATGGCTGGCAAGACACCGAATTGCGCGGTGCCACCATTGCCTGGGCAAAGTTTGATCCCAAGTTGCTGGAGGGGGAACGGAACGGGCTCGCGGCGCTGGCACACATCCGTTTCCCGCTCGGCGGGTTCCACATGGCGTTACTCAGCGAATCGCGTGAACTCATTGGCGAAAACGTACCGGCAATTCACAAGATGTTGGACTCGGTGAATCTCGCCCAGATCGATGCCGGAGAAACTCATTACCTCTTCTCGGTCGTGGCCTTGCATCTCTACGCCAATCACTTCCGCTCAGCAGAGTCCTTCCCGGTGGAAGTCTCCGATGACTTGCCATTTGGCCGAAGTCTGCCCATCTCAGGAACCGCCGGCATTGGGCCGGTGATGGATGCGGCGACGAGCAACGATCGCGTCTGCGCCATTGGTCGGGGAACGCTACATGTGCTCGGCATCAAGGAACCGCTCAAACCACGGGTCCTTGGGCGGCTGAAAGGGCTCCTCGTCCTCGATCAATAAAGACCCAATAATGTAGCAGTGAGCGTGAGCGAGTAGTGCTCCATTTTTGCCAGATAGCGGGACTTGTAAGAGCTTCGAAGGTGCAATTCATCCGCGGGTGCACGTCCGTCATTGCACCGTGAACAGACCCAAAGATTGACGTGCACCATCTCAATTCCACCGACGAAATTTCCGGGAATTCCGCGACCATCCTGCCCGCGCTGTGGTGACTCCTCCGGCGCTACTCTCGCCTTCAATCACCCGCTCATTTCGCCTCGAATCGTAAAAAACTTGGCCCACCGGATCGCTTCAGTGATACTCCTCACGCGTCACCCGGTAAGGGAGCCAATACGTCATGAAATTCGCCGATTTGCACATGCACACCAACTTTTCCGATGGGACATTCACTCCCGAAGAGTTGGCGCAGCGTGGCTACGATCGGGGTTTGCGGGTTCTGGCGCTGACGGATCACGACACCGTTGATGGTTGTGAGCGGATGGGAACTGCGTGTGAGAAACTCGGTATCGAGTATATCACGGCGACCGAGTTGACCGCCGAATACGACGGCTACGAGATCCACCTGCTCGGCTACTATCTCGATACCCACAACCAACACTTTCTCACCAAACTCGATGCGTTTCAGAAGGTTAGGCAAAGCCGAATCGTCGAAATGGCTGAAGCCTTGCAGAAGGTCGGAGTGCCACTGGAGGCGGATTCGGTATTCGAACTCGCCCGTTGCAAATCCCCCGGGCGACCGCATGTGGCGCGTGCCATGGTCAACGCCGGTCTGGTGCAATCCATCGATGTCGCCTTCTCCAAGTATCTCAAAAAGGGCAAAGCCGCCTGGGTTCCAAAATTTACGATCAGTGCCGTCGAGGCGATTGAACTGATCCATGGTGCGGGAGGCATCGCCGTCATGGCCCACCCCGGCCTGAACCGGACGGACGAAGTTCTCCCCCCGCTCATTGAAGCCGGCATGGACGGCATCGAATGTTTTCATTCCCGTCATTCGACCAACGACTGCGAACGGTATGAGTCAATGGCTGAAAAGCACGGTGTCCTTATCACCGGAGGTTCCGACTGCCACGGAATGAACAAGGGGCAACCCCTTATCGGCGGGATCAAGCTGCCCTATGTCTATGTGGAGCGGATGAGAAAACGCGTGGCCGAACGACGCAGCGAACTGGCTGCCAGCAAATAGCCAAGAAACAAGGTATGGGACTCATTTCAAAATTCCGGGAAGGACTGCGCAAAACCGCGTCGAAACTCGGGTATGAACTGAAACGGATCGTCAGCGGTTCACCGCGGTTGACCGCCGATTCCATCGAAGAGCTAGAGTATGCGCTGCTCAGTTCCGATATCGGAATGTCCATGACCCAACAGATTCTGGGAGCGGTCCGACTGGCCTACGAAAGTCAGGGTAGCGGCGGAGTAGATGTTGTCGCAGTGGCGATGCAGGAGGTTGAAAAGAGTTTCGCAAACGAAGACAATTCACTCAAGAAACAGGACGAAGGCGTGACCATCGTTTCTATGGTCGGAGTCAACGGGACGGGCAAGACCACCACCACGGCGAAACTTGCCCATCGTCTTCATGGCGATGGCGAAACCGTCATCATGGCTGCCTGCGACACCTTTCGCGCCGCCGCGATCGACCAGCTCAAAGTCTGGGGCGAACGCCTTAATGCGGACGTCATTGCCGGTCAATACGGCGCGGACCCTGCCGCGGTGGCTCACGATGGAGTGTCTGCCGCGAAGGCTCGCAACGCCGGTTACCTGCTCGTTGATACCGCCGGCCGATTGCATACCAAATCAAACCTGATGAAGGAGCTTCAGAAAGTGCATCGGGTGATCGACAAGCAGATGCCCGGAGCGCCGCATGAGGTCCTGCTCGTGATCGATGCCACCACCGGCATGAACGCCGCCGTGCAAGCGCGCGAGTTCAACAAACACGTGCCACTCACCGGTCTGGTCATCACGAAGCTCGATGGCACCAGCAAAGGCGGCATGGTCGTCGGAATTCACAAGGAAATGAAACTCCCGGTGAAATTTATCGGCTTGGGGGAACAACCCGACGATCTGCAGCCCTTCGATGCGAAGCACTTCGCCGAGGCTCTGTTTACAACGTCGGAGTAGACCGCTCTGGCCAGGACTCATTGGACACGGTCAGGTGGAACGGTTGAGAAATCGGTCCTGCTTGAATGCCGTTTGCCCCGCGATGGCTCGCCAGACTTCTGAGCCCGGCAAACTTCAGGCCCAAGACGTTTCGTCGGTCGGCCCCGCCATCGCATCCAGTTCGAACCGAGGAATTCTTGTCAGCACTCGCCGCCCAGTATCATCGAGACCGATGTAACTTCCTTCAGCATGACCGGTCGGCGTCGCCAGCACATGACGACTGTTGTAGGTGAAATGCTCGCCCGGAGAGATTACCGGGGTCTCACCGACCACCCCGTCCCCTTCGACCGCTGTCACGTCTCCGTTCGAATCCTTCACCACCCATTTGCGGCCCCGAATCGTGACGATTCGTTCGGAGTCGTTATGAATCGTGATGAAGTAAACAAACGAGTAAGGCATCTCGGGTGGGGCCGGTAGATCCGGCATATAGACCACGCGATCAACCGTCACATGCAACCCTTCGGGCTCGTAGAAATCTGCGGCTGCCATATCAGTAGATCTGGGTGGCTTCCTCTTCCCTGATCGGATCGGTGATCTGATCAGAACTGAAATTCACCACGAACCGGGAGTCCACCAAACCATTCACATTGGCAGTTGGCAGCGCCCGCGTGGTGACTCGCCATTCCGCAGTCTGCTTACCTGGCAGGTTCGGAAATGGATCTGACTTGAGCGAGCGGCCGCCATCCGCACCAACGTGGGATGCCCCCGTGCTGCGGACATACTGCTGATTGGCCGGCAACTCGATCGCCACTCGCACATTCGAATGGGACTGATCCCCCTGGTTCTTCGCCGTGATCACGTAAGTGATGTCCTGGCCAATCTGAATCGGGTCATCGAGATCGATCACTTCCACCAACAGGCTGTAGACCCCGATAATATCCGTTTCACACGAACAATCCGTCGTCTCCGACCGCTTCCCGCTGACCGTGGACTTGAACGCGAGGTTCCCCGGCGACGAGGTCTTGAGGCCCACGCAGACTTCCTTCCCCTCGCCGGGTTTCAGTTCATCGAGTTTCCACGTGATTCGATTTCCCGAAACCGTTCCACCATCGGACGTGGCAACGACCTCCGCATGCTCTGGAAGCACCATCACAATCGTTGGATCGGGCTCATTTGCCGGTCCCGCGTTCCGTGCCGTGAGACACACTTTGACCTGCCGGCCGGTAAATGAACGATCTGGAGCATGGCACTCGATAGTCAACGTCGTGTTCGCCGGCCCTTCATCGACCACGAAGAAATTACTGCAAGGCCGTGGAGTGATGCAGTGATAGCGACGCCCATTCGAGACGAAGCGAAATGAGAATGCCTGAATCGGTTCTTTCCCCGCCCACAGCACTTCGCGAAGTGTGATTGGTTTGCCATTCTTGCGGGAAGACATGAACGGCATGATCGTTCCGGTCGGAAGTTCAAGCGGCTTGATTTCCTCATTCAGAGCCGCCCGATGGATATCCTCCAGATTCCCCTTCCAACCCCACTGATTCAGGATCGATGCAATATCCGGTTTCAATTTGGGATCCCTAAACCGCGCTCGCAGATCTTCAGCCGAACGAAGCGGCGGCGCAAAACGCGTCGCCGGATGCCCCAGACGCGTCGCCCGATGCGGGGCGGCATCTGCCGTAAAAACGACCATCAGCATCAGTGCCGCGGTCGCTATTGGCCGTATGCGCAGAGGCTCAAATGACATGGGTGGCGATCATCCAATGATCCCCCCGCCAGCGCGAATCTTTTCTCCCCCCACGCGCTTTAACGGGAGTCTGAGTCAGGGCGATGAGGCTGGATCAAGTTTTCACGAGATATCGACAGCAGTAAGCTTGTGGAAGCAGCAGTGGGCGTTTTCTCCAGTGCCTCATCGTAATCACCTGTCATGCGAGGGATTGAGGAATTCAGCTGATCGACAGGGGATTCCACACTCAGCGACTGCGCCCGCACCGGGACTTGGCAGAAAATCCACATCGATGAAAGGGAGCGGTCATGCCCGATTTAGTGACCGTGCTGAAACCGATTCAAATTGCGCAACACCGCACACCCAACGTTCAATTTCAGGCGACCAATTCTGCTTGACGCGAGTTCCCTAGTGCGGCTTATTGCGGCGCGTTTGCAATTATGGCAGTCCGGCTTGAACAGTTTCTGAAGCTCACCTTGGCCCTTTGGCTAGGGGTGAGTGTGCTGTCGGCCGCCATGCTGACGCATCTGCCAGAGCTGCACGCGGAGCTGCATCACCACCATGCGCATTCGCAAGACCATGGAGATCACGATCATCATCCAGATGATCAGACCGGCCACACCTGTCTTGTACAGTTCTTCGCTGAAAATTCAGTGGAAGCCGTTTCGCCCCCGGCCGAATTCATCCGCGGCCACGTCGGCTTCAATCCCTGCCGACTGGTCGGGAGCCAAGCCGCGAAACACCGCGACATTCGATTACATCCTCCCGGTCGCGCCCCCCCAATCGTTTGATTCCATCCCGCATTGACGCCGCAGTTTCGCGTCGCAAGGAGTCCCATTGATCATGGGGTGATCCCCTTCTCGCATCTTCGACAACCCTCGGTTGTCATTCGACCAACATTGGAAATCAGACAACATGAGAATTAAGGAATTGATGGGCGCGGCTGTCGCCCTTGGCTTGGTAGTGAACACACTGCCGGCCCAGACAGCCAACGACGAGCAGGTGAAGCAATTGACGGAACAACTGAAAACATTTCAGGAGCAGTTCGCCCGCCAACAGACACTCTTTCAGTGGCAAATGGAAAAGCTGCAGGGGAAGCTGGATTCCCTGCAAAACGCCAAAGGATTCACCGCCGATGAGTCCGCGCAACTGAAGGACATGATGAACAAAAAACTATCCGATTTGGCAGTCGAACGGATAGCTGCGGGTTCCTTCGACAAACCATGGAGTGCGGCTGATCCGATTTCCCTGGTCGGAAACCAAAATCAATACGTGAACATTTCTTTCGACGGCCTTATGGCCATGGGCATGTCCACCGCCAGTGACGTCGAAACGTTGGAACCGGGCGGACATGATCCGAAGCAACGTGGCTTCACCCTGCAGCAGGCAGAAATCGCTTTTGACGGTGCGGTTGATCCATATTTCCGCGGATTGGCCAATATCATCTTCCTCATCAACAACGGAGGCGAAACCGTCATCGAACTGGAAGAGGCCTACTTGGAATCGTTTTCCATGCCGTGGAATCTGCAACTCAAGGCGGGACAGTTCTTTAGCCAATTCGGCAGGCAAAACCCGACCCATCCGCACGTGTGGGGATTCGTGGACATGCCATTGATCAACAACCGGATGTTTGGCGGCGACGGGCAACGCAACCCTGGAGCCCAGCTCTCTTGGTTGGCTCCGACCCCTTTCTATTCGGAGCTGTTCCTCGGATTGCAGAACGCAACCGGTGAAACCGCGTTGAGTTTCCGCTCCTCGCAGGATGGGGAAACCGCGTTCGGGCGACTTCACACCGACAACCGCCCGGATCGTGGATCCGCGCTACGCGATTTCATCTTCACACCACGTTACCAGGCATCGGTCGAGCTGAATGACGAGCAGACCTTGCTGGCCGGTGTTTCCGGAAGCTTCGGCGCGAACGCCACCGGGCCCGACACCGACACCCAAATCTATGGGGTTGATCTCACCTGGAAGTGGAAACCGGCCAAACACGAAAAGGGATTTCCGTTCGTGTCCTGGCAAACGGAAGCCATCCTCCGTCGTTACGAAGCCGGTGGTCAGACGGATAGCGCCGCCGGCATCGCCTCGGGCAGAGACATCTTCGCCAACGGAGTGGTTGATGCTGTTCCCGCCGAAACCATCGAAGACTACGGCCTCTACAGCCAGGTGCTCTACGGATTCCGTCCCGGTTGGGTCGCGGGTTTTCGTGGCGACTTCGTCGCGCCGACTCGCGCGACGTATGAGCAACTCTTCGGTGTGGACGCAGCCCGCGATCGCCGTTGGCGCCTCTCGCCGAACCTCACCCATTTCCCCACTGAGTTCAGCAAAGTGCGACTGCAGTACAATTATGACTGGCGGGACAACATCGGCCCGGACCATTCGCTCTGGCTGCAGTTTGAATTCTTACTCGGCGCACACGGCGCTCACAAGTTCTGAGAACCGCAACCGGCCGCCGGGAACACCGATCCTGGCGGCCATACCTCTCCACAAATATGCGATCCAACCCTCTTCCTCACTTTCTTATGTTCCGAATATATTCTCTACTCGCGTTGTTACTGTTGCCCGCCGTCGCCTCCGCCCGACTCGACGTAGTCGCCACGTTGCCGACATACGGTGCGATCGCCAAAGAGATCGGTGGTGACAAGGTTCAGGTCACCAGCCTGGCCCGCGGCACCGAAGATCCCCATTTCGTCGATGCCAAGCCAAGCTTCATACGCCTACTCAACCGAGCCGATGTGCTGATTGAAGGCGGCGCCGGCCTCGAGTCCAGCTGGTTGCCGCCACTGGTGCGAAACGCCCGCAACCGAAAAATCATTACCGGCGGCGAAGGACGTATCGTCCTTCGCCGAGGCATCCGCATGTTGGAAGTTCCGCGGGGGCCCATCAGCCGCACTCAAGGCGACGTGCATGCATTCGGCAATCCCCACTTCGAACTCGACCCCGAGAACGGGCGATTGATCGCGCGCAACATCGCGCGGACATTCGCCGAGATGGATTCCCGTAATCGCGCCAATTACGAGGCAAACCTGAAGACGTTCGAAGCCAAACTAGACAAAAAGATCACCGCCTGGAAAACCCTGGCGGCACCGCTGAAAGGCGTTTCTGTGCTGTCCTACCACAAGACTTACGAGTACCTCGCCGCCCGTTTCGGTCTCCTGGTAGCGGGTTACATCGAACCCAAGCCCGGGATCCAACCATCCCCTTCCCATGTCAGTCGACTTGTGCCCCAGATGAAGCAAGCGGGTGTCAAGATGGTGATTATAGAACCCAATCGATCCACCCGAACACCATCCTACCTCGCGCGCCATCTCGACGCGAAACTGGTGATCTTGCCGGCAATGGTCGGCGGAGTTGAAGGAGCGGATGACTACTTCCGGCTGATCGAGTTTAGTCTCAACGCGATGGTGAAAGCCCTGAATTGACGTGGCTGAATTCTGCATTGAACTGAAACAGGCGGATCTCGGCTATGGCAAGCGCGTGGTGCTCCGGAACCTGAATTTGGGCTTCCGAACGGAAACCATCACCGCAATCCTGGGCGACAATGGCAGTGGGAAATCCACCCTGGTCAACGCGCTTGCGGGTCTCACCAAACCGCTTGCAGGCGAGTTGCTGAGCCCCACAAAGCCGCGCATCGGCTTTGTTCCGCAGGAAGAATCACTCGACGTAAACTTCCTCCTCTCGGGTTTTGAAGTGGCCCTTATGGGAGCCTACGCCCGCGTCTCGCCCGGAAAACTGTTTCCGAGACACGAAGCGGAGTTCGTGCACGAATGCCTGAAGACCACCCACGCGGAGTCGTTTTCTGCGCAACCGTTCGGCAGCCTGTCCGGGGGGCAACAACAGCGGATATTGATCGCCCGGGCGCTGGCCACGAAGCCGCAACTGCTGCTGCTCGATGAACCGACCTCCGGCGTGGACAACAAGACCACGCGGGAGATCACGGAGACGCTCCGGGAAATTCAACAGCGTGAGAAGCTGACCGTGATCATCGTGACACATGATTTTGGGTTGGTGAGAAAATTTGCGGACGAGGTCGTCTGGCTGCGTGACGGCGTTTGTACCTACGGACCTGCCCATGAACTGCTCTCGACCGAAAACCTCACCGAACAACTGGGGCTGAACTAATGGTCGCTCTGCACGAAATCCTGGCATCGGAATTCCTTCTGCGTGACGCGCTCCACACCGTCGTCCTCGTCGGTCTGGCCTGCCCCCTGATCGGCGTATTTTTCATTCTTCGCCGCCTGGTATTCCTGGGCGTGGCGCTACCACAGATTTCTTCCACCGGAGTCGCGCTGGCGCTATCCCTGCATGTCTGGTTCGGCGAACATCAACACGGTCACCATCACACGTCGACCGCCGCGGCATTCTCCGGCGCACTCGTCTTCTCCATGCTGACGGTGGTGATCTTGACCTTTCTTGAGCGCCGCCGGAACGGCATTGCTGAAAGCTGGTTGGGAACCGCCTTCGTCGTCTCCACCGCCACAAGTCTTCTGCTCATCGCCAAATGCCCCCAGGCCGAGCAAGGTTGGCTCGATCTTTTCCGCGGCGAGGTCATCGCGATTACCCGGAACGAGTTGCAATGGACGAGCGGAATATTCGCACTCGTGCTGAGCCTGCTGGCTGTCTTTCGTCGTGAATTCCTGCTCGTCTCATACGACTGGCGTCTGGCGGCCACCCTCGGCATTTCTGTCTTCGGCTGGGACCTCCTACTCTTCTCCCTGATTGGTGTGAGCGTGGCCGCAACCGTCATGACCGTCGGCCCGTTGATCGCCTTCGGCTTCATGATCGTGCCCACCCTGATCTCGCAATCCTTCTGCAACTCTTTACCCCAACTCCTCATCTCAAGCTCCCTGATCGGCGGAGGTGCCGCCTTCGCAGGCTTTTACATCGCCTATCGGTGGGACTTCCCCGTCGGTCCCGCGGCCGTCGGCCTGCTGGGAATCCTCTTCCTCCTCATCCAGGGAGGGGCATGGATTGCCTCCCGTGGCGACAGAAGGTGATCGGGCCCGACCAAGAAAATGTGGATACACAAAGGCTCTATCCAACTTTGAACCAGCCAAACGCGGCCGCCATTCCTCGCTCACGCTCGCTGCTACATTCGAGACGAGAACCGGTACATCAAAATGAAGTATTTTACTTCGCGCCGGTCAAAGCAGAATGCATCCGACCATGCGTATCGATCTACTCTCATTGATTCTTGCCTGTGCCTCATCCGCCTTGGCACAAACCGGCGACCGCGCCGGTGAACAGCAGACTACTCAGATACCGGCAGAAAGAATTCCACCGGCTCCGCCCTTGTCACCTGCAGACGCGTTGAAGCAATTCAAGCTGCCAGTCGAGTTCGCTATCCAACTCGTGGCTTCCGAACCGATGGTCGTGAATCCCGTGATGGTCCGCTGGGATGCGAGTGGGCGGTTATGGGTTTTGGAGATGCGCTCGTTCATGCCCAACTCTGCCGGCAACGGAGAAGTGCAGCCCGTCAGTCAGGTTTCGATTCTCCACGATGATGACGGCGACGCCCGCATGGATCGGAAGACCGTATTTCTCGATCACCTCGTGATGCCGCGCGCAATGGCTTTCACGCGGAACGGGGTGTTGATCTGCGAACCGCCGGGACTCTACTACTACCCAATCCTCGAAGGAGACCAACCCGGCCGGCGCATCCTGATCGATCCGGAATATGCGCCCCGCGCTGCACCGGTTGACGGTAAGATGAACGTCGAGCACGCCGTCAACGGTCTCGCTCGGGGATTGGACAACTGGTTCTACAGCGCCAAGGCTACCAGCAAGCATCGTTACATCGACGATGAGTGGAAGAAGGAGAACACGTATTTCAAAGGTCAATGGGGCATCTGTCAGGACAACTACGGTCGCCTGGCCTTCAACTCAAACAGCGACCACTTTCGGATCGAACCCATCCCCTCGGAGTATCTGCAACGAAATCCTTTTTATCGCGGTGCCACCTACAGCGTGCAGCCACTCCCCAATCAGACCGTCTGGCCGGGGCGAATGAACCCCGGGGTCAATCGTGCCTACAAACCCGGGTTCCTGAGATCGGACGGAACGATGCGAGGTTTCACCAGTGCGAGCAGCGTGGCGATCTATCGCGGTGCTCATTTTCCGGAGAGCTTTATCGGGGACGCCTTCGTTCCCGAACCCAGCGGCAACCTCCTCCGCCGCGATGACGTCACCGAGAAAAACGGAGCGATCACGGCCATCAATCCACACGCGAAACAGAAAACAGAATTTCTTGCCGCCACCGACGAGATCTTCCGGCCGGTCAATGCGCACATGGGTCCCGACGGCGCGCTATACCTCATCGACATGTATCATGGCATCATCCAACACCACGCCCATCTCACGACCTACCTGCGGAAACAGTCCGAAAGTCGTGGGCTGGACAAGGTAACCGATTTCGGGCGGATCTATCGGATCGTCCACCGCACCCGCGCCGTGGACTCGGGGCCAGATCTCGCGAAAGCCTCCCCCGAGGTGCTGGTGAAGACGCTCGATCATGCCAACGGGTGGTTTAGGGATACCGCGCAACGGCTGCTCGTAGATCACCAACCCACCGCCGCGATCGCGCCGCTCAAGAAACTCACGCTCGACGGCAAAACGCATCTGGGTCGATTGCATGCCCTGTGGACGCTAGAAGGCATGGGTTATCTCGATCTCGAACTGCTGGCGAAAGTCCTGAAGCAGGAACGCCACGGCAAGGTCTTGGCCGGCGCGATCCGCCTCTCCGAACCCATCTTGAAAACCTGGGAACAGGAGGACGCGCTCACTCAGGTCTTGAAGCATGCGAACGGCCCGGATCCGGACGTCAAACTCCAGCTCGCACTGACCCTCAGCGGTTTCGCCCACACCAAGGCAACCAAAGTGTTGATCGCCCTCGCCACCGATAACGCGGATCACCGAGGAATTCGCGATGCCATCATCTCCGGCATGCCGGGGCGCGAAGGCGCTTTTATCGCCGGACTCATCGGCCATGACGCCTTCCGGAACCAAACCGGTCACCGCACGAAACTGCTTGGCGATCTGGCCCGCTGCGTGATCACCCAAGGCCGCCGGGAATCAGTGAATTCACTGCTGGAACTCATCGGACAACCCGACACACCGGTCTGGCAAAAGACCGCCGTCATCACCGGCATGACACCGCCCAAAGTTCCGCCAACGCCAGGGCTTCCCACAGTTCCACGCAAACGAATCAGACTGACCGAAAAACCCGCCGCTTTGGCCGTCCTGAGCAAGGTCGAAACCCCGACCTTCCAGCAGGCTCTTCACGAGCTGGATAAAATTCTGACCTGGCCCGGCAAACCCGGTGTCGTCCCGGAACCACCGCTCAAGCCGCTAAATCGAGTCGAACAGCTCCGCTATCACGCAGGCAAATACAACTACGACATGACCTGCGGCAATTGCCATCGACCCCACGGCTTTGGTATGCCCGGATTGGCACCGCCTTTGGCTGGTTCCGAGTGGGTCGCCGCGAGTCCGGAACATCTTACGCGAATTGTTCTGAATGGTATGACCGGCCCGGTCACCGTTCTGGGCAAGCGCTACAACATGAACATGCCCGGCCATCAGGGATTCTCTGATGAAGACGTGGCTGGCATCCTCACCTACATCCGTCGCGCCTGGGATCACACCTACGATCCCGTGAGCCCGCGCGAAGTAGCGGCCGTTCGCAAACAAACCGAAACCCACGATCACGGGTGGACGGCTGCGGAGTTGCTGCAGCTCGAGTAATGAAAGACACCACGCCGTAACAATATCCGTTCTGTGAACGCGTCCTCTACAACCCCCGTTTGGAACGATGCGGTTATTGCGATGCGGAAATCCCCGGCGACCGACGATTCACTGAAGTGGAGATCGCCCGGCTACATGGCCGAACTGAAAGCCCGTAGCGAGGAGTGGGAGGCAGCGCGCGCAGCGAAAAGCGGCAGAGGACAGCCCCGGTCCAGGGCGCCACCCCAATACTCCTCAAGGTTCCCCATGGTCTTCATTCCTTTGTCTCATCGCTACGGCGAACGCCTCACCCTTGATCAACATCTCTCCGTAGAACTGTCGGATGACACGATTCAGTTCCGACTTTGTTCCACCTAAACCCTCAAAGGGAATCGCGCCTATTTCAGAATGGTGCGCAAAACTTTTTCGAAGGCCTCGGCCTGACGCATGAATCCGAGATCGGTCGGATGTGAGCTATCGACCGTTCCTTCGTTGTCAGCACCGAGAAGATGTTTTCCTTCGAGATAGTGGAGGCCCGTAATTCCGTCCGCCTGCAGCTTGGCATAGGCCTGCTTTAAGGCCGCCTGACTTGAGACGTTGCGTTTCTCTTTGCCCGGCATCAGGAACGCATTGCTGTAGTTTCGATCTTCGACCAGCAGGATAGGCGTATTCGGCCGCTGCTGGCGAAGAAACCTGACCAACGGTTCGGTGCGTTCGGCAACTGCCGTCGCATCGATGTTCGGCAGGCAATCCAACACGTAGACAGCCGCGTCGATCTCAGCGATGTATTTTGCAACTTCCATCTCCATGCGGCCATTGCCGGAGAATCCGAGATTCACGATCGGCCGCCCGAACCAGCGTCCCAAGATTGAAGGATGCGGCATTCCCGGCCGCGAGGCACAGGCCCCGTGGGTGATCGAGGTGCCGTAGAAAACGATGGGTTTGGCATGCGATTCGGGATAGGCCGGTGCCCGGGTCAGTCGCACCCCCTTGGGCAACCCCAGTTCAACTTTCTTCACTCCGTTATAGAGCGGCAGGTAGAGCAGATACTCCCGTTTTCCCGGACGGATGCCGGTGGCCAGCGTCCCTTCCGAAACCGGAAACGTGCGCGGGCGACCGACGCCGAGCCAACGCCATTTACCGGTCGAGGTCTTCGCATAGAGATCCAACCCGCTCACGCCGGTGGGAGCCATGTGATCCATTCCCAGTCGACTCTTCTTCAGCTCCCACCGCGCCTTGATCTCAGTGGCATCCGTGACGAAACGGACGGCCATACCGGCAGAATCTCGACTCAGGCTCCAGACAGCACCTCGCACGTTTTTCTCTGCCCGCGCCGGTAGGCGATCATAAAAATCTTTGGTATCATCAAACGCGCGCCCCTCAACCTCAAGTGACTGGATATCATACCACCAGGTCTTTCCATCTTTGGATTCAGTGTGTGCGACGGGCGATTCGGCGGCGAGCGCACCAAGACTCGTAACGAAAATGAAGGCGAGAAGCGTGGATGGAGTTTTCATGGATTTGCTTTCACCAAATTACCTCTCCTCTGCAAAGGAAGGAAAGTCAATCTGATCAACCCGGATGGCGCATTCTGCCGAAGACCAATGTAGCAGCGAGCGTGAGCGCGCAGATTTTCGACGGCGAAAGAATGCTCGCTCACGCGTTGCTGCCACGTACGGGGCGCATGCATGAATGCGCCCCGTAACTAGCGGGCGGAGACCGTCTCAAAAGGAGTCAATGGCATTGGTCGATCGTGGTCGAGGAATTCCTCGCAGAGGCCAAAGAATTCAGCGCGTGCGACCGCTCTTCGAACGCCATGGAGGAACACACCTTCCGGATCAACCCCCTGTCCCAGAAAATTCATATGCTTCTTCACCCGCTGAACCTGGGAACGTTCCGGCGCGTCTTCATCAGTGACAACCGCGAACAGATCACGGATGTATTTCAGAACCTCGCGTCCCGTCGGCACCGAAACCGGTTCTCCCCGACGATGCTGGCGGATCTGCTGAAAGAGCCAGGGATTGCGAATGGCTCCGCGCCCAATCATCAGACCGGCCGCGCGGGTCTGCCCCAGAATCTCCTCCGCGTTCTCCGGCGAATAGACGTTGCCATTCGCGAGCACCGGACAGGGCACGGCATCCACCGCGCGGGCGATGTAGTCATAGTGAACTTCCGAGCGGTACATCTCCTTCACCGTCCGGGCATGAACCGTGAGCAGATCCAAATCATGTTTTGAAAAGATCGGCAGCAGCTCATCAAACACCGCCGGATCGTCGAACCCGATCCGGGTCTTCACCGTGAACTTCGTGGTAACTGCATCCCGCAGCGCCCCGAGTATTGCATCCACCCGCTGTGGATCACGCAGCAGACCGCCACCGGCACACTTGCGATAGACGACCGGAGCGGGACAGCCGAGGTTCAGGTCGATTGCCGCGACGTCGTGTTGTTGGAGTTCCTTCGCAGTCCGGACGAGCGCGGGAATATCATTGCCGATCATCTGCGCAATCGCGGGCCGGCCGGTCGGATTCTGGGTAATGGAACGGAGGATCGGTTTCTCCAATCGCGAAGTCGGATGCACCCGGAAATACTCAGTGAAATAGAGATCCGCCCCGCCGTATTCCGTCATCAACCGCCAGAACCCCAGATCCGTGACATCTTGCATCGGAGCCAGGGCGAGAACCGGTTCTTCGGCCTGCAAGAGTTTATCAAATTGTTCGGGCGACACCACGACCGGAGCTTAGTCAAAACCACGCCGGAAAAACGAGCCGGATTCCTCTATCCTGCCCAAAGTGGCGGCGAGCGTGAGCAAGTGGGTGGTATGTCGTCTGGAAGGATGAGCTTGCGAGTCCGCGGCGTTGTGCCAGCCAACGGTGCTGCCCGGGGGCGCGATCAATACGGCCATACACAAAACCCTTAGTGACCTTGGCTGGAGTGCAAACACACGATTTAGGACTCGCAAGCTCGCCCCTGCCCATGGCTTGGCCAGCCACGCGCTCACGCCCGCCACCACAGGGTCAGACGAATTGCGGGTGCTTCCGGAATCTCTCAAGCGATCGCTTGGACAGCGGAGCCTGCCGAAATGTAATCTCGAATGGTTCAGCCGCGTGCGAGCGTTGCGCGCGTCCGAACCAGTCGCGCCCCAAAGGTTCGGCAAGGAGTTCCATGCGTGTCGCGGCTTGGGTGGTCTCTTCCTTCACGCCGATGCCAACACCTCGGCCCACATAGAACCCGGCCAACAGCAGCGCAGTCCGGATCACCGTGGCGCGGGAGTAAGTGGACAAAACGCAGTCCTGTCCCTCACCGACAGATTGAAACAGTTTCTCGAATAGCTCACCGCTCCACATCTGCGAATTCTTCTTGGGTGACCAGGCGTCGTGAAAGATTGCGTGAGGCGAAGGATAATCGGAGCGTGAATCGCCGTTCAACAACGCGGGGAAGTCGGCAATGACCAATCGCCACTGAACCGACAGCTTGCCCACCTTCAAATCCAAGGTCCGATGTTCAAGCAGCTCAGCCACCGAGGATTCCAATTCGCCGAAGTAGTTCAGTTCGCGCGCATGTTCCAACGCAAAACGCAATGGGGCGTCACTGTGATCAAAGCTCACAATCTCCAGTTCGGCCGGAATGTCGGAGATATTCTGGAGGGCGACGAGAATGTTGGCCCCGGCCCCAATCCCAACATCCCAAATCACAAACGCTCCTTCCGTCGCCACCACGCGCTCGCGCAACCGCGGCTGTTCCACGTAGAGATTGAACGCCTCGGCGCTCGGCCCCACATCCGGATGCATCACTTCGCCCACGCTCCGGGAGCCCACAGAACACTTGCCACCCGGCAGGGATACAATGTGATAATCGTCAGTCATTCGCGTCATCGTCAGCATGGCAAATCACGCGCCCCGCTTCAAATCCAACGGAATGAAAAACGCACCAGAACGCGAAGCGCACATCCTTCGATGCCAGCCAGGCCGTAGCACTGCAGTAGGTTTTGAGTAGGATGGGCATTCCGGCCCGTTCAGTTGCGCGGGGGCGCTCATTTGGGTTGCGACTCCGAAATTGGACTCACTATCTTGATTGGCGAATCCGCGCGTCTCGGGGTGGACCACAGGTCCATCCGGCCGGCCCGGATGCCGAGACCTTCAGCAACCGTTTCTGACACCGTTTCCGACGGATGTTGAATGCAATGCCGTATTATCGTATGACTAGGGCTGTGACAAAAACACGACAATTCCGCGAGTTGCTCTGTTCCGGTGAACTGGAGTTCCTGATGGAAGCTCACAACGGAATGAGTGCCAAGATCGTTCAGGAGACTGGATTCAAGGGGGTTTGGGCCAGCGGGCTTTCCATGTCCGCCGCTCTCGGCGTTCGCGACAACAACGAGGCCAGCTGGACACAGATACTGGAAGTCTGCGAATTCATGGCGGATGCCACCGACATTCCCATCCTGTTGGATGGCGACACCGGTTACGGGAATTTCAACAACATGCGGCGCCTGGTGAACAAGCTGGAACAGCGCGGCGTGGCGGCGGTCTGCATCGAGGATAAGCTCTTTCCCAAGACCAATTCGTTCATCGGCGGCGAGAAACAGCCGTTGGCGGATGCCGATGAATTCGCCGGCAAGATCAAGGCGGCGAAGGACGGCCAGAGTGATTCCGACTTCAGTGTGATTGCCCGGCTTGAGGCGTTCATCGCGGGTTGGGAACTCGACGAAATGCTGAAGCGCGCCGAGGCGTATCACGATGCGGGTGCTGACGGGTTGTTGATCCACAGCAAGAAGTCATCGCCAGACCAGATCCTTGCGTTCGCGGAAGCCTGGCAGAATCGCTGTCCTTTGGTGATCGTGCCGACGATGTATTACAGCACGCCGGTCGAAGTTTTCGAGGAGGCCAAGATCAGCACGGTGATTTGGGCAAATCACAACATGCGTTCGGCGATCAAGGCGATGCAGGAGACCTGCCAACAGATTTACAGCGAGCGTTCACTGACCTCGATTGAGGATGAGGTTGTTTCGGTGAAAGAAGTGTTTCGGTTACAGAACGCCGCGGAGTTGGCGGCGGCGGAAGAACTCTACCTGCCGCAGCGGAATGAAGCCACGAAGGCGGTCATCATGGCCGCCACCCGGGGGGATGAACTGCGGGATCTGACCACCGACAAACCCAAGACGATGGTCGAGATTCACGGGATTCCGATTCTGCATCGAATGGTTACCCAGTTCCGCAAGGAACTGATCAAGGAAGTCACCGTGATCCGGGGATACGCCAAAGAGCAGGTGCATGCTCCCAACGTAAGCTTTGCGGACAATGATCAGTTTGAGACCACCGGTGAACTGTTCACGCTGAACGTGGCACGGGACCAGATCGAAGGCGACGTGATCATCTCTTACGGCGATATCCTGTTTAGGCGCTACATCCTCAGCAGTCTTTTGGACGCCGAGGATGACATCGTGATCGCGGTTGATTCGGAAGGGACGAAGCGGAAGGCAGCGGAGGCGGGTTCGCAGGATTTTGTAACGACCAACATTCCGCATTCTTCGTCTTTCACGCGCGGCATGGTCTGGCTCGAAACGATGGGATCGGATTTGGAACCCGGTTCGATCACCGGGGAATGGATCGGTCTGCTGAAAGCGAGTACCGCCGGGAGCCTGGCATTGCAATCGGCGATGGCAGAACTTTCGAAGCGGGACGATTTCGATCAACTCCATCTCTATGACTTGTTGAATCACGTGATCAAGCAGGGCCATAAGATTCGCGTGCTCTACATCACCGGCCACTGGCTGGATGTTGATAATCTGCAGGACCTCGCCAAAGCTCAGGCTTTTAATTGACCCATGATTGAAGCCTCCTCATTCATCGAACATCTGCGTGAGTTGAATTACTCGCAGTACGCCGGAGTTCCCTGTTCCTACCTGAAGCCGTTCATCAACTACGTCATCGACGACCCGACACTTGATTACCTCGGTGCGGCGAGCGAAGGCGAAGCGGTGGGAATCACGCTGGGGGCATACTTTGGCGGCCGTAAGACCGTGACGATGTGTCAGAATTCGGGCCTCGGAAACATGGTTAACCCGTTGACCTCTTTGAACTATCCGTTCCAGGTTCCCACTCTCTTGATCACGACCTGGCGGGGTGAACCGGGTGGGAAGGACGAGCCTCAACATGAGCAGATGGGCCGAATCACCAAGGGTCTTTTGGACGCCATGGAGATCCCTTCACTTCCGTTCCCAACCGAGACGGATCAGATCGAACGAACGATGGCAGAAGCGGAGGCGAGCATGGCTGAGCGGAACAAACCTTTCGCGCTCATCATGTCCAAGGATTCCGTGGCCCCGCATAAGCTATCCTGCCAGCAGAATTCTCAGGCCGTCACCACTGACATCCGATTGGCAGATTGGCGATCAACCGAAGAACGAACCACCCGGACCGGCGCCCTCAATGCGGTTCTGGAAAACTTGAACGGAGATGAAGCGATCATTGCCACGACTGGCAAAACCGGGCGGGAATTGTTCACTATTGCCGACCGGCCGAACCACGTCTACGTGGTCGGAGGAATGGGATGCGCATCTGGTATCGGCTTCGGCGTTGCCCATGCCTTGCCTGATCAACCGGTGGTCGTCATCGATGGCGATGGGGCGGCGTTGATGAAGCTGGGCGCGTTGGCGACGATCGGTCACTACCAGCCGAAGAACCTGATCCACATCGTGCTCGACAACGAGCAACACGATTCCACCGGCGGGCAGCAGACGGTGTCTGGCACGACGCGCTTCGCCGAAGTCGCTGCGGCGGTGAACTATCGCCGCGCCTGGTCCATCGATGATCCTTCGGCAATCGGACCGGCAGTGAAGGAGTTACGCGGATTGGACGGGCCATCGCTGCTGCACGTGAAGATCAAACCGGGTTCACCAGATGAACTGGGAAGACCGACCATCAAGCCCCATGAAGTGAAGGACCGCTTCATGCAGTTCTTGCGCGATCAGGCAGGATGAGCCCAAGGGGGAGAATCGGTGGCTCAGTGATAAGGTCCGGCGCACTTGCGTTCGCCTGCGTGCTCAGTTTCCTGACTGGCTGCTCCTCCGTGGAGTGGATGCCAGAACCCAAACGGCCGATCCCGAAACGTCCCAGGATTCAGGCGCGAAGCTACGACGACGGGATGTTGCTCGCTGAATACAAGCGCGCGTTGCATACCGATCTGCAGGCGGTTATCCAGGATGCCCTGTCACAGTTTCCGGATGCGCGCGGGTATTACATCAGGCTGGGATTTCAAGTGGGAATGGATGGCGGATTTCGAAACCTCCATGTGCTGGACGCCGCCGGACCTCAGGCACTCGGGGGGGCGGTGTTCAGAAACATTCAGTCGCTCTCACCCTATGAGCCTATCCCTGAGGAGATTCACTATCTGTTTCCCAACGGATCCGACCCGATCACCTTTGAGCTTGGAGATCGCAAATTGAGAAAGAAATGACATGAACCGAACCAGTCCCACTGACAAACTACTTTTTACTCCCGGCCCCTTGACCACCTCCCTGACCGTGAAGCAGGCAATGCTGCGCGACCTGGGCTCGCGGGACGCGGCCTTCATTCGTGTCGTTGAAGAAATCCGGGAGCGCCTGCTCGCGATCGGACAGGTGAGCAAGGAGGCCGGCTACGAAGCCATCCCCATGCAGGGAAGCGGCACCTTCGGGATCGAAGCCACCCTCGGCTCGGTAATTCATCGTGGTGGGAAACTGTTGGTCGTGATCAACGGTGCCTACGGCGCCCGAATCCAGGCGATTGCCGAGAGATTGGAGATCGAGTGCGTGGCCATGCGGGTCGCCGAGAACACGATCCCATCGGCCGAGCAGTTGCACGAAACTCTGCTGAACGATGTGGATATCACTGACGTGGCCGTAGTTCATTGCGAGACCACGACCGGCATCATGAACCCGGTTGAAGAACTGGGACAAGTGGTGCATGAACTGGGGCGAACCTACATCGTGGACGCGATGAGCAGCTTCGGCGCAGTACCTCTGGATCTGGCCGCAGCTCGGATCGACTATCTGATTTCTTCCGCAAACAAATGTATCGAAGGCGTGCCGGGCTTTTCCTTCGTCATCGCGAATCGTGCCAATTTGATGGCCGGCAAAGGGTCCGCTCGAAGTATGAGCCTGGATCTCTACGCGCAATGGGAAAGTTTGGAGAAAAGCGGGCAGTTTTGCTTCACTCCGCCCACTCATACGATGCTGGCATTTCTGGAAGCGCTACAGGAACTCGACGGCGAAGGCGGAGTGATCGGTCGCGCGAAAAGATATCGCGAAAACCACGTCACTCTGATCAGGGGGATGCGCGAACTCGGCTTCCGCGAATACATTGATCCGGAACTCCAAGGCTGGATCATCACCGCGTTCCGCTATCCCGAGGATCCCGCGTTTCAGTTCGAAGAATTCTACGAGCAACTCTCCCAGCGCGGCATGCTGATCTACCCCGGCAAACTCACTGCGGAGGAATGCTTCCGGATCGGGAACATTGGCCGCATCGCGGTGGAGGAGATGAATGCCCTCCTGACAGCTATTCGCGAAACGCTCGCCGAAATGCGCATCCGCGTTCCGGTCTAGCTTGGGCCAGAGGGCGGTTGGAGCCCTTCAGGCTCGGCAAAAGGGTGAACTCCAACCGGCTAGCTCCTATGCCTTGAGCTGCCGACTTGAATAGCTCTTGTCGATTTATTGAGAGATGTGTCCTCTCCGGATCCAACTCAGTTCCCACTGATCGTTAGGAAATCCGGATCATTTCGAAACCTGCGCGAGTTCTTTCAGGAATGCGTCGATATCTGAGGGTTGATTGTAGCCGTGGGTCGAAACCCGAATGCGGCCGGCCTGGTGCATGACATGAATGTTCTTTTCTTGCAGCGCTGCATGGATTTCCGCATCTCGTTCGTGTTGGAAAGAGACGATTCCAGAAGGGCAATTGGGTTGGTGGGGAGACATGGGTTCGAGCCCGAGTTCCTGCAATCCTTCATGAACGCGAGTAATCAGCGGGTCGGCATGACTGGCGATGTTGGGAATGCCGACGTTCTGCAGGTATTCCAGGCCGGCGCGCAGGGCGTAGATGGCGGGGAAGGAAGGCATTCCAACAGCAAAACTCTTTGCGCCGGGAAATGACTCGGCCCGTTCGAAGCGATCCGCGTCGAAGGCATTGGCCAGGTTATACCAACCGCCGGCATGCGTGGTGAGCCGCTTCGCGGCGGCTTTGGGGATCGCGACAATTCCGCCGCCATGAACACCGAGTTGCCATTTGTAAGTACTTGAAATGATGCAGTCCGCATCCAGGCATTCGAGGACCACTCGTCCGAACGCCTGAGTCACGTCCACGGAGAGGATGGCATTCGGCGCAAGCCGGCGCACGAGATCGCGAAAGGGGTTCCAATCAATACGATGGCCGGTGAGGAAGCTCACGTAGGAGACCTGTACGAGCTTTGTATTCTCGCTCAGAAGATTTCCAAGATCCTCCAGTTCCAAGACACCGGCGCGGTTTTTCCAGACTTTGACAACCGGTCGATCTGGTGATGCCAGCCAGGGGGTGGCCCCGGCAGGGAAATCCAGATCGGTGACCACGACTTCATCCTCGGACTTCAGAGCCAAGGCGGAGGCGAGAAGATTGTAGGCTTCGGAACTGCACGAGCAGAAGGAGACTTCTTCAGGTTCCTTCTCAAGCAGCGTCGCGGCGACAGCGCGGCAACGTTCGAACTCCGGGAAATGGAAGTCGCGCCCGCGCATGCCCATCGACTTATGTTCGCGATACGTCTCCAGTGCCTCCCAGACTGCGAGGGGCGGGATGTTTTCGGCGGCCGTGTTGAGATAGGTGAAGTTCTGAAGTGGGGGGAAGTCGGCAACGCGAGATTCTTCGGTAAGCATGCGCAGGTGTTAGCAAACGTGAGGGTGGCTGGCGAGTACACGCCGCCGCCCGTGCTTGCCCGCGGATGCGTTGGATAGTAAGGAATGAAGATGCTTCGAAAATCGTTGTGCCTGCTGGCTCTGCTCATCACATGTGGACAAATGGCTGCCGCTGCGCCGCCCAATCTCGGCGACGTCAGAGAAACCCACGTGATGATTCCCATGCGAGACGGCATCCATCTGTCTGCGTATCTGTATTTTCCGAAAGGGGAAGGTCCATGGCCGGGGCTATTCGAACAGCGTTACGCCGGCCTACAGGGGCGCGGTTCACGGGAGAGCGCGGCGCGTCTGGCCCAATCCGGATACGTCGTTGCGCTGGTGAATTACCGTGGAACACACCTGTCCGAAGGGAGTTACATCGCCTATCGCGGCCTGCAATGGGGGGAGTTGAAGGACGGCTACGACACCTGCGAGTGGTTGGCCGTCCAAGATTGGTGCACGGGCAAGATTGGAACCTTTGGCAGTTCGCAAGGCGGTTACGCCCAGAACTACCTTGCGGTGACTCAACCGCCTTCGTTGGTCTGCCAATACATGGTGGATACCGGATTGAGTCTGTTTCATGAGGGATATCGGATCGGTGGGCTTACCCGCCCAAACCGTTTCAAAGGCATGGCCAGAAACTGCCGCGTTCCCGCTGACAATGACGCGGTCCTGCGGGAATGGTTCTCGCATCCGCACTACGATGAGTATTGGCAGGCGGAAGATTGCACCCTGCATTTCAGCAAGATGAACGTGCCCTGCTTCACCATCGGGAGTTGGTATGACTTTATGAATCAAGGATCTATCGCGAGCTTCGTGGGGCGGCAACATAACGGTGGACCGAACTCCCTCGGTAAACAGATGTTGGTCGTCGGACCGTGGCTGCACGGACGAAGCAACAAAGGCAGCAAAGTGGGAGAACTTCAGTATCCTGACAACGCTGCCTGGCCGGTGGATGAGCATATGATCCGGTGGTTTGATGAGTGGTTGAAGGGCAAGTCCACCGGCGCGCGAAATGAAGCCACGGTGCGCTACTATGTCATGGGAGCCGTGGGGGAACCTGGCGCACCGGGAAACGTTTGGCGAAGCACCATGGATTGGCCGGTCGCCGCGAAGGCAGCCAACTATTATCTGGGAGCCGATGGCAAGTTGAATCTTCGCAAGTCGGCGGCAAAACGGTCATCGACGAGCTATGTCAGCGATCCCTGGAATCCAATGGAGATCCCCGGTCGCTCGTTTCCAGGAGCACGAGATGCCCGGAAGTTTGAACAGCAGAAAGAGGTAAGAACTTTCACCAGCGAAGTCTTGGATTCCCCGGTGGAATGGTCGGGCCGGGTCAAAGCGGAACTTCTGGTTTCCTCGACGGCCCAAGACACGGATTTCATCGTGCGAATCAGCGACGTCTACCCCGACGGGCGTTCAATCCTGATTGTCGACTATCCATGGCGTGCCCGATACCGGGATGGATTTGAAGCTGAGAAACTGATGACGCCGGGGAAGGTGCACAAAGTGGCATTTCCGGTTGGCTGGATGAGTCAGATCTTCAATCGTGGCCACCGCATTCGCATCACCGTGGCCAGCACGGGAGCACCGCTCTACGAACCCAATCCGCAGACCGGCAAGCCGTTGACTATTGAGTTTCCAGACGATGCGCTCGTGGCAACGAACACGATCTATCATTCGAATATCCATGCATCGCGAATCATTGCGCCCGTCGCCTTGGAGCAGGAGTGAACGGTTCGGTTCTTCGACAAAACGTGATCAGCGTCTCGTCTTCCAAGCGGGGCAATTGATTGCGCGGAAGCCCTGAAATGCTCGGGTGCCGTTTGTGTCACTGCTACGTTCCACCGAATTCAATCGCAACTCCCTGATAAAAATCTCGCGCGAACCCGACTTCGTGGATCGGAACGAATTCGTCACGGGTGTGGGCCTGATCGATGGAGCCGGGCCCGAAGATGATTGAAGGAATTCCGGCGCGGGAGAGTTTGGTGCAGTCACATCCGAAGGGGACGCCGATGGGGCGGGATGAAAGGCCGGTCCGATCGGCGACCATGCCGGCGGCGATGACGATGGGTTCCTCGACGGATGTCTCCATCGGTGCATCGGTGAGGGCAGGGGACTTCATCTCAAATCGAATCTGCGGATGTAGTTCCCCGATTGACGCCAATAGTGATTCATAAGATTTGAGAACTTCTGGGATCGATTCGCCGGGGATCAATCTGCGATCGATGTTGATGGAACAACGGGCGGGGACAAAATTAACCTGCTCGCCGCCTTCGATGATCCCAACGTTGCAGGTCGCTTTTCCCACGAGCGGATGTTCGGTTTGGGCGAGCCTCTTCGAGTCATCGGCAATGGCCCTGACCAAATCGGCCATGGCCAGAATGGCATCGGCACCCAGTTCAGGCTTCGAGCTGTGCGCCGCCTTGCCGTGCGTGACGATTTGCCAGCGCAGGACACCCTTGTTTGCGCTGGCAATTTCCATCTGGGTCGGCTCGGCAACGATCGCCGCCTCGGGTTTCGATTCAAAGGATTCGATCAGAGCGGTGACCCCGCGATACACGTGTTCTTCGTCGATCACCGCGGCGAGGAGGATGTCGGTTGGCGGCACTGTGCCGGCAGTCTTCATTTCTGCCATCGCATGCATCATTGCCGCCAGACCAGCCTTGATGTCGCAGGCCCCTCTGCCGTACATCCGATTGTTCTTCACCGCCGGATCGAACGGATCGATCGTCATGTCTGAAACGCCGACCGTGTCCATGTGCGCTTCGAAAAGAAGTGTTCGGTCGCGATCTCGCCCCGGCAGGCGAGCGAGCACGTTTGGGCGGCCGGGAAGCACCTCGTGTTGTTCGACCTCGATTTTGTGGCGGTTGAAGAAGGTTGTGACGTATTCCGCGACTTCGCCCTCGCCGGGACCGCCCCACTCGGGATTGACACTGTTGATCCGCACGAGGTCGGAGAGAGTTTCGATCAAGGGGCTGATTTTTGTGGACGACATGGTGATGCAGATTGAGTAAGGATTGGCTACGTTCAGTCAAAGCGGACGCAGCGATCTTCCAGACCGTTCCAAATCGGGGCGATCTGTGCTTGGCTTGTGCCGGTGAAATTCATTGGATTGGCCCGAACTATTGGTTGCGGAAGCGCAATCGGCAAACGAAGACTTCGTGGGTCGTTCACTTGAACGCCATTGTTGCGCGCGAGATTGAGAAATGAAAAAACTGTTACTTCTTTTTGTTGTCCTATCGGCCTCTGCCGCCGCCGCCGCTCCTGCGCCGACCTCGTTCGCGTATGTTTTGCAGGCGGACGCGAAACACAAAACGAAGGCCGCTGCGGTTTCGACCTTACGAGATTGTGGACGCGACTGGATCATCCTCGATGCTGCTTACGATGGTGATGATCGATGGTCTTCCACGGATCTGCGTACCATCCGTTCCGGAAAGAGTAGTCGCAAAATCGTGGCGTATCTCTCGATCGGTGAAGCGGAGGACTATCGCCCCTACTGGCAGAAAGCGTGGGATCGTGACGGGAACGGAAAACCAGATCAGGGAGCACCGTCCTGGCTAAATGTGGAGAACCCGGATTGGGAAGGGAACTACAAGGTGAAGTATTGGAACTCCGGATGGCAGAATATCATGCTACCGGAGATTGATCGCATCATGGCCCAAGGGTTCGACGGTCTCTATCTGGACATCGTGGATGCTTTTGAGTTCTACGAAGAGGTGGATGGCAAATATGTCGATCATCGACCCAATCCCGAGACCGGTCGCAGCTTCCGCCAGGATATGGCTCGCTGGATCGGCCGCATCGGTGAACGCGCTCGTCAGGCAAAGAAGGGCACCATGATCATTCCGCAGAACGCCGCCCAGCTTCTGGAATTTCCTGAGTATCGCGGACTCGTCTCAGGAATCGGGGTTGAGGATCTTTTTAGTAATGGGAAGAAACCCAGCAAAGCGAAGGAGATCGCCTACACGTCCGGTTTTCTTAAACAATTGCTCCCCTTGCAGAAGCCGATATTGGTCATTGATTACTCACGGAAGAAATCAGTCATCGCCCCCGCTCGCCGCTCAGCTCAGGCTGCCGGATACGTCTTCCTGAACACGGACCGGCCGCTGAAAACGCTGGGCACTTCGCCGTAGGCTGAGTGGATGCTGTCTTCCTGTGCCGCCTGATTGGTCAGAACGCCAAATGGGGCGATCGAACGGTAAGGACTCGCAAGCTGGCCCCTCCACGGCGTGCCGAGCGCAACCACTGGAGGCGCGAACTTGCGAGTCCGCTGGGCTAAATCCTTAAGTGCGAATGTGCCACCATCCGGGCTCATCCTTTCCACATCGGGTGAATTCCGCTAAAATCCGCCGCGTGCGCGAGCGCTATTTGAAAGACGCGGGTCTGGTCGTGGTGAAATTTGGCACCGGTATTCTTACCGATGAATCCAAGCACCCGGATCCGGCCCGCTTGAAACAGCTTGTTGTCCAGGTCGCCGCTCAGGTGAAGGCCGGGCGGGAAGTTGTGCTCGTGACTTCCGGTGCCGTGGGCGCCGGTATGGGCGCCCTTGGATTTGATCAACGTCCGATCGGTCTCGCAGATCTGCAGGCCTGCGCCGCCATTGGCCAATCGAAACTGATGGCCATCTACCAGCAACTGTTTGCCGATCTTGGACTGACGGCCGCACAGGTGCTCCTTACCCACGAGGATCTGAGCGACCGTGATCGGCATCTCAACGCGCGGAATTCACTTTTGAACCTGCTCGAACACGGAGTCATCCCGATCGTGAATGAGAATGATGCAGTGTCATGCACGGAACTTCGGTTTGGTGACAACGATCGTTTGTCTGCGATGGTGGCCAGTCTGATTCACGCGGATCTCCACGTGATCCTGACGACCGCCGATGGCGTCATTGAGAATTTCGGACAAGCCGATGCCCGACTTGTGCCATTGGTTGAAAAGATCGATGAACGCATCGAACAGATGGCATCCGGAACTGCGAGCGTTACTGCCGTAGGTGGGATGACGACGAAGATTGAGGCAGCCCGGATCGCAACCCGATCTGGGATTGGCTCCATCATAGCCAACGGACACGACGAGACCATTCTGGCCCAAGTGCTTACCTCAAAAGATGTCGGAACATTCTTTGTCCCTCAGGAAGGCAAGCTGAAGGGGCGCAAACGTTGGATAGCGTTTTTTCATCATCCCAAGGGGCACATCCATGTGGACGCCGGAGCCAAGGTGGCGCTACGTGATCGCGGCAGAAGCCTGCTCCAAGTCGGCGTTGTTGAGTGTGTGGGCAATTTTGCCCGTGAAGAAGTTGTGCGGATCTGCGACGAGGACGGGACTGAGTTTGCCCGCGGGATCACCCAATTCGCCGCGGATGAAATCACCCCCAAGACAGGGCGCGAGGACGAAGTCGTCCATCGCGACGATCTGGTAATTCTGTAGCGGGTTGCCGGCAGATTTTGGACTTTTCCAAACTCCGATCTTCAAACTCCCAACATGAAACGCAGTAAATCTCCGATCAAAGATCTCCTCAACGTCATGGAACGCCTTCGTGCACCCGATGGTTGCCCGTGGGACAAGGAACAGGATCACATGTCCATCCGCTTCCACGCAGTCGAGGAGGTCTACGAGATGATCGACGCCATCGAGCAGAATGATGATGTCGAATTGGAGGAGGAGTTGGGCGATCTGCTGCTGCAAGTCGTGTTTCATTGTCAGCTGGGAAGCGAGCGGGACGCCTTTGATTTTGACCGCGTGGCCAAACGCATCACGGACAAACTCATCCATCGCCATCCGCACGTGTTTGGAACGACGAAGGTCAAGGATGTCGCTGAAGTCTGGAAAAACTGGGAGGCGCTCAAGAACGCGGAGAAGGCAGGCACGCAGCACGAACGTCCTTCCGCCCTGGATGGGATTCCCCGACATCTCCCCGCACTTCAAAGAGTCCAGAAGCTGGTGAAGAAGGCGGCGAAATCCGATCTGTCAGAACTGCCGGGCGATGTGGGTGGTTCGA